>NZ_JBITWC010000007.1:0-159594 GCF_044543515.1 Vreelandella lionensis | reverse complement strand
CCGATAGAAGTGATGAGCGAGCTGATGGCCAAGTACCATGAAAGCCCATCAACCATCCAATGAGTGTGTTGCACTCAGAGTCTGCATCCGCCTACAATTAAAGTACAACAATGCCAACTCATCTGTCGATAGTTGGGCTCTCAATATCCTTGAGTAGCTTTCCTTTTCTTCTTTTGTCAAGTCCGAATAATCTATGAATTTTAAAATTTGATAAAGACCACGAAAGTAGTGACCTACAATATGGTTTTCAGAATCTTGAAAGAACTTATAATTTTCGCGAATTTTTTGCATATCATCTTTATCTGTACTCATCCAAGAGAGAATCGATGAAAACACTGCTCTACCAACCGATTCTTCTGCATTTAAATTTAATGCACAACACAATAATTTATCGTTAAACTTTAATGATTCTAAAGTGTCAGCATGTATTTTAAGAAGACTAAAGAATGTATTTTCAAACACTTGTTTTTTGAAAACCTACTTTGTTCATGAAGCGAGTTTGCAGTTCGGCTAAATTCCTCTCTGGCTAATGCAAGCTCTGTTTTTTGAACAACTATGGTGATAATCAGACCAATAAACATTAAAAAGGTAAGGATTGGATTTAAAATTCCACCAAAAAAATCCGCAAACTCACCTAACTTCCAATTACTTGAAGGAAGAAAATCAGCTCTTAGCAGCAAATTCACTAAGAACACTATTAGCGTAGCAATCAGTGCAAATCTGAAAATCTTATATAGGTTCTTTGTTGTATCGTCATTCGACTTTCCAACCACAGATTCAAACTGTTCACAAACAGTATCATCTAAACTGCGAATAGACTTTATTATCCACAAGTAAACTTTCTTAATATTATCCATCAACTTTTACCCTATATGCATAACGCCGGTGGTAATGGGTAGCTACGGAGCGGAGCGAAGTAGGCGTCCCGTTGACCACTTTGTTAGCTTGTGGACGGCACCCGCAGTGTTTAATCATCGGTGCTCTCAAAACGGCGTCTCATAGCCTCTCGTTCGGCATCTCTATCCTCCGAAGAATAGGTGTTAATGTTCATTCTTTTTGAGGTCATTGTTGTTTGAGCACCTTCGAGAACTTTCCTGATTTTCTCGATCTCTTTGTATATATTATGATTTGGGTCACCTCCGCCAATTTCTGAAATCCCTTTAAACTCCGAGAAATCAATTAAAGATTCAGACTTATATTCTCGGCCTTCTACATCCTCATAACTTATTGAAACTGAAACCTTTATATTAAATACCGCATCTCCCATTTTTTCAGCATACTCTATGAAGCTGAAAACAAAGCTTCGCCTTTCTTTCCCAGACCCCAAGGAAGCAATGCCATTGTGAAGCATATTTAGACTAAGGAGTTGGGCTATGAGTTGGCGCTCATTTTTTTCGTTTTCTCCAATAGCATCTGGCTTAATATCAAATTTGATATTTTTAGCGGAACCTTTACCGTTATTTTCGATGTGTACGTTAATAAACTGGAATGATGCTGGAGCCGGATGAAGATAGAATTCAACATTTGGGCGCAGAGCCTCACGCCTCAACTCTTCAATCTGCTCTATCTGGGCTGCTCTCAAACGCCACGTTTCCATCGCAAGAATGAACGTAAGGACAGCAATGGCCACCGTTGCAAGCGCAGCGACCCAGGATGATATCGAGTCAGCGGTCAATTCAAGCTTAGTTTGGAAGCTCAGCCCTAGAACAACTCCACCAATGAAGATCAAAGGTAAAAGCAGGACTCCAAGAAGCCCGATGGGGAGCCAAAAACCATTTTCCTTTTTCTTCATAGTGATACCTAAATCGCCGGCAATGTGATCAAGCTAACGCCTTTCTTCAGCGGCCAAAGCGTGCTGGCGTGGCTTTTGCGTTTTTTGCAAAAGGCATGACAGTATGATTTGGTCCGGCTGCAAGAATTTGTTAGGCATGTGGCTACGCAACGTGGTAGCGCTCCAGTTCTTTAACTCCGGCGATGCTTCGATTGTGGTACTCCTTTAGCCAAATAAATTTACTCAGAACCCTTAAAAGCTTTTCATGCTCCTCGCCGCCTGCGCCAAGTTTCTCCAGCGCACTATTCAATTCTTGTAGTTTACTTCTAAGAGCTTCGCAATGACGCCGAACATAATTGTCCGTAACTACTCTTTGCGCCGCAAATCTGAGAGGGTCCAAAGCTGCGGCACGGGCCACAGACTGGCTTTTCAGGTCTGATGAAGACAATGCAAAACCTATGTAGTCCAAAAATAGAATGCCATCTTGGGAATCCCTTTGAATCAACGATCTCCCCCCGTACATTGCATCTGACAAAAAATTAATTTTCTCGATTAGTTTTTTGTTCTCTTCAATATTCGGATGCAACACAATTCTCGGACTCTTCGCAATGGAGCTTTCTGCCAAGTATGCCTCAATTACACCTTCGCCTACAGCAAAGCTATCTTTGATGTAAGAGTACTTTGAAGAAATTCCACCTCTCAGAAAGATGCCTTTCTCAGTAAAGCAATTGAAGATTATCGTCTTAAGTCTCATGCAGATAATGAACAATGCATTTGCCGAATGCATAAACTTCAACTCTTCGTTCGTAAGTTTCTCTACTTCCTTAGGCTTGTACGTAATTATGATCGAATCGGAAACGAAACAACTGTCTACGTCATAGTATTCGTAAAAATTGAAATTATCTTTCTCATATCGTTCTTTAACTTCGTCACGATTCGAAAAACCCAGAATATGCTTGTTCGTTTCCATAAACTCTATGAAGGCCTCAGCATCCCTGTCAGTGCTTATGGAGCCGTTGACCTCCCTGTAACCAAGCATGTCTATGAACAAAGTCCATTGTAATAACTTCAAGTTGACCTCGACGACTGAATGCCTAACAGTGATTATACGCCCTGCCATGAAACCTCAATGAACGCGACATCACAATGACTGAGGTTTCATAGCCATCAAATTGAATCTACCTCATTGATTCTACAGCGTGCAAAGAGAATTTTGGCGATGTAGCCAAAATCCGCAGGCTTGGGCGCTTTGCTCGCCCCAACAAACTGTATTTATAAACAAAGTTATTGAGGCATCCTCCCATGAAACTGATGGAACGCGTCAAGGCAACCATGGGGGTAAGCACTCAACTACATCGTCTTTTCTTGTCATTTATTGATTGGTTGCACGGCAGGCTATCCCTTTACGCCCAATTAAATAACCTACTCTTGCATCTCCCCCACCCGCCTCCTACACTCCACCCACGAACAGCTTGACGGGGTGCCGGTGATATCCGGCTGAGATGGCGCAGGGTAGACTTTTGGCTACCGAGCGCTGGTCCCGCTGAACCTGATCCGGCTAATGCGCTGCTTTATGAATGGCGGCGCGGGTACCGGCGTAGGGATCAAGCGATGGCCGCGGCGCACCTTTACGCCACCCTTCCGTGCCATTCCCTCGATCTTTTTCGCCTGCCCTCCGGATCATTACCACCGGAGGCACACAATGGGCTACCGCTTTACCGATCTCACCACCGCTTGCCAGAACGATTGGCGCGCGTATATCGAGCACGATTTCGTGCGCCAGCTGGGCAACGCCACGCTGCCTGAGGCGTCGTTTCGCCACTACCTGAAGCAGGATTACCTGTTCTTGATCCACTTCGCCCGCGCCTACGCGCTGGCCGCCTACAAAAGCCCCACCCTGGCGGATCTGCGCCAAGCCCATGAAGGCCTGAAAGCCATTGTGGATGTGGAGCTGGGCCTGCACGTGGGCTTTTGCCAGGAGTGGGGCATCAGTGAGCAGGAGCTTGCCGAACTCCCCGAAGCCCGCGCTACGCTGGCCTACACCCGCTACGTGTTGGATACCGGCAACCGCGGCGACCTACTCGATTTACACGTAGCGCTGGCCCCGTGCCTCGTGGGCTACGGCGAAATCGCCAACTGGCTGAACGCGCAACCTTCTATCCTTCGCGGCGAGCAAAACCCGTTTGACGCCTGGATCGCCATGTACGAAGGCGAGGAGTTCCAGGCCGCCATGCAGGCGGAGCTTGCGTGGCTCGATGCCCGCTTGGCTGATGTTACGCCTGCCCGCTTTGCTGAACTCAGCAAGATTTTCCGCGATGCCACCCGCCTGGAAATCGATTTCTGGCAGATGGGCCTCGACCTTTCTGAATAATGACCAACAACAAGGAAACCGTCATGACTAAGACCGTCAAAAGCAAAACCGCGCACTTTTTAGCCGAAACCGCCCAGGTAGATGCCGCCGCCGTGGCCCCGCTGCCCGGCTCGCGCAAGGTGTACGTGGAAGGCTCGCGACCGGATATTCGCGTGCCGTTTCGGGAAATCACCCTCTCGCCCACCAAAACCAGCGGCGTGGATGAGCAGAACCCGCCGCTGCTGGTGTACGACACCTCCGGCCCCTACACTGACCCCAGCGCCAACATCGATTTGCGCCAAGGCCTGCCGGAACTGCGCCGCGCCTGGATCGAAGAGCGCAACGACACTGAATTTCTGGACGGACCTACCAGCCAGTACGGCCAGCGCCGCGCCAACGACCCCACGCTGGCTCAGCTGCGCTTTGATTTAACCCGCACCCCGCGCCGGGCAAAAGCGGGTAAAAATGTGACCCAGCTGCACTACGCCCGCCATGGCATCATCACACCGGAAATGGAGTTTATCGCCCTGCGGGAAAACCAGCGCCGCCAAGCGTTAGGCACGGCGGAAGTGGAGCGCATTCTGGGCCATCAGCATGCAGGCCAGAGCTTCGGCGCCAGCCTGCCCAAGGAGATCACGCCGGAGTTCGTGCGCGATGAGGTGGCCCGTGGCCGGGCGATCATTCCCAACAACATCAACCACCCGGAAAGCGAGCCGATGATCATTGGCCGTAACTTCCTGGTGAAGATCAACGGCAACCTGGGCAACTCGGCGGTCACGTCTTCCATTGAGGAGGAAGTGGACAAGATGACCTGGGGCATCCGCTGGGGCGCGGATACCATCATGGACCTCTCCACCGGCCAGAACATCCATGAAACCCGCGAGTGGATCATCCGCAACTCGCCGGTGCCGATTGGTACGGTGCCCATCTATCAGGCGCTGGAGAAGGTCAACGGCATTGCCGAAAACCTCACCTGGGAGATCTTCCGCGATACGCTGATCGAGCAGGCGGAACAGGGGGTGGATTACTTCACCATTCACGCGGGGGTGCTGCTGCGCTATGTGCCGCTCACCGCCAACCGCGTCACCGGCATTGTCAGCCGTGGCGGCTCCATCATGGCGAAGTGGTGCTTGTATCATCATCAGGAGAGCTTCCTGTACACCCACTTCGAGGAGATCTGCGAGATCTGCAAGCAGTACGATGTGGCGTTCTCGCTGGGCGACGGCCTGCGCCCCGGCTCCATTGTCGATGCCAACGATGAAGCGCAAATGGCGGAGCTGAAAACCCTAGGCGAGCTGACTCACATTGCGTGGAAACACGATGTGCAGGTAATGATCGAAGGCCCCGGCCACGTGCCTATGCACCTTGTGAAAGAGAACATGGATAAGCAGTTGGAGTACTGCGACGAAGCGCCCTTCTATACCCTTGGGCCGCTGGTGACGGATATCGCCCCCGGCTACGACCACATTACCTCCGGCATTGGGGCGGCGATGATTGGCTGGTTTGGCTGCGCCATGCTCTGCTACGTGACGCCGAAAGAGCACCTGGGCCTGCCCAACAAGGACGACGTGAAAACCGGCATCATCACCTACAAAATTGCCGCCCACGCGGCAGACTTAGCCAAGGGCCACCCAGCCGCGCAGCGTCGCGATAATGCGCTCTCTAAGGCGCGCTTCGAGTTCCGCTGGGAAGACCAGTTCAACCTGGGCCTAGACCCCGACACCGCTCGGGAATTCCACGATGAAACCCTGCCGAAGGACTCCGCTAAGGTGGCGCACTTCTGCTCCATGTGCGGGCCGAAATTCTGTTCCATGAAGATCAGCCAGGAAGTGCGCGACACCTACCGCGACCGTACCCCGGAAAACGCCGCTGAAGGCGATGCCGAAGCGGTGAAACGCGGAATGCAGGAGCAGGCGGAGAAGTTCCGCCGGGAAGGCAGCGAGCTTTACCAGGAAGTATAAAACAAGCGGTATCGCACGCTGCCTGTGGCCCTCAGGAAACCTTGAGGGCCACTTTCAATACGCCGTCGCGCTGGTGGGAGAATAGGTCGTAGGCTTCGACGATGTTCTCCAGCGCGTAGCGGTGGGTCACCATGGGGCCAAGATCCAACCGTCCGGCGGCAATGATGCTCATCAGCCTGCGCATGCGCTCTTTACCGCCAGGGCATAATGAGGTAACGATCTTGTGGTCGCCCAGGCCCGCACAGAAGGCACCCAGCGGAATCGTTAGGTCTTGGGAGTAAACGCCCAGGCTGGAGAGCGTTCCACCGGGTTTTAGCACCCGCAGGGCGGATTCAAAGGTCTGTTGCAGGCCAAGCGCTTCAATCGCGGAATCGACGCCGCGCCCGCCGGTGATTTTGAGAATTTCCTCGACTACATCCACCTTGCGGAAATCCAGCGTTACATCCGCGCCCATCTGCTTGGCCATCTGTAAACGCTCATCAACACCGTCTACCGCAATGATCATCCCGGCCCCACGCAGCCGTGCGCCCGCCGTAGCGCATAGGCCAATCGGCCCTTGGGCGAAGACCGCCACCGTGTCGCCAATTTTGATACCGGCGGCTTCGGCACCGGCAAAGCCAGTGGACATAATATCCGGGCACATCAGCACCTGTTCGTCGGTTAGGCCATCCGGCACTGGCGAGAGGTTGGCCTGGGCATCCGGCACCAGCAGGTACTCAGCTTGTGCGCCGTCGATGGTGTTACCAAAGCGCCAGCCGCCCATCGGTTTATACCCGTGGCCGTGGTGGCCGCCATCCTGCGAGCAGCAATCATCCTGGCAGGCGTACGAGGTAAAGCTGGGGCAGATAGCGCCAGCGATTACCCGCTGGCCTTCCTGGTAGCCTTTTACGTTGGCCCCCAGTTTTTCGATAATACCCACGGGTTCATGGCCGATGGTTAAGCCGCGCTCCACCGGGTACTCACCTTTCAGGATATGTATATCGGTGCCGCAGATCGTGGTGGTGGTCACACGCATCAGCGCGTCGTTAGGGCCGATCTCGGGAATGGGTTTTTCGTCAATTTCGATGCGGCCGGGCTCAACGAAAATGGCCGCTTTCATCATGGTAGGCATGGAACACTTCCTCAGTGAGGGGAGTCATGACACATCACCATTACGTCATAGCAGGCGTTCCGCTATCTTGCGCTCCATCAAGGTTGTGCAAGATAAAAATAGTCGCCTGATCGGTTGTTTATTGATCTATGTCAATGCGATCAATTATCAATAATTAGATACTAAAATAGTGCTTTCAATTTAACCGTAGTGCTTCTCTCTGAGCGTGGCGGCGATACTCATGGTTTCAACCGTGTTTTGTATTCCGAGAGTACGACCTGACTTTTTGCTCAGCACGGTACTGATGCTGCCTCTGGCCGGGTGCATCTCGCTACCACCGCCCGACTCCACACCAGCGGTTGAACTGCCCTCCACTTACCAAGTTGGCTCAACGGCACTCTCTGAAATACCTGCAGCTCCCAACCTCCCCTGGCGCGACTACTTTACCGATTTGCAGCTACAGCGCCTGATTGAACAAGCACTGACCACCAACCGCCATTTGCGCAGCGCACTGCTGAGGGTAGAGCAGGCACGCGCCCTCTATGGCATTCAGCAATCAGAGTTGCTGCCGACCATCGGTGCCGAAGCCAGTAGCGAGCGCTCTCGTGTGCCTAGCGACCTAAATGCCCCCAGTGCTCCTCAAGTTAGCAACCGATATGAGGTGGGCGTTGGTTTCAACCACTGGGAGCTGGATTTCTGGGGCCGGGTACGTAGCCTGAACGAGGCTGCATTAGAAGAGTACTTGGCCACCGACGAGGCGCGCCGCGCTGTCGAACTGAGCCTTATCGCTCAGGTAGCCAATAGTTACTACCTGTTGCTGGAGCTTGATAACCGCCTGCAGCTCGCCCACCAGACCATCGCAAGCCGCGAACAGTCCTTACTGATTTTTAACCGCCGAGTCGAGGTGGGCGCTGCAGCGCAGCTTGAACTGCGTCAAGTCGAGGTGCTGCTGCATCAAGCAAGGGCGCTCGGTGCTCAGCTCGAGAATGCCCGTGCCCAACAGGCCAATGCCCTGGCGTTACTGCTGGGCTCCCCCGCCGAAACAGAGTGGCAGCTACCCCCGTTGGCAGATAGCGATGAATTGTTTGCCCTGCCTCCCGGCCTGCCTTCCGAGTTACTGGTCAATCGCCCTGATATTCGTGCGGCAGAACATGCGCTGCGTGCGGCCAATGCCAATATCAGTGCGGCACGGGCGGCGCTTTTTCCGCGCATTGCCCTCACCAGCTCGCTAGGCACTGCCAGTAGAGATCTCGACAACCTATTCAGCAACGATAGCCGTACCTGGCGATTCGCCCCTACGATCTCGTTACCGATCTTCACTGCTGGCCGACTTCGCGCCAGCCTCAATTTAGCCGAAGTGCGTCGTGAGCAGGCGGTGGTGGATTATGAACAGACTGTTCAGGAAGCATTCCGCGATGTTGCGGACGCCTTGGCAGCAGAGCGGTGGCTAGTGGAAGAGGCACAAGCAGCTAGCGATTTGCTCGCTGCACAACGCGAGCGCGCACGCCTCGCGCAGCTACGTTATGACCACGGGGCAGTCCCCTATTTAGAGGTGCTCGACGCCCAGCGTGACCTGCTGGATGCCGAGCAGCAACAGGTACAGATACGCCGCAAAGTGATTTCAGCCCGCATCGCGCTGTATGCCGCGCTGGGTGGCGGAGAGCATCAGGCGGCTATCGAAAGCGCTCGTACCCACCGTTCTCTTGTTCACTCTCTATAGGGCGCCCATACGTCATGCACGCCATTAAAAAACTGTTGATTGCCCTGGCTATTCTTGCCGTCGCCGCTGGCCTTTATTACTACTGGAGCGACCTGGATCACGAGGGTTTCGGTGAAGGCTTTGCCAGTGGCAATGGCCGTCTTGAGGCCGTCGAAATTGATATCGCGACCAAGCTTGCCGGGCGCATTGACAACGTATTGGTCGACGAAGGCGACATGGTCATCGCTGGCCAAACGCTGGCGCTAATGGATACGAAAGCGCTAGAGGCACAACGGGACGAGGCTATTGCCCAACATCAACAGGCCACCCATCTCGTGCTCAGTGCCGAGGCTCAGGTCGTCATGCGCGAAAGCGATCAGGCGGCCGTTGAAGCGACCGTGGTACAGCGCGAGAGCGAACTCGATTCAGCCCAGCGCCACCTGGCACGCACTGAGGCGCTTGCCCGTGATGGTGCCGCCTCAACCCAAGAGCTTGATGATGACCGTGCCCGTGTCAATGGTTCTCAAGCCGCCGTTAGCGCGGCCAGGGCCCAAGTAGCGGCTGCCAGGGCCGCAGTGTAGGCGGCACGCGCGCAGTTAATCGGTACTCGCTCTAGTGTGACAGCGGCTTTGGCCACCATCGCCCGTATCGACGCCGATATCAATGATAGCCAGCTGGTGTCACCTCGGGATGGTCGTGTGCAATTTCGCGTCGCCCAGCCCGGCGAGGTGCTTGCTGCAGGAGGCCGGGTACTCAATCTGGTCGACCTGAATGATGTTCACATGGCCTTCTTCTTACCCACGGAGATTGTCGGTCGAGTAGCGCTGGGTAGTGAAGCTCGCATCGTGCTCGATACCATGCCCAACTTCCCGATTCCCGCACGTATCTCCTTCGTTTCCAGCACTGCGCAATTTACGCCTAGAACCGTGGAGACAGCTTCCGAGCGCCAGAAACTCATGTTTCGGGTTAAGGCACAGATCGACCCGGAGCTACTACGTGAGCATCAAGACCAGGTTAAAACCGGCCTACCAGGCGTCGCTTGGGTCAAGCTGGATGCCGACGCTGAGTGGCCGGCCGCGCTGGCGGGCCAGGCCTTACCATGACCCCGCTCCCTTCCACCAACGCGGCGGCTGAATCTCCCAAAAGCGTCGCACAACTGGTGGGCGTGCGCCTGCACTACCGCAAGAAGAGAGTGCTGGATGGCATTGACCTGGAGATACCCGGCGGCTGCATGGTGGGGCTGATCGGCCCTGACGGTGTCGGTAAATCCAGCCTGCTGGCGCTACTGGCTGGGGCACGCGCTGTGCAGGAGGGCTCGGTCACTTCGTTAGGGGGCGACATGCGCGATAAGCGGCATCGCAAGCGCATAGGAGCCCGTATCGCCTACATGCCCCAGGGGCTGGGCAAGAATCTTTACCCTACGCTGTCGGTGGAGGAGAATCTGCAATTCTTCGCCCGGCTGTTCGGCCACGGAGCCAGCGAACGCCGCCGCCGTATTGATGATCTTACCCGCAGAACGGGGTTGCTGCCGTTTCTAAACCGCCATGTAAGCAAGCTCTCCGGTGGCATGAAGCAGAAGCTTGGGTTGTGCTGCGCATTGATCCATGACCCCGACCTGTTGCTTCTTGACGAGCCCACCACTGGTGTCGATCCGCTGGCCCGTGTTCAGTTCTGGGAGCTAATCGCCCGCCTTCGCGCTGAGCGTCCACAAATGAGCATTATCGTGGCCACTGCTTATATGGATGAAGCCCAGCGATTCGATTGGCTGGTAGCCATGGATGCGGGACGCATACTGGTTACCGGTGATGCACCCGCACTGTTAGCACGCACTGAGTGCGATTCACTCGATGCGGCCTTTATCAAGCTGCTGCCAGAAGAGAAAAAGCGTGGCTACCACCCCATTCATATCTCACCTTTAACTGCCGTTGCCGATACAGACATCGCCATCGAAGCTAAGGGCTTGACCATGCGTTTCGGCGACTTTATCGCCGTTGATCACGTCAGTTTTCGCATTCGCCGTGGTGAAATCTTTGGCTTTCTCGGCTCCAATGGCTGCGGCAAGTCAACAACCATGAAGATCCTCACCGGCCTGCTGCCCGCAAGCGAAGGGCAGGCCTGGCTGCTGGGCCAGGAGGTAGATCCCCGCGATATGGATACCCGCCGCCGGGTGGGTTATATGTCCCAAACGTTCTCGCTGTATAACGAGCTGACCGTGCACCAGAATCTGGTTCTACATGCCCGCTTGTTTCAGATTGGTAAACATGAGATCCCCACTCGGGTCGATGAGATGGTCAAGCGCTTCATGCTCGATAATGTTCTCAATGAGCTGCCCGACAGCTTGCCTCTGGGGGTGCGCCAGCGATTATCGTTAGCAGTGGCGATGGTACACAGACCCGAGCTACTGATACTCGACGAACCCACCTCAGGCGTCGACCCGATAGCCCGTGACCATTTCTGGCATCTTTTGATTGAGCTGTCGCGACGAGACCGGGTGACGATTTTTATCTCTACCCATTTCATGAACGAAGCTGAGCGCTGCGACCGCATATCGATGATGCACGCGGGACAAGTGCTTGACAGCGATACGCCAGCAGCGCTCATCAAGAAGCGAGGAGCCGCATCGCTGGAAGAGGCTTTTATCGGCTATCTGCTTGGTGCCCAGGAAAGTGACAAGCCACCACACACTAGCGATGCCTTGGTCACCTCTTCCCCTTCCGATGATAAGTCGCGCTTTACAGCACCACGCCACCGGCATTTTAGCTTCCAGAGGATGCTCAGCTATATGTGGCGCGAAACGCTGGAGCTTCGCCGTGATCCTGTACGCGCCTCCCTGGCCTTAGCTGGCTCGCTGATTCTGATGTGCGTAATCAGCTTCGGCGTGAGCATGGATGTGGAGAATCTTAGCTATGCGATCCTTGACCGCGACCAGACCACTATCAGCCACCATTACGCGCTGAACCTGTCGGCATCGCCCCATTATTTTACTGAGCACGCCCCTCTTTATGACTATGCCGAGTTGGATCGACGCATGCGCAGTGGAGAGCTGGCCCTGGCAATCGAAATCCCCGAAGGGTTTGGCAGAGACGTCATACGTGGCCACGATGCAGCCATCGGGGCGTGGATTGATGGTGCTATGCCCCAGCGCGCTGAAACCGTACAGGGCTATGTAATGGGTATTCACCAGCAGTGGCTACAAGGCCGTAACGAAAACACCAACGGACCGCCAGCGGCCAGCATCGAAAACCGCTACCGTTACAACCCCGATATACAGAGCCTTTCGGCCATGGTGCCCGCCGTTATTCCCATGCTGTTGTTAATGCTGCCAGCCATGCTGACCGCGCTCTCAGTGGTGCGCGAGAAGGAAATGGGGTCGATCATCAACCTTTATGTCACGCCGGTGACCCGTACCGAATTCCTGGTGGGCAAGCAAATTTTTTACATCGGCTTGGCAATGGTCAACTTTTTGCTGATGACCGGACTGGCAGTCACCCTCTTCGGCGTACCGATGACGGGCAGTTTTTGGGCGCTGGCCCTTTCGGCGCTGGTATTCTCCATCATCTCTACCGGCATGGGCCTGCTGGCATCCACCATCACCCGCAGTCAAATAGCCGCCATGTTCTTTGCCATGATTGGCACCTTAATCCCCGCCACCCAGTTTTCGGGGCTGACCGACCCTGTTTCGTCACTGGACGGACGCGGGCGCTTCATCGGTAATATTTATCCGGCAACCTATATGTTCGCTATCAGCCGCGGCGTATTCAGCAAAGCACTCACCCTACGGGATCTTATCGGTTCACTCTTGCCGATGCTGCTGTCGGTGCCAGTGATAACAGGTCTGGCAATCGCCTTACTTAAGAAGCAGGAGCGTTAGCATGCACCGGCTTACGCTTATTTTTCGCCTCGGTATCAAGGAGTTCTGGAGCCTATTGCGCGATCCGGCAATGCTGGTGCTTATTGTTTATGTGTTCAGTGTCGCCGTTTACGCCTCAGCCACGGCGTTGCCCGAGACGTTGAACAAAGCGCCTATTGCTATCGTCGACGAAGACGGCTCGCCTCTCTCTGCACGGATCATCTCGGCGTTTTACCCACCACAATTCCTATACCCAGAAATGATCTCATTTTCGGAGATGGATGCTGGGCTCGATGCTGGAGACTACACCTTCGTGCTAGTCATTCCTTTCGATTTCCAGCGCGATGTACTTGCTGGGCATACACCCGCCCTACAGCTTAATATTGATGCCACGCGCATGAGCCAAGCCTTTTCGGGTAACAGCTATGTGCAGCAGATCGTGATGAGTGAGGTCAACACGTTTGTTCAGCGCTACCGTGAAAGCGCTTCACCTGCGGTTGATCTGGTGCTGCGAGCCCGCTTCAATCCTGGGCTGGAACATTACTGGTTTGGCTCGCTGATGGCGATTGTCGATAACGTCACGCTGCTCTCGATTATTCTTACCGGCGCAGCGCTGATACGCGAACGTGAACACGGTACCATCGAGCACCTATTGGTCATGCCCATCTCACCAACCGAGATCATGCTCGCCAAGGTATGGTCGATGGGGGCCGTGGTCTTACTGGCGGTGGCCCTCTCCCTCACCTTTATTGTGCGTGGGCTACTGCAGGTGCCCGTTGAAGGTTCGATCATCCTCTTTCTAACAGGTGCAGCGCTGCATCTGTTTGCCACCACCTCAATGGGCATTTTCCTGGCCACCCTAGCGCGCAATATGCCCCAGTTCGGCATGCTGATGGTCTTGTTCCTGCTCCCGCTACAAATGCTTTCAGGTAGCAATACCCCACGCGAGAGCATGCCAGATCTGGTCCAGAACATTATGCTACTGGCCCCGACCACTCACTTTGTCGAGTTAAGCCAGGCCATTCTCTTCCGCAGCGCTGGGCTAGATGTCGTCTGGAAACAGTTCTTAGTGCTGCTGTTGATTGGCAGCGTACTATTCAGCATTTCCCTGGCACGTTTCCGCAAAGCCATTACCCATATGGCTTGAGGCAATATTATTAAGACCCCATAACGCCAACAGGGGGCCGAAGCCCCCTGTTAATATACGTACTGCAAACTGCAACTAATATGAGTACTGCGTCATTTAGCGCTGTTTTGTCTGGCTCTCCTTGGCGCTACCTTTGCCTTTCTGCAGTTCGCCTTTTGCTTGCTGGGCTTTACCTTTGCCTTCGGTTTTGCTGCTGCCGGTGGCCTTGCCTGCTGCTTCTTTTACTTTACCTGCGGCTTTGTTAGCCGCACCTTTCGCTTTATCTTCTTTGCCACTTGCCATGACGAACACCTCTAATCCGTTAGTAGGGAAAATGCCGCACGCCGAGTAAACACTTACTTCAACGTCGGCTCACTTTCAGAGTAGTCCTTTGTTAAAAAGTTGCCTCAACTTCTTTCAGGCAGGCGCGTCGGCTCCCAGCGGTTGAGTAAATAATGTAAGCAAACCATCACCGAGAGCGTGCCAATCAGTGCAACGCTCATAGAAGAAAAACGGTACAAGGCGCTATAGACAAGATCTTGCTGCGGCCCGAGGGATTGGCCAAACAGAATTCCCATGGTGGTTAGCCCGCCAAAACCAATGCCCGAGCCGCCCCCTTCCAACACATGCTCACGAGCGAACAGCATCAGCCCTAACCAGTAGAGCAGTATCACCAGTAGAAAGTGGTGGCTTTGGGTGTAGAGGGCCAGTTGCATCACCAGCGCTAAGTTGCAGCCCAGCAGCGTGCCCACCGCACGCTTAGCGGCTGAAATTTGAGCACCGAAATAGCCCAGCGTAAACAGAATCAGGATGGTGGCCATTTGCGCCGAGAGCGAATCGCGCAGGTCGAACACCTGAAACACTACGAACGATAGCGTAGCGGTCATGCCGCCGATCAGTGTTTCATGGCGAATTTGTGCCGCCGGTTTGGTGCCTCTGGGGGGCGGCTGACGTGGCTCTACATCGGGAAACAGCGTATGCATCAGCATGGCGATAAACACCGCCAGTAAGCTTGCCATTAGATTACTGGCCAGTAGATCGCTTAAATCTACCCCTGGGTAGCTGGCAAAGTGCAGCAAAATACTGAGCGTCAGTACGCCGTTCGCGCCGAACAGAAACAGTGGGCCTTTGGCCATTAAATTAAAGCGCATCAGGAACAGGCCCAACACCACTAGCGTCATCACCACGGGCATATGCTTTAACAGCCCAATCACCAGACTCACTTCCAGTACGTTAAGGCTCACGTTAGAGAGAAACTGGCGAATAATTGAGCCATTTAAAACCGGCACCAGCCCGAGCAGAAACATCGGGAACACGGTAAAAAATACGCCGTAGTTCCATCCCATTAGTTGGCTGATCATAAAGCCCAGCGTGCCAGCACCCGCGACCCGCAGGCACTGACGAAGCCCATTCTGGCTCAGTGCAGCCTTGGTGGGCGCGGGCTTAGTAGATGCTGATCTAGTAAACATAGTGTAGCCAGCTGATGAGATTAGCCTGCAGCCAAGCAAATGGCTTGGCTAGCGCGTGCTCCCCAGGCACCAGTTGCACCGTGGCCCGCGCACCGCTGGTTGGCAGCTCCTCCAGCGGTTCATCCAGCACGACGTGAATGCGCACCCGCTGGGCATCTCGCACCCAGCGGTCAGAGGTGGGGATGTCCACCAACTGCCCATCGGCTGCCTGCTGGCCTTCCCGCACGCCAGCATCAAACGCCCTTACATGGCCTGCAAAAATATGCCCCGGTAGCGCATCAAAGACTACCTTCGCTTCATCGCCTGGGGCGATGTGGCGCAGGCTTTTTTCACGAAAATCAGCCACCACATCCACCTCACTAGCCACAAGCGCCACCGCTGGCTGGCCTGCCTGAACGTAGTCCCCTGGCTGAAGCTGCAGGTTAGTCACCTCGCCCGCTTCGCGCGCCCTTACGTCCGTGCGGGCTACGTCCAGCTCGGCTTTTTCGAGAGCATTGTTAGCTTGTCGCAGCCGTAGATTGGCTTCGCCCTCTTCGCCCAACTGTACTTCCAGGCTATCGATCTGTGCGCGGGCCGAGGCCACGGCCGCCCGGGCCGTGTGTTCGGCGGCCACCTGCTGCTCGTACTGCTGGCGGGAAATTCCCTGGCGGCCTAATAGCGCCTCGGCGCGGCGGCGTTCACCGCTGCGCTCTTCATAGGTTGCCTGGGCAGACGCCAGCGAGGCCCTGGCGGCCGCTAATTCAGCGGTTAAGCGAGCATTCTCCTGCTCAGCTTGTTCGCGGTTTAACTGCGCTTGGTTAAGCGCTAACTGAAATGGCTCGGGATTTAGGCGAAACAGTACATCACCAGCTTCAACCCGCTGGTGGTCGCGTACCACAACCTCACTAACCGGCGCACTTAGCTCCGGAGCAATACGCGTAACGGGGCGCATCGCCCTCGCCTCTGGGGTCATCGGCATAAAGCTATCGGCGAGCAAGAAATAGACAAACAGCAGCAAAAACGCCGCCAGGGCTATCTTCACCCAGCGGGTAAATCGTTGATCAGGGGTCATTAGCATTACTCGTTCACTGGCACCCAAGCGGTTACCGCCGCCCGGGGTAGCGTTAGACGGAATACTTTAGTCTAACAAATTTATTAGCAAGCTAACAATAATCTCTTGTTTGACGATAAAAAAAGCCGCTCTGTTACGAGCGGCCATGTACTTATTTTGCAACTCTTTCAAGCTAGCGCCAGGATGGGCCACCCATAACGTCAGGCAACCACAAGGCAATCTCTGGGAAGGCAAGAACCAGTGCTAACACCACTAATTGAGCAAGGATGAAAGGCACAACGCCTTTATACATATGCTTGAGGGTTACTTCTGGAGGAGTGATAGCTCTTAGGTAAAAAATTGCCGGGGCTAAGGGTGGCGTGAGATAACTGGTTTGCAACACCACCAGGAAGGCGACGCAAAACCAGATTTCATCAAAACCTAGCATTCTTACAATCGGCATCGCCACGGGGATAATAATGAGCACTACCGAGATCAAATCCAGTACGAACCCTGCAATAAATGCAATCAGCAGAATCAATCCTAGAATCATCCACGGGCTCAAGCCTGTATCCATGAGCAGCGCCTGAACCGTAGCCATTCCTCCTGAAGCAAAGAAGACGCCTGCAAACATACTGCCGCCCATAACGATAAGCAGAATCATCGCAGAGATATTGACGGTCTTCACCGCTGACGTCCAAAGCACGGCAACATTTAAATTCCGGTAAGCAGCAGCCAAAATAATGGCTCCCAATGCACCACAGGCTGCAGCCTCTGTTGGTGTTGCCATGCCCAAAAGAATAGTGCCCAGTACGGTAAAAATCAGCAGCATGGTCGGCACTAATGCCACTAATGTAATACGCAGTTTCTCACCTAACGCAATATCTGGCTCTTGCTCTTGAATACGTGGTGCCATCTCTGGCTTGAGGTAAGCTATGCCAATGATATAGATCAAAAACATCACTGCCATTAAGAAGCCTGGTATTAGCAAACCACTGAACAGTGATCCAACCGATACCCCTGCTACAGGGCCAAGCACCACCACCGTAATAGACGGTGGTATCGCAGTACCCAAGGAGCCACTGGCACAGATCGTGCCTGACATTAGGCTTTTACTGTACTGATGCTTAAGCATGACAGGAATAGCCAACATGCCAATAACTGCTTCTGTTGCACCCACAACACCACTAGAAGCAGCAAACAGTGTCCCCAATATAATGGCACCGATACCTAGTCCACCGGGTAGGCGACGCGTCCACATATGAATTGCTTCAAATAAACGCTCGGCGATACCTGAACGTTCAAGCATTGCGCCCATAAAGATAAACAACGGTACCGCAGCGAGAATCGAGTTAGATGCTGTATCTTCGATTTTAGTCAATAGCTGGTAAGCAGCCACATCACCAAACTGGATAATGCCAAAGCCGGTTGCCACCAAAATCATTGAGAAAGCGATAGGAAAACCAGCAATGATCAACGTCATCAGTGCAGGAAACATAAGCAACGCAAGATAGCTACTCATTCGGCCGACTCCTCTGCTTGATGTTTACCTGTTAGCAAACATATTGATTTAAGAAGTTCTGCGAATACTTGGAGTGCCAACAGCGCAAACCCCACGAACCATACCGTAAAAATCGGCCAGACCACCGGATTCCAAGCTGAACGTCCTGAGCGCTCATTGGTTTCAAAAGCAGACAGCGCGTATTTAGATAGCTCCCATACCAGCCATACCAATACGGGCAGGAAAAGTACGTAACCAATCGTTCGAATGGCAGCATTGGCACGCTGACTCAGTTGCAGAGTCATAATATCCACGCTGACGTGCTGGCCAACACGCAGGGCATTGGCCATTCCCAGCATAAACATTGCACCCATGACCATGTAGCTAACTTCAAAGGCCCATAATGTTGGCCTACCAGCTACATAGCGGCTCAACACTTCAATGATTAATGCACCTATTAAGGGAAGGACAAGAAGTGCGCCCAACCAACCAGCAAAGCGGGTCAGCGCCTCTATGGATCGGATTAGTTTCATGAGGGAATCTCAGCGGATAAGAGAGACATAAGACAACAAACAAAAGAGAGGCCCGTAAGGCCCCTCTGATCATTTACACAGCAACGGTTAGCGAGCCATTACACCAATGGGCAGGCGATATTCTGACCAGCTGTTCATGTCATTTTTAAAGGAACGCTGAGATTCTAGAACCCGAGCAAACCACTCATTTTCTGCGGCATACTCATCTTCCCATTTGGTTGTCTCTTCATAAATGGCATCGATGAAGGACTGATCTAGCTCTACAATCTCATTCGGGCCGTTAACCAACTCTTGATAGGCATCAAGATCAGCGAATGAGCTAGCAAGCCAAGTATCGAAAACCGATAGTTTACCCGCAAGACGCAGCATGCTCTGGTCTTCTTCGCTCAGCTCATCCCAAGTGTCACTATTGACCTGGCACTCGAGGAAACCGCCAGACTGGTGAACGCCAGGCGTAATCACATATTGCGCCACTTCCTGAAACCCTGTTGGGCGGTTCATTTCGGGGCTGCCCCACTCAGCAGCATCAATAACGCCACGCTCAAGGGCGCTATAGATATCACTACCCGCCATTACCACGGTCGATGCCCCTAGGCGAGAAGCAATCTCTGCCCATGCACCGGAAGTACGCAGCCGCAAGCCCTGGAAGTCTTCAAGCGTTTTGACAGGCTTATTAGAGTGAAGGAAAATTTCGGTGCCAAGTATGGCACACGGAAATGCTACAACATCAAACACTTCACGACGATATTCTTCGTAAAGGTCCGCACCACCGCCTTCATACATCCACAACATGAACTCTTCCGGTGTTAGACCACTGGAGTGGCCTGCCAGCAAAGCGGTCGTGGGGTCTGTGCCGTAATCATAGTTAATGTAGTTATGACTTACTTGAGCAACGCCTGATTTAACAGTATTGGTAACACGCAGCGCGCTACCCAGTGTGCCACCTGGGTAGACTTCGATGGCGATTTTCCCATTCGTCAACTCGTTAACGCGGTCTGCAAACATCTGTGCGTCGCGCTCAAGCCACGGGCCACCACTCCAAGGCGTTGCCATACGCCAATTCATATCTGCCGCAGCGGCAGATGCTGATACACCAATGCTCAGACCAACGGCTAAAGCGATTTTATTTACGTTATGCATGATGGTTTCCTCATAAATGGAGCGTTATAAGTTGTTCGCTGGCCATTACTTATGTTTATCGTTTTTTTGAAGGTACCATCTTCGTGTATGCAGCATTTGGCCCAGACTCAGAAGAATTATGCTGAGCCTCAGAAATAGGCAAACTCAACGTAAAAAACCCCGCTGCCTGAGCCTTTGCTCAGCAGCAGGGTGCTTTATTTAGCAAGTCAACGTAAGTGCGTCTCTTTAGAAGCGATAGCGCAGGCCGACGCTATAGGCATCCAGGTCGTACTCTGCTTGGCTTAGGTAACGGGTGGCATCGGCGCTGATGGCGAGGGAGTCAGAAACGTCAAACTCAGCCCCGGCACCAAAGGAGATATCGTCATCGCGGCCGCTGTAGTTAGCGAAGGCGGTTGTTTCTGTGAGTTTCACTTCAGAATAACCTAGTAAGCCGAACAAGCGAGCGCTGCTGCCCAACGGCACAATTCCTTTTAAATAACCGCCGACTAAGTAGTCCAGTTCAATGTCTGATCCATAGTGGCTGTCAGAACCTCCCGTTGCACCATGAAATTCAACGGCTAGGTACTCGTCCAATTTCATGCCTGCCACAAGGCGCAGGCCAACAGCGTCAAAACTTTCATCCGCACCATCCAGGTCTAGTGTCCACGCCATGGCATCTGCCCCCACATAGCCCTGTGGGTAGCCTGCGTCGTAACCAACGCCGAACGACTGCGCGTGTACAGCGCCGCTCATTAACAATGCAGAGGCCACCGCTAGCGCTTTAGCTGATACTTTCATCTTGTTTCCTTAACGTTATAGCACCACTAAGGCGCCTTTAATAAAGGCCACAAGACTAACTAGATTTAATATAAAATACAATTAAAAACCCCGCTGTATAAGCTACTCACTTAGTACAGCGGGGTTGTATTCCCTTGATAAATTATTGACTTATCGCGACTAATTTTTAAAACCGATAACTCAGGCCTATGCTGGCTGCATCAAAATCATAAGCTGATTTATCTAGGTAGCGCATGTAATCGGCCCCTACTGATACATTAGGTGCGATATCCATTTCCGCACCCGCACCGTAGGAAAAACCGCTTTCACGATCACTGTTGATATCAACCTCAGTGAACCCCGCCAAACCATAAAGGCGTATATCAGGCGCCACAGGAACAATCCCTTTTGCGTAAGCACCTGCTATGTAATCTAGTTCGGCTTCCCCATCCGAACCGCCGGTTCCCAGATGGCCTTCAACAGCAAAGTAGTCGTTAAATTGCGCGCCACCGCGCAAACGCAGCCCAACGGCATCACGTGAAGAACCACGGTCAGGGTTTAGGCTCCAGAACATGGCGTCACCGCCCACATATCCTTGTGGGTACTGAAATGATTGCTGGGCTTGAGCTGATGCCGCGAAAGTACCTGCACCAACCAGAAGCGCTGCGGAGGTGAGTGATAATACGGTCATCTTCATAAGTTAAACCTCAGTTAAAGAACAGTGTTTCCTTACACAGATAAGTGTGGTCCAGCTTTCGGTAGAACGCAAATTTCATCGGCTCTTGGATAAGCTCAACACCACAATCCCCCCTACCACCACCGCGCCACCTACCAGCTGGCTGGGGCTAAGCATTTGACCGAGCACCAGATAGCCGATGAGCAGCGAGGCCACTGGCTCGAAATTCATCACTGGGGCGTTGCGCGCCATATTCAGCCGGGGCACAAAAATAAACAGAATCGAGAACGCACTGCCGTAGAGCAGCGCCAGCAGCGTTAACCCCATCCACCCCGTGCTGTTATCCGGCAGGCTCATACCGCCAGGCACCGCGCCTACCAAGCCGCCAATAATCATGGCGATAAATACGGTCTGCATGGTGAGCAGGCTGCGCAGTGTGCTGCCCACCCCGGCTAAGCGGTGCTCGGTAAGCCATAGGGCGCAAGCAAACGCAAAGGCGGCCAGTAGCCCAAAACCGATACCCGCCAGCCACTCCGGCCCCATGGCATCGGCGTTGGCGATCCAGCTAGGAATATCCAGCACCACCAATAGGCCAATCAGAATGGTGCCCATAATCAGGCAGCTACGCAGCGATGGCCTGGGGCCGCCCAGTGCCCAGCTCAATAGCGCTAGCTGGATGGGAAACGTGTTCACCAGCAGCAGTGCAATCACGACCGGCAGACGCGCCACAGCGGAGTACAGACTCACGCTTTGCAGAGTAATCAGTAGCCCTACCACTAACTGCCAAGGCCAAGAACCCGAAGGCAGCCAAAGGCGCTTTTTCTGCACCACTACCAGTGTCAGCAGAATCAAGCAGGCAACGCCCGAGCGCATCAACACTGCCAGTAGCAGCCCTGTGCCATTATCAAACGCCAGACGGGCTGAGACGTGGTTAGCAGCGAACATGGTCGCCACGGTCATCATCAGCATAATAGCGATATGGCGGGGTAGCAGTGCAGGGGAAGATGTTGAGGACATAGGCACAGAACGGCTCACGATAGGTTATATAAGAAACAGGATGCCGACATTTTACATAGACGGCTAACGAAATTCTTCGCTGATTTTCCGCGTCGCAGCATGTTAAACTAAAGTCTACTCTTTTTACCTCTTAACTACTTTACAAAGGTTGTTATGAACGCACCGGTGCTGGTTATTAACTGTGGCTCTTCCTCTATTAAATACGCTTTGATTGATGCTGATCCGCAGGCACCGCGCTTAGCCGGGCTAGCTGAACGCTTAGGCAGCCATGACGCCCGCTTAAAAGGTAAAAACAACGCCGGTGAGAGCTTTACCCAGCCGCTGCCGAATGCTGACCATGCTGAAGCCCTGAACGCGATTTTGCAGCGCTTGGAAGGCCGCGTGCCGGGTGCTGTGGGCCACCGGATTGTTCATGGCGGCGAGCACTTCACCCAGGCTGCACTCATTGATGACAGCGTCATCGAGGCCATCGAAACCACGGCGGCTTTAGCACCGCTGCATAACCCCGCTAACTTGGCGGGCATTGCCGCTACCCGAAAGGTGTTTCCAGAACTGCCCCAAGTAGCCGTATTCGATACCGCCTTCCACCAAACGCTGCCGCCCCGCGCCTACCGCTACGCATTGCCGGAAGCGCTTTACACCGAGCACGGCATTCGCCGCTACGGTTTTCACGGCACCAGCCACGCCTTTGTGAGCCAGCGCGCCGGCGAGCTCAGTAGCCGTGGCGCGGGCGGCTGGCTGACGGCCCACCTGGGCAATGGCTGCTCTACCGCGGCGGTGTGGAACAACCAGAGCCTGGATACCAGCATGGGCCTCACACCGCTGGAAGGCTTGGTGATGGGCACCCGCAGCGGCGACGTTGACCCCGGCCTGCATGCGCATCTGCACCGCCAGCTAGGCTGGTCAGTAGACGAGATCGACAACGTGCTCAACAAGCAGAGCGGCCTGCTGGGGCTTTCCGGCCTGACCAACGATATGCGCGAAGTAGAAGACCAAGCCATGGCCGGGCACCCTGGCGCTAAGTTGGCGCTAGAGGTGTTCTGCTACCGCATTGCCAAATCTCTCGCCGCCCTGTCATGTGCATTACCTAGATTAGATGGCGTGATCTTTACTGGCGGCATTGGTGAAAACTCGCCTATCGTTCGACGTGAAGTACTGGCCCTGCTGCCCCACTTTGGTTTCAGCTTAGATGAAGCGGCCAATGAAGCCACCATCCGTGGCAAAGAGGGCAAGTTGGATAGCGCTGGCCATCAAGGTCCGGAAGTGTGGGTGATCCCCACCGATGAAGAGGGCCGCATTGCCATGGAAACCCGCCACTGCGTGGAGACCCCTGAATGAACAGCTCCCCCGAGCAACCCCAAGCCATTCTGTTGGTACCCACCAGCGTCGGTGCTGGCCTAACGTCTGCCTGCCTTGGTTTGATTCAAGCGCTCGACACCATCGGCTTGAAAGCCGGTTTTTTAAAGCCGTTTATGCAGAACGAGCTTAACGGCCCCGGCCTTGACCGTTCCACTGCACTGGTATCGCGCACGCTGAGCCAGCGCCCGCCCTCGCCCATTTCCCAGGCCCGCCTAGAGCGGCTGCTGCGCGACGACCAAACCGACGAGCTGATGGAAAACGTCATCGAGCTCTACGAGCAGGTGGTGCAGCAGGCCTACCGAGACGGCAGCGCGCTGGATCTGATCGTGGTGGAAGGCGTGGTGCCGACCCAGCACACCACCTACGCTACCCAAACCAATGCGCAGCTCGCTCACGCTCTAAACGCGCGAATCATTCTGGTGGGCACTGGGGATCTCAACGAACCCCAGGCGCTGGCCGAAGAGTTGGATATGCACGCCCGCAGTTTTGGCGGCGTTAGCTCTAGCCGCACCCTGGGCGGCATTCTGATGCGCATGAAGAACCTGCCCTACGGCCAGGAAGATGACCTTTCGGCCGCGCCGGGCACCATCAAACCGCAGCTGGAAGAGCCGGTGCTCAACGAGCTGCGCCGCTACTCCCCGGCGCTGGCCACCGACCGCTTCCACCTGATTGGCGTAGTGCCTTACAGCAAAACTCTAAGTGCCCCGCGCACGCT
Source organism: Vreelandella lionensis (assembly GCF_044543515.1). NCBI lineage: Bacteria > Pseudomonadati > Pseudomonadota > Gammaproteobacteria > Oceanospirillales > Halomonadaceae > Vreelandella > Vreelandella lionensis. The sequence continues at coordinate 135,551 of NZ_JBITWC010000007.1, read as the reverse complement.
GGACGTGGCCCGGGCGCTGAATGCCAAGATGCTCAACGAAGGCGAAGCCGCCAGCCGCCGCGTGCTATCTACCAGCCTGTGCGCCCGAAGTGCGGCCAATGCGCTGCATATCTTCACCCCGGGCAGCTTGGTCGTGGCCTCCGGCGACCGTGACGATGTGGTGCTGGCCTCCGCGCTGGCCACCATGAACGGCACCCAGCTGGCGGGCGTTTTGCTCACCAACGGTTTCTTGCCCAACGAGGGCATGATCGAGATGTGCCGCCCAGCGCTGAAAACCGGCTTGCCGGTGCTGGCGGTAGAAACCGACAGCCTGACCACGGCGCAGAACCTGAGCCAGCTCAGCACTGAAATCCCCATGGATGACTTCGAGCGCGCCGAGCAGGTGGCCCGCTACGTGGCTGCCCACATGGATTTAGAGTGGCTGAAAGCCAAGCTGAGCCGTGGCTACACCCGCCGCCTCTCGCCCTCGGCGTTCCGCCACCAGTTGGTGAAGCTCGCTCAGCAGGCCAAAAAGCGCATCGTGCTGCCGGAAGGCGACGAGCCGCGCACCATCGAAGCGGCAATCATCTGCCAGCGTCGTGGCATTGCCGACTGCGTGCTGTTGGGCAAACGGGAAGATATCGAGAGCGTCGCCCATCACCGTGGCCTTACACTGCCCGATGCGCTGACCATCATCGACCCGGAAAGCACCCGCGCCAGCTACATTGGCCCGATGGTGGAGCGTCGTCGCGGCAAGCTCAACGAGCTGACCGCCGAAGCACAGCTTCAGGATAACGTGGTACTGGGCACCATGATGCTGCAGCTCGATGAAGTGGATGGCCTGGTGTCCGGCGCGGTTCACACCACGGCCAACACCGTTCGCCCGGCGTTTCAGCTGATCAAAACGGCCCCTGAGTACAATCAGGTGTCGTCGATCTTCTTTATGCTACTGCCGGAACAAGTGGTGGTGTACGGCGACTGCGCGGTGAACCCAGACCCAGACGCCGAAACCCTGGCAGAGATCGCTCTACAAAGCGCCCGCTCTGCCGAGGCGTTTGGCATCGAGCCGCGCGTGGCGATGATCAGCTACTCCACCGGCGACTCCGGCACCGGCGCGGATGTGGATAAAGTGCGCGAAGCCACTCGCATCGCCAAAGAGCGCGCGCCGCATCTAGCCATCGACGGCCCGCTGCAGTACGACGCCGCTGCCATCGAGAGCGTGGGCAAGCAGAAAGCCCCCGACTCCCCCGTGGCGGGCAAGGCCACCGTGTTCGTGTTCCCCGACCTCAACACCGGCAACACCACCTACAAAGCGGTGCAGCGTAGCGCCCGCGTGGTGAGCGTTGGCCCGATGCTGCAGGGTCTGAATAAGCCGGTGAACGACCTCTCCCGTGGCGCGCTGGTGGATGACATCGTCTACACCATCGCTCTCACCGCGATTCAGGCCAGCCAGCGGGAAAGCTAGCCACTCGCCGCGTGCCATACGCGCTAAAAAAACGCCCCGAACAGTGAACTGTTCGGGGCGTTTTAAGTTTTGCGTCAGGTTGAATCGTTGGGATGTATCACGCCCACATAGGCACCATGGCTTCCAATACCATCACTAAGCTCATCGCGGTAATGGTCAGAATCGAGACGCCGAACACCTTCTTCGCCCAGCGAACGTCGTCCTCTAGCCGGTAGCCGCATAGCGCCAGATAAAGCCAGTAACCACCCATGGTCAGCGCCACACACAGGTAGCCTGCGCCTGCTTGGCTAGCCAGCACCAGCGCCAGTGACGCAGGAATGAACGCCACGATATAGCCCAGAATATGGTGCTTGGCCCGCTTAATGCCGTGCACCACCGGCAGCACCGGGATGGAGGCGCGACGGTAATCCGCATAGCGGAAAATCGCGATGGCGTAGGAGTGCGGCATCTGCCACAGGCAGAAAATCACTAGCAGCATGAACGCGCCGCTGTCGAACTGCCCCGTGACCGCGCAGTAGCCCACCACCGGCGGCATCGCGCCGGAAAGGCTGCCCACCAGCGTGCCGTACTCGGAGTGGCGCTTCATATATAGGCTATACACCCCCACATACACGCCCCAACCGATTACCGCCAGCGCCACCGTTAAGCCGTTGGTACCCAGCGCCAAACAGACCACGCCGGCCACCCCCAACAGCGCTGAAATCCCCAGCGCCTGGGTGATCGAGATGCGGCCCTTGGCCAGCGGGCGATGGCGCGTACGCGCCATCAGTGCATCGATATCCCGATCAATCACGTTGTTGCAGGCGCAGCCCGAGGCGATGACCAGGGCAATACCCATCATCACCGAGGCAAAGGTGACCCAATCGAAGGTACCGTGGGCGGCTAGGAAGTAGCCGCCCAAGGTCGCAATCAGATTGCCACCGATGATCCCCGGCTTGGTGAGCGCCAGCACGTCGCGCCAGCGGCTCGGTGCCACGTTCAGCCGATCATCATGTTGAGATGCAGATGCTGCATGATCCATAACGAGCCCCCTACCACCAGGACGAGTATCGTCAGTGTGAAAACGAAGGACATGACGTTCCAGCCTTCGTCGGCCTTGGTATTCATATGCATAAACATGACCAGCTGAACCAAAATCTGCAGCACGGCTGTTATAGCGATGACCACCACCGTCGTGGCGGTGCTTAACGCACCGCTCATAACGACCGCGAACGGAATCACGGTTAGCACTAAAGATAGCAGAAGCCCCGTCACATACGATTTAACGCTGCCGTGGGATGACGTTGAAGATGATGAATGGCTCATGTCACAGCACTCCCATCAGGTAAACGAACGAGAACACGCAGATCCACACGATGTCCAGGAAGTGCCAAAACAGGCTGAGGCACAGAATCCGTGGACGCGTCATCGGGGTGATGCCCTTGGTCGAGAGCTGCACCAGCATGACCAGAATCCACACTAAACCAACGGTCACGTGAAGGCCGTGGGTGCCGACCAGGGTAAAGAACGACGAAAGAAACGCGCTCTGATCAGGGCCGTAGCCCTGATGAATCAGATGCTGAAACTCGTACACTTCCATGCCGACGAACGCGGCACCCAGAAGGAAGGTGATCGCCAGCCACGCTTTTACTTGGCCGACGCGCTCGGCGTTCATCGCCAGCACGCCCATACCAAAGGTGAAGCTACTGAACAGCAGCAGGAAGGTTTCTACCAGCACGAAGGGCAGCTCAAAAATATCCGCCGCCGTGGGACCGGCAGCCGTGCCTTTCATCAGCACGGCGTAGGTAGCGAACAGTGACCCGAAGATCACCAGGTCACTCATCAAGTAGACCCAGAAGCCAAACACTTTCGTGCCGGTCGCGTCGTGGTGCTCATGGGGCTCGGCTGCGGCGCCATGATGTAGGGTATCGGTGGCCATTACGCTCGTGCCTCCACATAGTTGGTCTGTTCACGATCAGACGCTGCGCTACTCGGCGCAGAAGTTTTGCGCTTTTCGTGCTCGCGCTCGATGCGCGCCACTTCAGCGGCGGGCACGTAGTAGTCGATATCTTCGTTGAATACACGTGCTAGGAAACTTACCACCGCACCCAGAGCGCCGACGGCGGCCAGCCACCAGATATGCCACACCAGCGCAAAGCCTAGAATCAGCGCGAAGAAGCTGATGACCGGCCCCGCCACGGTGTTACGCGGCATGTGAATATCGGTGTAGGGCGCTTCGTCCAACTGCTCGTTACCCCGCTGCTTTTGCGACCAGAAGCTGTCGATATCACCGACTTCCGGCAGGCGAGCAAAGTTGTAGAACGGCGCAGGCGACGAGGTCGACCACTCCAGCGTGCGGCCATCCCAGGGGTCGCCGGTCAGGTCGGCATTCAGCTTGCGGTCGCGGATGCTGACCCAGAACTGAATGATGGTGCAGGCAATCCCCATCATGATGATCACGGCACCTACCCAAGCCAGAATCATCCAGGGTTGCCACTCAGGATTCGCGTAGGACTGCATACGGCGCACGGCACCGAAGAAGCTCAGCACGTAGAGCGGCATGAAAGCGACGTAGAAGCCGATGAACCAGCACCAGAACGAGCGCTTGCCCCACTTCTCGCTCAGCGTGAAGCCGAACGCTTTGGGGAACCAGTAGGTCAGGCCCGCCATCATGCCGAATACCACGCCGCCAATGATCACGTTATGGAAGTGAGCAATCACGAACAGGCTGTTGTGCAGCACGAAGTTAGCCGCCGGGAGCGCCAGCATCACGCCGGTCATACCGCCTAGAGTAAAGGTGATGATGAAGCCCAGGGTCCACAGCACCGGCGAAGTCAGCTCAAGGCTGCCGCGGAAAATGGTAAACAGCCAGTTGAACACCTTCACCCCGGTGGGAATGGCAATGATCATCGTCATAATGCCGAAGAAGGCGTTCACATTGGCGCCAGCACCCATGGTGAAGAAGTGGTGCAGCCAGACGATGAACGACAGCAGCGTAATCGCCACCGTGGCCCAGACCATGGTTTTGTAACCAAACAGACGCTTGCGGGCGAAGGTCGCGATGACTTCAGAGAACACGCCAAAGGCCGGCAGAATCAGGATGTACACTTCCGGGTGACCCCAGGCCCAAATGAGGTTGACGTACATCATCATGTTGCCGCCAAAGTCATTGGTGAAGAAGTGCATACCGAAGTAGCGGTCAAGCGTTAGCAGCGCGATAGTCGCGGTCAGAATCGGGAACGAGGCAATGATCAGGACGTTGGCGCACAGCGACGTCCAGGTAAAAATCGGCATGCGGAACAGGGTCATGCCTTTGGTGCGCATTTTCAGAATGGTAACGAAGAAGTTGATGCCGGTGAGCGTGGTGCCTATCCCGGATATTTGCAGTGCCCATATCCAGTAATCGACCCCCACCCCAGGGCTAAACTCTATCCCCGATAAAGGCGCGTAAGCGAGCCAGCCGGTTTTGGCGAACTCCCCTACCACGAGGGAAATATTGACCAAAATCGCCGAGACGGCGAACAGCCAGAAACTCAGGTTATTCAAAAACGGGAAAGCAACGTCGCGGGCGCCGATTTGCAGGGGCACCACCAGGTTCATCAGGCCGATGACCATGGGCATCGCAACGAAGAAGATCATGATCACGCCGTGGGCGGTAAAGATCTGATCGTAGTGTTCAGGAGGGAGATAACCTGCGGCCCCACCGGCCGCCATGGCCAATTGGGTACGCATCATAATCGCATCGGCAAAGCCGCGAAGCAGCATTACCAAGGCCACCACAAAGTACATGATGCCGAGCTTTTTGTGGTCAACGGAGGTAAACCACTCGTTCCACAGCCAGCCCCACTTACGGTAGTACGTCAATGCGCCAAGTAGCGCGGCACCCCCGATCGCCATAAAGGCAGCAACGACCATAATGATCGGTTCGTGATACGGAATTGCTTCTAACGTGAGTTTTCCAAACATGCTTAACCCCCCGCTTCAACGCTTGTGGGATGGCCGCCCATGGCGTGGTCATCACCTGCATGCTGATTGGTAACGTGGCCGATCGCGGCCTGCTGTTGAGAAGCGCTGGCGCTCTCTAGCTCGCTGGATTCGCCGTGGCTATCGTGGGCATCACTGATGGTGTCACCGTGGTTTGCATGACCGCCGTGCCCACTGCCGTCACCACTGTGGAAGCTGCTGACGATCGACTCATACAGCTCGGGCGTGACCGCCGAGAAGTACTCCACCGGGTGATACTCCGTCGGCTGCGCCAAGGCTTCGTAACCATCCGGGAAGGTCAGGGTGTCGTCGGCGGCACGCACGTTTTCCACCCAGGCGTCGAATTCCGCCGGAGAGGTGACGTGGGCATCGAAGGTCATCCCAGAGAAGCCAGCACCGCTGTAGTTGGTGGAACGGCCGGGGTAGACGCCCTCTTCGTCGGCAATCAGGTGAACATCGTTATCCATGCCCGCCATGGCGTAAATCTGGCTGCCTAAGCGTGGAATGAAGAAGGCGTTCATTACCGAGCCAGAACTCACTCGGAAGCGCACGGGGGTATCTACCGGGAAGGCCAGTTCATTGACGCTAGCAATGCCCTGTTCCGGGTAGATGAACAGCCACTTCCAATCCAGCGCGACGGCTTGGATCTCCATGGGTTCCACGTCGCTTTCCAGCGGTTTGTGGGGGTCCAAGCTGTGGGAGGTTTTAAAGGTGAGAAAGGCGAGTACGGCAATGATCAAGCAGGGCACGGTCCAAACGGCCGCTTCGATGGCGTTGGAGTGCGCCCAGTCCGGCAGATACTTGGCGACGCGGTTACTGCGCCGGTAGCGCCAGCCAAACAGCAGCGTCATCACGATGACCGGAATGACCACGATCAGCATCAGCCCAAAGGAGGTCAGAATCAGCGAGCGCTGCTCAACGCCAATCTGCCCCTTGGGATCCAGCAATGCAGAACTGCAGCCCGTTAACAGCAAGCACAATACGACGAGCACAAAAGTGCCTCGCCTGCGCCAGTGGGTAGGTAGTTGCATGGTGTGATCTCATCAGAGAGTTGTCTAAAACAGCTCACTGCTTGGCTGGCTAACTAGCCAGCTAAGTAGCAAGCTAACTATCACCCCATACTTTTCCCAAAACAGTGAGCATGACTACGTTGCTCCGGGAAAAATATGCGCCACCCCATGGGGTTAGTGGCGAGCCTTAACCGTGCACCTTGCGTGCATCAACTAAGACTAAAGTATTTTCTATTGATCTCGGTCAATCAGAAAGAGACGTTATGCCGCACCCTGCGCACCCGTTTGGGCACAGGGCACAGGGCACTGGGGAGTAGTGGCTAAGGATTGGCTGAGCAGTGGCTGTTGTTAGGCGAGCGAGATGCTCAGCGTGGGCAGCGGGTGGCGCTCTAACAAGCCGGGGGCACGCTCATCGTCGGTGACGACGATATCGAAGTCCTCCAGCGAAGCAAAATAGGCCGGACGCACCACGCCAAACTTGCTGGCATCGACAATCAAAAGCCGCTGCATCGCGGTGGCAATCGCCGCCTGCTTAGGCCCGACTTCATGAAAATGAAAGCAGCTTACTCCCCGTTCGCAATCCACCCCAGCGGCGGAGATCAGCGCTTTATTGATGCCCAAACGCTCGATGGCCGCGCCCATACCATCACTACCAAACGATTGAGAGGAGGCATAAAAAAGCCCGCCGAGTAGCACCAAACGCACATTAGGCAAGACTGCCACCGCGTTAGCCACATTCAGCGCGTAGGTCACTACGGTTAATTCCCGGAAGCGGCTTAACTGGCTGAGCAGCGGAATCAACGTCGAGCCACAGTCGATAAACAGCGTATCGCCCTCTTCAATAAAGCTGGCGGCACGCTGGCAAAGACGCTGCTTGACCTGATAGTGGCTCGACTGCTGTTCCGTTAGGTCGTACACCGGCGTGACGCCGGGGTAGCTGGCCATTACCAGTCGACCGCCTAGCAGGCTGATCGGTGAAGGTTGCGTTGAAAGATCCCGCCGAATGGTCATTTCGGAGACTCCACACAGCTCGGCGGCATCACGAAGATGTAGCGTTCCCCCGCTGGCCAGCGCCTCTTGCAGCATTGCCAAGCGCTGTGCGCTCCGGTCATTCATAGCAGGCATCTCCTTATGATGCATATTGTTATCGATGTTAGACCCAACTGGGCTACCTATGCTGCGTCAGCCCCTTACTGATTTCCACTGCGACACAGCGTTAGACTCCGTCATGATGCGCTTATCACATTTAAACAGCGTTGATGTGACAATGCTTGCAAATCAACGTTAAAAAAATAACACTCAATGTTATAATTTTAACATTACGCCAGCCCACACGACCCACAACGTCGGTACACCAGTTGCTCTGGTACCGTGATATAACCCTGTTGAGGCTTCCATGACTGCTCTATCCCACTCTCGTTCTTCTTCGTTCGTCACGCTTGGCGCTGGCGTTTTACTGACAAGTGCTGCCTTGGCAACGCCGGCCTTTGCCGATGACGCCGAGCCGCATACCCTTGACCGTTTGTGGTCGTTCGCTAACGTATCGGTCAACTACCTGGACTGGTCGAACGGCACTGAAGCACGCACCGCCAGCAACGCGGCGAAAAGCGACTTTACGTTTGTTGAAATCGAAGGCGGCGTCGGCTTTAGCTGGGGCGAATTTTACGGCTTCTTCGATTTCGAGAACCCGACCAACGACCAATTCGACCAATCCAGCGGCGGTAAAGACAACTTCCGCACCGCCGGTAAAGTGACCTCGCACATCTACCTGGGCGACAGCCCGCTATCGATTTACGCCCACCTGTACGATTTCCGCGACTACGGCTACGAGTCTCGGGAGCAGGACCAAATCCTGGGTCTGGGCTATCGCAAAACCTTTGATAACGGCCTGTGGTTCAAACCGTTTATTGGTGCCGCGCGGGTGCAGAGCAATAGCTACACTGGCATGAACGGCTTTATGGCTGGCTGGGTCGCGGGCTACGACTTCACCGCTCTGAACCAAAACTTCAGCGTGACCAACTGGCACGAGCAGACCTTCGGCCGCGATTACGAGTACCTGACCCAGAACTACGTGGGCGATAAAGCAGGCAGCGTAGGTACCAACGGCGCGCTAAGCCTGTGGTGGCACCCGTCTGATCTGATCACCACGGGCGTGCAGTACCGCTACTCAGAGAATAAACTGGGTACCCCGGACGCTTACCAAAATGCGATGATCTACTCAGTTAAGTTGAACTTGCTGTAATCGCTCCCACACCTCACGATCCGAAGGTACTCCCATGACCCTCATCATGAGCTTGGTTGGTATGGTCACCCTGGTGGCCATCGCCCTAATCTTCTCTTACGACCGCAAGTCGATTCGGCTGCGCACCGTGCTGGGTGCTTTTGCCATCCAGGCAGGTATCGGTGCGTTTGTGCTCTACGTGCCGTTCGGCCAGGCGGTGCTGCAAGCCATTTCCGCCGGTGTTAGCCAGGTACTGGTGTTTGCTAACGATGGTATCGGCTTCTTGTTTGGCGGCTTGGCCGATGTTGAAAACGTCGGCTTTGTGTTTGCCATCAAAGTACTGCCGGTCATCATCTTCTTCTCGTCGCTGATTGCCGTGCTCTACTACCTGGGCATCATGCAGTGGGTCATTCGGATTCTGGGTGGCGCGCTGCAAAAAGCACTGGGCACCTCGCGTACCGAATCGCTCTCCGCCACCGCGAACATCTTCGTCGGCCAAACCGAAGCACCGCTGGTGGTGCGTCCGTTTATTGCCCGCATGACGCCTTCGCAGCTATTTGCGGTGATGTGTGGCGGCTTGGCCTCGGTGGCCGGTTCCGTTCTGGCGGGCTACGCGGCGCTGGGCATTCCGATGGAGTACTTAGTCGCGGCCTCTTTCATGGCGGCGCCAGGCGGCCTGTTGTTCGCCAAACTGATCATGCCGGAAACCCAAGACTCCGAAGACAGCGACAGCGTTTCTAAAGTCGATGAAGAGCTGAAAGAGCAGGACGACAAACCCACCAACGTGCTGGATGCAGCGGCCTCCGGTGCGACTTCTGGCCTGATGCTGGCGGCGAATGTTGGTGCGATGCTGCTCGCGTTTATCGGCTTAATCGCGCTGGTTAACGGCATTTTAGGCGGCGTTGGCGGCTGGTTTGGCTTTGAATCGCTGAGCCTTGAGCTGATTCTCGGCTGGCTGTTTGCACCGCTGGCGTTCCTGCTGGGCGTGCCGTGGGCAGAAGCGACGCTGGCGGGTTCGTTCATCGGCCAGAAGCTGGTGGTCAACGAGTTCGTGGCCTATATCAACCTCGCTCCCTATATCGATGGGGAACAGGTGGTGGCGGCGACGGGTCAACTGATGACCCCGCACACCATGGCGATTCTCTCCTTTGCGCTGTGTGGCTTTGCCAACCTGTCGTCCATTGCGATTCTGCTGGGCGGCCTGGGTAGCATTGCGCCCACGCGTCGCAAAGAGATTGCCCGCTTCGGTGTGAAAGCCGTATTGGCCGGTACGCTCTCTAACTTGATGTCGGCATCCATTGCTGGCTTCTTTATTGCGCTGGGCAACCTTACGGCTTAACGCAGCGAGTACGACACCATGCAACGGGCGCTGCTATGTTTTCGCAGTGCCCGTTTTGTCTTTTATTGATTTGCGAGAATTTCATGAACGCGACTGCCTCCCCCCAGCTCACTCAAGCCCAACTGATTCAAGCCGCTCGCCAAGCGCTGGCCCTCATGGATTTGACCAGCCTGAACGACAGCGACACCGACAGCGTCATTGAATCGCTGTGCCAGCAGGTGAAGACGCCGTTCGGCAACCCGGCGGCGGTTTGCGTTTATCCGCAGTTTATTGTCACCGCTGCCCGCGCGCTCAGCGCCCACAAGCTGGATGGCCAGGTCAAGATTGCTACCGTGACTAACTTCCCCCACGGCGGCGACGACATCATGGGCGCTGCCCGTGAAACCCGCGAAGCCGTGGCGTCTGGCGCCCATGAAGTCGACGTGGTGTTCCCCTACCGTGCGCTGATGGCAGGCGACGAAGAGACCGGCCGCGAGCTGGTAGAAATGTGTAAAGCCGCCTGTGGTGGTCAAGCCCAGCTAAAAGTCATCATTGAATCTGGCGAACTCAAAGAGCCTGCGCTTATCCAACGCGCTAGCGAGCTGGCCATTGAAGGTGGCGCGGACTTCATCAAGACCTCCACTGGCAAAGTGCCGGTGAACGCTACTCTGGAAGCCGCCGAGATTATGCTCAAGGCGATTAAAGCCAGCGGCAAAGACGTTGGCTTCAAAGCCGCAGGTGGCGTACGCAGCGCCGAAGACGCCGCCGAGTACCTCGCGCTGGCCGCTGACATTATGGGCCCGCAGTGGGTGACGCCCGAGCACTTCCGTTTCGGTGCATCCAGCCTGCTGAATAACTTATTGAACACGCTAAACGGCAATGCTGATGCCGTGACGAATGGAGGCTACTAAATGCCGTCTAACGCTTCTCACCACGCCCTGCTCCCCCAAGAACTGATTCGCCTGAAGCGCGACGGCCAGCCGCTGCCCGCTGAAGAGATCAACGCCTTCGTACAGGGCATCGCCGACGACCGCATCAGCGACGCGCAGATTGGCGCCTTCACCATGTCGGTGTTTTTAAACGGCATGAGCCGAGAAGAAGTCGTCGCGCTGACCACCGCCACCCGGGACTCCGGCCACGTGATGCAGTGGGATTCGCTCAACCTGCCCGGCCCGATTGTGGACAAACACTCCACCGGCGGCGTGGGTGACTTGGTATCGCTGGTGTTAGGCCCCTGGGTCGCCGCCTGCGGCGCGTTTGTGCCGATGATTTCTGGCCGTGGCCTGGGCCACACCGGCGGCACGCTGGATAAGCTGGAATCAATCCCCGGCTACGACCCCTACCCCGCGCCCGAGCGCTTCAGCGATGTCGTAAAATCCACCGGCGTGGCGATTATCGGCCAAACCGGCAACCTCGCCCCTGCGGATAAACGCATCTACGGCGTGCGCGACGTGACCGCCACCGTGGAATCCATTCCGCTGATTACCGCTTCCATCCTGGGTAAAAAGCTGGCGTCTGGCCTGGACGCCCTGGTCATGGACGTTAAGGTCGGTAGCGGCGCGTTCATGCCCACTCCGGAAAAATCCCGCGAGCTGGCGAAAAGTATCGCTAACGTCGCCACTCAAGCGGGCACGCCCACCACTGCGCTGCTCACCGATATGAGCCAGCCGCTGGCTCCGTGTGCCGGTAACGCGGTAGAGATCGTCGAAACCCTGGCGCTGCTGCGCGGCGAGCGCGCCAACAGCCGCGTGATGCAAGTCACCCGCGAACTCGCCGTTGAGATGTTGATTGCGGGCAAGCTGGTGGCTAACCGCGAAGAAGCCCTCACCAAGCTGGATAAAGCGCTCACCTCTGGCGCGGCGGCAGAAGTCTTCGCTCGCATGGTGCGCGAACTGGGCGGCCCCGCCGACTTTATGGAGCGCTCGGACAGCTACCTGGCCACCGCCCCGGTGATTCAAGCGGTGTACCCCGAACAGAGCGGCATCGTGCAGCGCTTCGATACCCGCGCCGTAGGTATGAGCGTGGTGGAACTGGGCGGCGGTCGCCTGCGTAACGACGCCAGCGTCGACCACAGCGTCGGGTTTAGCGATATCGTCGAGATCGGCGACCGCGTGGATAGCCAGCGCCCGCTAGCCATCGTTCACGCCCGCACCGAAGAGGCCGCCGCCCGTGCCGCCGCCCAGCTACGTGCGGCGGTCACCATCGGTGATGCTGAAGCCACCGCCGACACACTGCTGCAAGAGACCTTCCGAGGAGAAGCCTAATGCGCCGTGCCGTTGTTTTAGTACTCGACTCTTTTGGAATCGGTAGCGCGCCTGATGCCGCGACCTTTGGCGACCAGGGTGCCGACACCCTAGGCCACATCGCCGCTGCCTGCGCCCGTGGCGAGGCGGATACCGCCGAGCGTTCCGGTCCGTTGAAGCTCCCCAATATGGCCGCGCTCGGCCTGTTCCACGCCCACCGGGATGCCACCGGTAGCGTGGCGGAAGGCGTCAGCCTGCCCGAGCAGTTGAACGGCGCTTACGCCCACGCCAAAGAGATCTCCAGCGGGAAAGACACCCCGTCCGGCCACTGGGAAATTGCCGGTGTACCGGTGCGCTTCGACTGGGGTTACTTCAGCGACAAAACCGACAGTTTTCCCCAAGCGCTGCTGGATAGCATCGTTCAAGAAGCCGACCTGCCCGGCGTGATCGGTAATTGCCACGCCTCGGGTACCGAAATTATTGCCCGCCTGGGCGAAGAGCACATCCAAAGCGGCAAGCCGATCGTGTATACCTCGGCGGACTCCGTGTTCCAGATTGCCGCCCACGAAGAGCACTTTGGCCTAGAGCGCCTCTACGCCCTGTGCGAAACCGTGCGCGAACTGCTGGAACCGTACAACATTGGCCGCGTCATCGCCCGCCCATTTACCGGCAACAACCGCGACGACTTTGCCCGCACCGGCAACCGCCGCGACTACAGCATCGAGCCGCCCACCCCTACCGTGCTGCAAAAGCTGGCCGAGGCCGGCGGTGAAGTGGTGTCGATTGGCAAGATCGCCGACATCTACGCCCACTGCGGCATTACCCACAAGGTCAAAGCCAGCGGCCACGACGCGCTGATGGAGGCCACCCTGGCCGAAGTGGCGCGCACCGCCAACGAAACCAGCGACCGCCCGACCATGATCATGACCAACTTCGTGGATTTCGATTCGGTCTATGGCCACCGCCGGGACGTGCCGGGCTACGCCGCTGCACTGGAGCACTTCGATGCCCGCCTGCCGGAGCTGCTCGCCGCCCTCAACGACGACGACCTGCTGCTGCTCACCGCCGACCACGGTTGCGACCCTAGTTGGGAAGGCACCGAGCACACCCGCGAATACGTGCCGATCATGGTACGCGGCGCGGGCTTCGCCCCCGGCCCGCTGGGCGAGCGCGGCACCTTCGCCGACATTGGCCAAACCCTCGCGGCGTTCTTCGCCGTAGACGCCATGGCCGATGGCGAGAGCTTTTTACCTAACGCGGCATAAAAGCCGATAACCCCATTAGCACGCTGATGTGCACGGCCTGAATGCCACTGATTGGGTTATTCAGGCCAAACATTTTTTAGAGAGGAGTTTTCCATGGCTACCCCACATATCAATGCCGAGAAGGGCGATTTCGCCGATACCGTACTGATGCCCGGCGACCCGCTGCGCGCCAAGTACATCGCTGATACGTACCTGGAGAACGTGCGCCAAGTGAACGACGTGCGCAATATGTTCGGCTACACCGGCACTTATAAAGGCCGCGAGATTTCCGTAATGGGCCACGGTATGGGTATTCCTTCCGTCTCCATTTACGCCAAAGAGCTGATTACCGATTACGGCGTCAAGTCGATCATTCGCGTCGGCTCCTGCGGCGCGGTACGCGACGATGTCAACGTGCGCGACGTGGTGATTGGCATGGGCGCCTGCACCGACTCCAAAGTGAACCGCATGCGCTTCAACGACCACGACTTCGCTGCCATCGCCGATTTCGAGCTGACCAGCCACGCCGTTGCGGCCGCCAAAGCGCAGAACGTGCCGGTCAAAGTCGGCAACATCTTCTCAGCGGACCTGTTCTACAACCCGCAAACCGACATGGCTGAGCTGATGAAGCGCTACGGCATCGTCGGCGTTGAGATGGAAGCCGCTGGCCTGTACGGCGTAGCCGCTGAGTTCGGTGCCCGCGCACTGACCATCTGCACCGTGTCTGACCACATTCTGAAAGGCGACTCGCTCTCCAGCGCCGACCGTCAAACCACTTTCAATGACATGATGGTGATTGCGCTCGACACCGTTCTGCGCGACGACGCTGCCAACGCTTAACCGCTTGGAATCAAGCGCCCACTGAGAGGATAACGCCATGAGCCAAGCGGATCAGGCATTGGTAGACACGCTGCTGACCACCCTGGGCAACGCCTACGCGCCCTACTCCAACCACCCGGTTGCAGCGGTCATGGAGTGCCCGGATGGTCAGCAGTTTGCCGGTAGTAACGTGGAAGTGGCCCACTACAAAGGGCTATGCGCCGAAGCCTCGGCCATCTCTGCCATGATTACCGCTGGCCAGCGCGAGCTTGCCAAGGTGTACGTAATGGGTCCTGGCGAGCATCTCTGCACGCCCTGCGGCGACTGCCGCCAGCGCATCCGCGAGTTCGCCACCCCCAGCACGCAAATCATGGTGCTCTCCAAGCAGGGTGACGTGCTAAAGACCTACACCATGGACAGCCTGCTGCCCGATGCCTTCGGCCCGGAGCAGCTGCCAGGGCGTTAAGAGGTTTCTCGCAGCACAAGCGCCACCGGCAGCGACACGTGCCGGGGCGCTTTTCCCGCCAGCGCTTCGCTCAATAACTCGACACTCATCGCCGCAATGGCCGCAATATCCTGACGCACCGTAGTCAAGCCCGTAGCCAAGGTAGGCAGGTCGTCAAAGCCGGTGACGGCCACTTCTTCGGGCACGCGGATATCGCGATCTTCCAGCGCGGCGACACAGCCGAGCGCCAGCTCGTCGGTGGCGCATACCAGCGCATCGAACGGTAGTTGCTCAGCGCCTTCATGATTAAGAAAGCGATTGAGACGGCGGTAGCTGGTCAGCGAATCGGAGGTAAACCGATGGGGCAGGCTCAGTAGCTGCTCGCTAAGCGCTGCCTCTGCCATCGCTTGCTGGTAACCGGAAAAGCGGCTGTGGGGGCGCGGCACGTCCAACTCCCCGCCCACGAAGGCAATCCGCGTTCGCCCTTGTTGAATCAGATGCTGAGTGATCTGGTAGAGCCCGGAGACATCGTCCGGGGCCACCGAAAAGCCTTCCCCGGCGTTGCCAATGCGTACAAACGGAGTGCCCGCCGCGCGCAGTACGCCTGGGCGCTCGTCCTCCCCGGTTTCCCCTAACAAAATCGCCGCGCCTGCCCGTTCGGGCAGCTCACGGGTTTGGTCGTGGTGGAAAAAGATCGGCACCATACCCTGCTGGTGCAGCGCTACGGTCAGGTGCTGGTAGAGCAGAATATAGTAAGGGCGCAGTTCGATATCCTGCCGTCCAAGGGAGATGCCCACGACGGCGGCTTTACCGCTGATCAGCTGCCGCGCCGCCGCGCTGGGCTGATAGGCCACTTCGCGGCTGATGGTGAGGATTTTGTCGCGCAGCGCATCGCTGATCCCTGGCTTGCCATTGAGTGCTCGGCTTACCGAGGCAATCGAGACCTCGGCACGCCGGGCGATTTCACGAATGGTGGCGGTTTGCGCGCTCGGTTTGTTCTGTTTCATGCCATGCCTCAGCAACTCGGGCCCTGATTGTACAAAAAGCGGAGCCGAAAATCGCTGAGTGCACGGACGCTAACGCCGCTCGCGTTACCAGCCACGCCGTCCCAGTCGCGCCAGCTCGCTATCCAACTGCTGCACCGCCTGCTCCGGCGTGATGCTGCCGGATAGCGCGTCGTGTACGCGGTTGAAGATCGCGTTGGAGACCCGTGGGTAGGCATCGCCGGTGACGCTGGCCGGGCGCGGTACGCCGTTCATCACCGTCTCATACAGCTCTCCGATAAACGGCTGCGCGGCCAGCACCTCGTCGTCCTCATACAGCGCTGGGCGCGTGGGGTTACGACCAAAATCGATGGCGTGAGCTTTTTGCTGGGCTTCGGCGGTGAGATAAGCGACCAGGTCAGCGGCTGCCTGCGGCTCATCCGAATAGCGGGAGACCGCCCAGTTCCAGCCGCCCAAGGTCGCTACTGACTGCCCTTCCGGCCCGCTGGGCAGCGGCGCCACGCTGAACTTGTTCTGGATCGGCGTGCCGTCCGCTTGCCCCAGCGACCAGACATAAGGCCAGTTACGCATGAATACCGCATTGCCTGCCTGGAAAACGCCGCGCGCTTCCTCTTCCATGTAGTTACGCACGCCCTCAGGGCTAATATCCCCCACCCAAGAGGCCGCTAGCGCCAGGGCTTCCACCGCCTGGGGATTGTTCACCGTGACCTGCCCCTCGGCATCCACAAAGGTACCGCCGCCGTAGCTGGCCACCCACTCCAGCGCGTTGGTGGTCAGCCCTTCATAAGCGCGCCCTTGAAAGACGAAGCCATGCATGCGCTCGTTGCCCGCTTCCCGCTCGGCGTTTTGAATGCGTCGGGCGGTATCGGTCAGCGCTTGCCAGGTCTGCGGCACGTCAGCGTCGTACTGCTCAAGCAGGTCGTGGCGGTAGTAGAGCAGTCCGGCATCGGTAAACCACGGCAACGCGACCAGCTTGCCCTGCACGGTGTTGTTCTCCATCAGCGAGGGAATAAAACCTTCCGCTGCGCCCTCCGGCAGGTAATCGTGCAAATCCACCAGGTGCTCAGCCAGTAGGCCCGGCCAGACGATATCCACCATCAGCACGTCGACATCTTGGGATTGGCTGCCCAAAAGCTGTTGATAGAGCGACAGTTTTTCGGTGGCCGACGCAGGCGTGGTGACGATATTGACCTGATGGCCGTTGGCCTCAGCCCAGCGCTGAGATAGCTCCGGGCAAAAATCCGCCGCCCCACCGTCGCCGCAGGCAACGGTGATCTCGGCGGCCATCGCAGGCAACGCCGTGGGCAGCAGGGTCATGAGTAACAGCGGTGTTTTCAGTGGATGGCGCATCGTGGAGTCCTCATTTTGTTATTGGGTGTCTTACGTATAAAGATGCGTGATGAAACAAACTCGTTAGCTGGCAATCGCCATGCTGCGGTCTTCCAGGTTGGAGACAAAGCAGGCGTCCAGCACGGTTTGAATGGCCGCACCGCGGGCAAAATCAGGCTGGTCGTTCTCCCCCGTGCGAATGCTCTCGATAAAGCGCTGATAAATGCTGGGCGTAGGCGGCGCTTTAACCGTGCTCCAGCGGGCGGGATGCACATCATCGTTCAGGCACACCTGTACTTCATCTTTGGAGGTGTCCAAGTCTACGCGGATGGCGCCTTTATCGCCGTGAACGCTCAGCGTTAGCGAGTTGTGATGGCCGGTAGCCCAGCGGGTCGCCTGAATGGTCCCCATAGCACCATTAGCAAAGCGCACGCGCATTAGCGCGGTGTCGTTGGCGTCCAGCACGTAGTCGCCAATGCGGTTATCCGGCGCTTTATCGAAGCAGGTCAGCTCGCAGTTCACGCGAGTGATATCGCCCACCGGGAAGCTGGCGAAATCGACGATGTGCACACCAACATCGCCCAGCACGCCTTGACTACCGTGGGCTTCCGAGAGCCGCCATAGCCACTGGCTCTCCTGGTCCCAGCGGCCCCAGGCGTTGCTGACCAGCCAGCTTTGGCGGTAGCTGGCGTCCACATGGCGCACGGTGCCAATGGCGCCGCCGGTAACGAGCGCGCGGGCGTGCTGAATAGCGGGGGCATCCCGGTAGCTCAAGTTGACCATGTTGATGACGTTGGCGGCCTGGGCGGCGGTGGCCATCTCATGGGCATCCTCGGCGTTGGTGGCCAGGGGCTTTTCACACAGGATATGTTTGCCTGCAGCAATGGCGGCCAGCGACGTGACCTTGTGAACACCATCCGGGGTGACGTTGCTCACCGCGTGGATATCATCCCGGGCCAGCATGGCGTCCAGGTCTTGATACACATCGGCAATGCCATGGCGCTCGGCAAATGCTTGCGCTTTGGGGAAATCTTGGTCGCAGACGGCGACTACTTCAACGCCTTCGATGCGGCCGTAGTGCTTGGCGTGCTCGCCCGCCATGCTGCCTGCGCCAATAATCGCTACACGGATCATTTGAAGCCCTCCTCGCCGGGTTTGTGCAGGCTTTCGCCTTTGATCTCGACCGGGTTGGGCGCCTGGTCGGCGGGCACGTTGGGGCAGCTGTCGATCCAACGGGAGCCTTCCGGCTGCGCCCAGACAACGGCATTTTTGAGTACCCGCTTCACCTGCTCGTCGTAGTAGATCGGGTAAGTTTCATGGCCAGGGCGGAAGTAGAAAATCTTGCCGTTGCCACGCTTGTAGGTCAGGCCGGAGCGGAACACTTCGCCGCCCTCGAAAGCGCTGATGAAAATCACTTCGTCCGGGTTGGGTACCGCAAATGGCTCGCCGTACATTTCGGTATGGGGCAGCTCCAGATAATCCCCTAGGCCCTGCACGATGGGGTGGCCAGGATTAACGACCCAAAGGCGCTCACGCTCACCGGCTTCTCGCCATTTCAGCGAGCAGGTAGTCCCCATCAGCCGTTTGAAGATTTTGGAGTAGTGGCCGGAGTGCAGCACGATCAAGCCCATGCCCTGCAGCACGCGTTTTTGCACCCGATCAACGGTCTCTTCCAGCACGTCGCCGTGGGCAGCGTGGCCCCACCATAGCAGCACGTCGGTATTCTCCAGTGTCTCCTCGCTGAGCCCTTGTTCTGGGTCTTGCAGCGTGACGGCGGTGGCGGACAGCGCCTCTGACTCATTCAAACCGTCGGCGATGCACTGGTGCATGCTGGTTGGGTAAATGCGTGCTACCACCTCGTTGGTTTGCTCGTGGACGTTTTCGCCCCACACGGTGACGTTAAGGGTCATCTGTTCTCCTCATACAGCTCTGGCAGTTGAATCAAAAGGGCATTAATTAGAGCCTCAAGCGTTAAAGTAAACGTTTACGGCCAACACGTAAACGTTTACTAAAATGCAACTTTAGTCATATCTATGCGTATATCCTGGTGATGAACACTATTGGCATCGCGGCGAGGTTATCCGTATTCTGAGACGTAACCACGCGCTTTAGAGTGAATAACTAACTGTTCTAACAGTAGGAGAACGCCATGGCTGGTTTACTGCCCAACGTCGATCCCGACGGCTTGCTTGAGTACTCAGTGGTCTACACGGACCGCTCCTTGAATCACATGTCACAACAGTTTCAAACGGTGATGCGCGATATTTCTGCCACGTTGAAAGAGGTGTATAACGCACACGCGGCGGTCATCGTGCCCGGTAGCGGCACCTTTGGTATGGAAGCAGTGGCGCGTCAGTTTGCTCTTGACCAGAAAACGCTGGTCATCCGCAACGGCTGGTTTAGCTATCGCTGGACGCAAATTATTGAAATGGGTCGCTTAACTGAACAGCACACCGTACTTAAAGCACGACGCCTGAATGCCGTTGAGCCACACTCCTCCTTTCAGCCAGTGCCCATTGACGAGGCCGTTGCGCGAATTCACAGCGAGCAACCCGCAGTAGTATTTGCGCCTCAGGTCGAAACCTCCGCAGGCTTGCTGCTTCCAGATGACTATATTCAGGCGCTAGCGCAGGCAACTCACGCGGTAGGTGGCCTGTTCGTATTGGATGCCATTGCTGCTGGTACCCTATGGGTAGATATGCAGGCACTGGGCATTGATGTGGTAGTGAGTGCGCCGCAGAAAGGATGGAGTGGGTCCCCCTGCTGCGCCATGGTGATGCTCTCAGAGCGTGCCACCCAGCGCTTGAACGAGACCCAGAGCAATAGCTTCGCCTGTGACCTGAGCAAGTGGCATAGCATCATGCAGGCCTATGAGAACGGTGGGCACGCTTATCATGCCACTATGCCCACAGATGCCTTGCGAACACTGCGCGATATCATGCAAGAGACACGCGACTACGGTTTTGCCAAAGTTAAAGAGGAGCAGCAGGCGATTGGACGTGAAGTACGCGCCATGCTGAAACGCCACGGATTTATAAGCGTTGCTGCACCAGGCTTTGAAGCACCCGGCGTAGTGGTGTGCTATAGCGAGGATAGCGGCCTGGTGGGCAAGCTTGCCCAGGCGGGCGTGCAAGTGGCAGGCGGTGTACCGCTGATGTGCGATGAGGGCGACAACTTCCAAACTTTCCGCATAGGCCTGTTTGGGCTGGATAAGCTGCACCATACGGAGCGCAGCGTGGAGAGCCTAGAACAGGCGATCAAGGCAGTCTTATAAGATAAAAAATGCCCGCTATTGCATAGTTGCATAGCGGGCACGATCAACGACTCCCTCAACACTATTGGTCTGGTTACGAGAGGAGTATTCAGTCCACAGGAAAGGCGCTGTCAAAGACTATATATACCCCACACCCCGAGGCATCATGCCCAGGTGGTTTTCAACTCGGGTAACGCCCGGCACGTTCTCAGCAGCCACCGTCACCGCCTGTTTCTGCTCAAGGGATTCGACCAACCCCCAGACGGCCACCACGCCGCCATCCACAATCACACTGATGCCTGCAGTTTGCACGCCTGTGTGGTGCTCCACCTCATTCAGAATGGCCTCCCGTATCTGGCGGTCATCCGTAGGCGACTGCGTTGATGCGACCACTGCGTTGGCAATACCTTGCAGCAAATTGGCGCGGCTGACGATGCCCACTAACCTGCCTTCACGCACAACCGGCACGCGCTTAATGTGGTGCTTTTCTAACAGCCGGGCAATGGTATGTAGCGGCGTGTTCTCTTCAACGGTCATGGGGTTCGGGGTCATCACTTCATGGGCTTTACGACCATGAGACTTAACATAGTCGCCAGCATCCTTGCCGCCGCTGAACAGCGTCAACCACCACGAGTGGCCATGCTCGCTGTCATCTTTTACCCGACGCATCAAATCGCCTTCGCTGACAATCCCAACCACCCGGTGCTCATCATCTACCACGGGAACCGCACTGATCCGGTGTTTGAGCAACAGTTGTGCAATGTCACGCACTTCAGCATCGGGTCCTACACTTACCACTTTGGGTGTCATGATATCGATAGCTTGCATGGTTATCCTCCTTGCGCCCAGCCCTTGAGTCAGCCCTCTTTTCAAGACTCACCTGCCTATTCTTTTAGACTAGTTCGCTGCAGAAAATTTATCCATACCAGCTAAGTATCTAAGCCCGCGCGTTGAGACTATTTTGATCTAACGCAGTTTATTGCCATTTTGTTCAGCGCTGCTCTCCGCGACTCTTTCCACCGCGACGATGCCAGAGCGGCTGACCACGACCTTCCAGCGCGCCAAATAAGGCGTATCTTCACTGCCCGTTTCACGGATTACCAAGTTGAATAGATGGCGCCGCTCCACACTCTCGCGCACCGCCTGACCATCTTTGAGCCGGTAGATGTGGTGCTTCTCTTTGCTCATTAGGCGGGTCAGCATCGAGAGGTCGATATGCAGCGTTTCTCGGGTGTGTTCATAACCACTGAGAAAGCGCGTTGGCGACATGCGCGAGCTGGAGCGATAGTGCATCACCACCTCGTCACGCTGGGCCACGGTGCGCCGCCGCATCTGCTGAATATCGTCACCCAGAGCGGAATAGCGCTTGTAGTCGAACCACTCAAGTTGCCGCCCTACCAGGGCGTTGCGGGTGGGGTCGATGTATTGGCGACGCCATTTGGGGCGGCCACGGCGCAGCCAGCGCCATAGCGTGTTACGCAGGTCATCTTTGAAGACTTCCCGCAGCGCATAGAGCAGCGCCATGGCCAGCACAAACAGTGCGGTGATATCTCCTAATGCGTTGCGTAGCTGCAGAACACCCAGTGACACAAACGCCATCACCACCGCCGTAGCCAGCGCTTTGACCGCCTTTTGTTCGCCGCTACCCAGCTCCAGGGCACGCTGCTTGAGGGTGATCGGTTGCTCAATCAGGCGCCGCAGCAGGCGCATTTTATTCGACATACGGGTCGGGTCTTCCATCACCCGTTCGGCGTTATACTCCTGCGCTTGGCGGTACTCCCCTTCGCGCTGGCAAATAATAATAAAGCGCCGCTTGATGTCACTAAACGGCCCGCCCCGTGGCATATGCGCGACTAGGGCTAATAGCTGCTGTTCGGTAAACCAGGAGAGGTAGTTGTCGATATTGGCAAAGTATTTGTACAGCCGCTCGTCACTGGGCGGATTGCGCCGTAGGCGTTTTAATATGCCGTCACTGAGATCGCTCATCTCGGCGAGCTGCTCGCTCAGCGCGTCGGCTTTCTCTTGCCAAGCGGAGGGGTCATCGCCTGGCTCCCGACGCAGTTTACGGGCATCAGAAAGCAGTTGTTGCGTGGTGCGCTCCAATGCACCCACGTATTGATAGGCGTAAAGGCTGAGGCTGAGGCGGTAAGAATCGCTGCCCAACTGGTTACGGCTGGCCAGTCGGCTATGGACCAGCGGCAGATGGTATTCATCGCTGTAGTAGGTGCGCGAGACGCTAATCGCACCGTGGTAAAATGCCTCTTCGGAGATGACTTGGGTGCTTAACCCCAGCTCTTTGGGCACAAACAGATACACATCAAGCGTATGCGACGTTTCTTCCTTTAGCCGCCGCGACAGGCGTAGCTGGAAACTATTTTTACGCTCAACGTTGATCACCTCACTAATCTCCTACTTCATTGCCAAACACGATGATATACCATGGTTAATTCGCCATAGTGGTCTGCTAAACAGAGGCTACGGTTTACTACTTCGCCTTGGAGCTAGGGAATGTCCATCGCCCGTTTTTCACCCTTTGAGCTGCTGCTGCTCAAAAGCCGCAGCCAAGTGGATACGGCTACACTGCTACTGCTGGGCTGGGTGCTGGTGCACCGCCAGCACGTCTCGGAAGGCCAGCGGCGTCGCCGTTTGGCCCAGGTGACGGCGCAGTTTCGCCACGGGCATGAACTAGGGCCAGTCATGAGCATTGCCCACAGCCAAGACCTGCACGCCATCCAGCTCGCCGCCGAGGTAGTGCGCAAAGAGTGCTCTAAAGAGCGTAGCCTGAGTGTGATGCACCAGGCGATTACTGTCGCGACAGACGACGGTGATATCTCGCTTGCCAACCATTATATCCTGCGTTTTTTAGCCGACTTGCTAAACGTAGCTCCGGCCACCTTGGGCACGCTTTTTCAAGAGCTGACCGGCCAGCCCTTGCGCCCACCAGAAGACCCAAGCCGAGACGCCTATTGGCAAACCCACGACCCGGCTTATTACGCCCAGAAGGCGCAAGAAGAGGCCGACGCCGCCCAACGCGAGAAGGCATCGCAAGAACAAGCTGAACAGCAGCAGCGGGCCAAAACGGATAAACAGCAGGAAAAGAAACAGAAGCAGCAGGAAAAAAAGCAGCAAAAAGAGGACGCCCGCCGTGCCAAAGCGCGGGCGGAGCAGTCCAGCGCCGAACAGGCCAAAGCGGAGAAGGCCAGAGCCGAGCAAGCGCGTCAGGAGCAGGCCCGGCAAGAGCGCCAACGCCAAGAGCAGGCGCGCCAGGAAGAAGCGCGACAGCGCCACTATCAGCGCAGCAGCCCGCCGCCACCTGACCGCACTACCCGCGCCCTGGCCGTGCTGGGGTTAACCCCCGGTGCCAGCAAAACTGACGTGCGCCGGGCATATCGGCGCATGGCTCAGCTCCACCACCCTGACCGTTTCTATTCCGAAAGTGAGCATCAGGTAGCGCTGGCGTCGGCACGTTTTCAACGTATCAAAAATGCCTATGATTACCTGATGCAAACCTATTAACCGTTACCACTTGGGGAGTGATCACCTAGATTATGCGCGACCTGTATCAACGCCTCGCTCTGACGCCGGATGCCAACAACCAGCAGATTAAGAGCGCCCTGGCCCGCTGCCCGAACAGCGCGCTACGCCAGGATGCCACGTCAGTGCTCGCCGTTGCCCCACACCGGGAAACCTACGACACTCTTCACCACACGCTGAGCGACATTGGACGTCTGCGCGCCCGGTTGGGCCTAACCCATGGCGCCCACTGGCAGGGCGATGTAGCCAATGATTTTTCGCTGCCGCCGGATAACGCGATCTCCCGCCACGATGAGCTAGTCGACCGCGTCAGCCACGCGGTCTCGCTCTATAACCGCTGGCGTCGCCTGCGCGGGCCTTGGTTACTCATCTCCGTTTTCACCGTGGGGGCGGGCATAGGCCTCGCTTTGGGGTTTGCCTTGAGCCTGGGGCTTGGAATGGGCTGAAGCACCGTTGCGCTCCCGCTCATCCTGGCGTATTTCTGCCTGGGTGGGCCGCGGTGCGGGCTTCGGCGGCGCAGGCTTTTTATGCGCCTCGTCCTGTGCAGAAGCGCTGCTCTCCTCGCCCCGCTCCATGCTTAAATCGGTGCCGGAGGTGTCTTCCATACGCGACTCAGAGCGTGCCTCCATGCTGACACTCAAACGCGGTACGCCCAGATCGATCTCTTGTGCTTCCATGCGCTGCTTCAGCAGCAGGTTGAAGGCGCGGGAAACATCCCACTGCATTTCCGGCGCGGTGCGAAAGCGCATCCGCAAAATCGGGCAGCCCTCTTCAAAGCCCTGCACGCCCTGCATCTCCAGCGGCGACCAAATATAGTGGCGCATCATCGGGTCTTTACGCAGCTCCTGGGCGGTCTCCTGCATGAGGGTAATCGCATCGTCGATTTTCATATCGAACGGAATACGAATACGCATCAGGGCAATGCCGAACTGACGGGACATATTGTGGATCGACTCAATGCGGCTAAAGGTGATGATATGCACCACGCCATCCAGGTCTCTAAGCCGCACGGTGCGCAGTGTTAACCCTTCTACTGTGCCCATATGGCCGTTGATTTGCACAAAGTCATCCACCGCCAACGAGTCTTCAATCAGAATAAAAATACCGGTGATTAAATCCTGCACCAGGGTTTGGGCACCAAAACCAATCGCCAGACCGATCACACCGGCACCCGCCAGCAGTGGCGTGACGTTCACCCCAAGGTTGGCTAGCCCCGCAATCACCGCGATGATCAAAATAGCGACAAAAATCACGTTGCGAATCATCGGCGTAATGGTTTGCGCCCGCGCCTGGTTCACGCGCCGCCCGCGGGAGCGAGCCGACGACGTCAACGCCCGCTGAATGGCCGTATCGGCAAAAATCCATACCAGCCAGGCCAGCAAAATCGTAGCACCAAGGCTCACCAGCGCTTGCCCGATCCGGGCGCTCGCCACGGCCTGCTGCCCCAGCCCAAACAGCGACCCTCCCCATACCTGCATGGAGAGCTCGGCAAACACCATCCACGCGCAGATATGCGCCAGCACAAAGCCAAAGCGCTCTAAACGCTTGCGGTACTGGCTAAAACGACGGCGATGACGGCGTTTATTAAGCCGCTCTGATTGCCGACGCAACAGCCCAGTGACCACTAGCGTTAATACCAGCAGGCTGGCAGAGACAATCGAGCGTGCCAGGGCCGTGCCCACATCGCCCACGGTAATAAAAATCGCCAGCAGCGAGCCGCCCACCATCAATAGCGCGGGGATATGCCAAAGCCCGCCCAGGGCACGAATCATCTCAACAGCGGCGCTGGCATCCCGGCGCTGCTTGTAGGGCCGGTTGCAAATCAGATGACGTATGGGGCGCTGAAACTTAAAGATAAAGCGCGCCGATAGCAGCGCTGCCAGCATATTCGCCAGCACCGATACCAAGCCGGAAAGCTCTGCGCCCAGTAGTTCTACTAAGCGCGTGGAGTTCACCGCATCGCCCAGAGCAATCAACGCGCCAATCACAAACAGGCCACGCAGCGCTTTATGCTGTAGCACCTGCACCGCAGGGAAGCGATGGCCCCGACTGAAGAAGGCGATCACGGTCTCAAACACTACCGAGAGCGCGCGGCCACATAGGCAGATATATGCCACCACCAGCACCACGGCACGCCCTGGGCTGTAAGGCAGGATTTGACCAATACCGAGCGTAATGGCAAATGACAGCGTCCACGGCAGCATGCGACGTAAAAAGTGCACCGCCAGTAGCCACGCTTTGGGGTCGCGGGGAAGATCCAACGGCCAGTGGCGACGCGTGGCGACTAAGCGGCCAAAGGCAATCATCACTACCAACAGCGCGCTCCATACAAAGGCCAGCACGGCGCCGTCGGCCACCGCGCGAATGGCCTCCCCTTGGTCAGCGCCATCATTTAAAGCGCGTAAGTCATCCGCCCCCTGCACTAGCTGGCGTGACCACTCGTCAATCGGTGAATCACCAGCCTGGGCCTGTTCGCCAATGTCGGTTAGCGTATCGGCCAGTGCACCTAGCAGGCCTTGCCTTACCACGCCCTCGTCTTCGACCGCATCGGTGCTTACCTGAAGCTCCCGCAGCGACTCAAGTAGCGCAGTACGCTGCTGCTCGTTTTCGAGCATGGAGATCACATCGCTAAGCGAGCGCTGAAAATCTTCGTTACTTACCTCGGCCTGTTCCGACGAGTCGCCACCCGTCAGGTTAGGCAAGGAAACACTCTGCGCCAGTGCCGCCGCGCTGAGCAGCATGCTGAGCACTACGCCTACGATGATTTTGGTTATCCAGTGCTGTCGCACACGTCACTCCCGACATAGACCGGCCACAGGTACCGGTGATTAACATTTACTTCGTTGATTACGCTCAGCCTCAACGCGTGACTATGATAGGCTGACCCTTCAAACGTTCCTCTCAAGGATACCGAGATGACGCTGCAAGCCCCACCCAAACGCGTAAATAAAGATGGCCAAACACGCTGCGTCGGCGTTGAAATCGAGTTTGCCGGGCTACCGCCCCGCGAGACGGCTGAGCTGGTGCGCACGCTATTTGGTGGGGAGCTTAACGTGGTCAGCCCTCATCGGCTACAGGTGGAAGGCACACGTTGGGGAGAGTTTGGCATTGAGCTGGATACCCAATACGCCCACCCTGATAAAGCACTGCTGGAAGAGCACCATGAAAGCGACAGTGAATGGGCGCGCCAGCAGCACCAGCGGCGAGTAGAGTTTCACCAAAAAACCCGCGAGCTGATCGGCGATATGGTGACCGGCTTGGTGCCCACCGAAATCGTCTGCCCGCCTATTCCTTGGGACGAGCTAGAAACACTCGATACGCTCTTTGAAACGCTGCGGGAAAAAGGCGCCAAAGGCACCGATGCCAGCCTGCTCTATGGTTTTGGACTACACCTGAACCCTGAGGTGGAAAGCCAGGAGGTGGAGTACCTGCTCGCCATGATGCGCGCCTACCTGCTGCTGGCCAATTGGCTGCGTGAAGAAATTAAGGTGGATATCACCCGCGAAGTGCTGCCTCACGCCAACCCGTTTCACAAAGAGTATGCCCTGAAGGTGCTGGACGTCCGCTACCAACCGGATCTAGATACCTTTATCGACGACTATTTACACTATAACCCGACTCGTAATCGGGAGTTGGATCTGCTCCCGCTGTTTGCCTATTTGCGCCCCGACCACCCCCACGAGCTGCTGCATGGCGAGCTCACCAAACCGCGCCCGACCTTTCACTACCGCTTACCTAATGCGCAGCTCTCTCAGCCGGGCTGGGGGTCAGTGGTGGAGTGGAACCGCTGGGTAGAGGTAGAGAAGCTGGCTGCTGACGACCAAGTATTGCGGGCGCGCTGCGATGAGTACATCGACGAGCATAGCAAGCCATGGTGGGCCCGCTTAAAAACTAAGCTACTGAGGCCATTTAGCGCTTCTTAAAACGACGCTCACCCTTCACCCTACTGGAAAGACGAGACGCCGCCTGCATGCCTCGACCACTCATCGGAATTACCACCTCGGATCGTAAAAGCCAGCTTGCCTGGTGCTTTGACTGGTTTGCCGTATGGCGTCACGGCGGCAAACCGCTACGTCTGTCGCCCTCTCGCCCTCTGCCCGAGCACCTGGATGGGCTGATCATCGGCGGCGGCGATGATATTCAAGCGCAACTGTACGGCGGCGAAGTCCAACTCGACGTGCGCTTGGACCCCGCCCGGGACGAGTTAGAATTGAGCTTGTTGAATCGGTTCATTCCGCAAAACACACCGGTGCTTGGCATCTGCCGGGGCGCTCAGTTAATTAACGTACATTTGGGTGGCACGCTGGACCCCGATATTTACACAACCCATGAAGGGTTGAAGCGGCGTCGCACCGTGCTGCCGCGTAAAACGGTGGATATCGCCGGAGACAGCCAACTGTATCAACTGCTGGGAGTGACTTGGTGCCGTGTGAATAGCCTACATCACCAGGCCGTTAACCAGGCGGGAAAAGGCATTAAAATCGTCGCGAGAGACAGAGATGGACTGGTACAGGGGATCGAGTCCGAAGCTCACGACTTTCTGATTGGTGTACAGTGGCACCCCGAGTGGCTGATTTTCAACCGCCCCCAGCAGCGCTTGATTAGCGCGCTGGTGGGGGCTGCCCAACAAGGGCGCGAACGAATTAGCCGTTGAGCACCGCGAGAGCCGCTTCGTAATCCGGCTCGTCTTTCAGCTCGCTTACCAGCTCGCTATGTAGCACGCGGTTGTCCGCATCCAGTACGACGACCGCGCGGGCACACAGCCCTTCCATGCTGTTGTTACACAGCGCCACGCCCCAGGCTTCCTGGAACTCCCGATGGCGGAAGGTGGAGAGCGTCTCAACGTTATCCAGCCCTTCGGCTCCGCAGAAGCGCTTGGCGGCGAACGGCAGGTCAGCCGAGACTACCAGTACAACGGTATCTTGCAGGCTGGAGGCCAGCTCATTAAACCGCCGGGTAGACATCGCACAGGTGGGCGTGTCCACACTGGGTATAATGTTCAACACTTTACGTTTGCCTTGGTAGGTGTCCAGCGTGACATCTTCCAGGTCGCTGTTGGTCAGCGTCATCGCCGGGGCAGCTTGCCCAACGACAGGTAGAGTACCTGCTACATCTATCGGCTGCCCTGCACGAGTAATCTGTTGCATATCAAGCTCCTAATGTATGGTAAAACGGTAATTAAACAAGACGTTTCAGCTTACAGCGTAATGACCTGATTCGGCTATCTTTCCACCGCCGCGACACGATAACGAGAATGCCATGGCCTCTTTAGTCATTATTAAAACCGGTGACGCCTTCCCTGAAGTGGTCGACCAACACGGTGATTTTGAGCAGCTGTTTATCCGGCGGCTGAACGATGCGCTACCCGAGCAGTTAACTCTAAAGGTGTGGGACGCGCGGCTGACGGCGACACCTCCCGACGACATTGCAGGGGCAGTGATTACCGGTTCGCACAGCATGGTGAGCGAGCAGCCCCCCTGGAGCGAGGCGCTTAAGCCCTGGCTGCAGCAGGCACTAGCCGATAACCTGCCGCTGCTGGGCGTTTGTTATGGTCATCAGCTAATGGCGGCGGCGTTTGGCGGTATTAGCGACTATCACCCCGCTGGCCGAGAATCGGGCACGCGGACGGTACGCTTAACCCAGGCAGGCCAGCAAGACCCGCTCTTTAGCCAACTACCTGGGCACTTTCCTGCCCACCTCACCCACGCTCAGTCGGTGATGCAGCTTCCTCATGGCGCTACTATTCTGGCCCACAACTGCCACGACGCCCACCAAGCGCTACGCTACGGGCCGCGCCAATGGAGCGTGCAGTTTCACCCCGAGTTTTCACCGCCCGTCATGCGCGCCTACATTGAGCGCCAGCGCGCTGCCCTGCGTGACCAGGGTGACAACCCAGACC
Organism: Vreelandella lionensis; assembly: GCF_044543515.1. NCBI lineage: Bacteria > Pseudomonadati > Pseudomonadota > Gammaproteobacteria > Oceanospirillales > Halomonadaceae > Vreelandella > Vreelandella lionensis. The sequence goes on along the minus strand of NZ_JBITWC010000007.1, from coordinate 105,825 downwards.
AACTGCTGAGTGAGATTATTGAGACGCCAGAGGCGACCAGTCTGCTGCAGCGTTTCATCGGCTTTATTTAACGCTTCTTTTGATCTCGCCGCGATGCCAGCCGATCTGCCAAGCGGGTCGGCTCAGGCAGCTTGGTTGGGCCCAGGCAGCGCATTACCCACTCAAGGGAGGTATCCAGCGAAAGCCGATGCCCTGGCGAGACGAATACCGGCTTTACGTTCGCCCGCGAGCGTAGTACGGCACCAATCACCTCTTGCCCGGCCATGAGCGGTACCCAATCGCCCCGCGCTTCACCAACCTCTGCATGCTTACCAGTCAACCGTGACTTGGCGATACCGATGGTAGGTAGATCAAGCCAAAGCCCTAGATGTGCCGCGACCCCTAGCCGCCTGGGGTGGGCGATGCCTTGGCCATCGACCATCACCAGCTGTGGCTGAGTCTTGAGCTTGGCAAACGCACCTAGCGCAGCGGGGATTTCGCGAAAGGAGAGTAGCCCTGGAATATAGGGCATGCGTGTGGGTTCGCGATGCACCACTTGCTCGACCACCGGTAGATGCGGAGCCTCTTCTGGCAACCACTGCAACACCACCACTGCCGCCCGCGTCACCGCCCCGCCCTCTTCAAAGCCAATGTCTACCCCCGCGATATACGTCACCGGGTTGATGCGGTCACGGCTCTCTAACTGCTGGGCGAGTTGTGACTGCAGCGCAATCGCCTGTTTGGGTGACAGGCTCCATTCGTGTAGCGCAGCGTCCATGCAGGCTCCTTGTGACTATCAAAGTGAGGTACGTATAGCGTAGCCAAAAAAAATCCCCCTACGCCAGTTGGCACGAGGCCAGTGGCATAGGGGGATCGACGTGACTCAAGCGTTAGGCGATGTTAAGCGCCCAAGACTGAGTTACGCACGTTCGCGGCGGCGAACCGGCGCGTCACCATCGTCACGACGGCGGCGCGGTGCACGCTCAGGCGCACGGTCTTCGCTGATTTCCAGCGGGCGACCGGCCACACGGGCACGAGCCATTTTCGCTAGAATCGTGGAAGGCAGACCGCTAGGCAGTTCAACGACCGAGAAAGCGTTGCGAATATCGATACGACCGATACGTGCGCCTTCAATGCCGCCTTCGTTCGCCAGCGCGCCGACCAGTTGACCCGGCTTGACGCCGTCTTTATGGCCAACGGAAACACGGTAGCGGGTCATGCCTTCGCTGGGCGCGCTGGAGCGCTCGCGACGAGCACCGCCCGGCTTGCCCGGAGCGCCATCACGCGGTGCGCGCTCTTTACGCGGCGCCTGCAGGCGGCCAATCGGCGCTTCGTCGGCGCGGGCCATGGCGGCAAACGCGCAGGCTAGCTCAACGGCATCGTGACCCTCTTCCACCAAACGCTCGACCAGTGCGCGCTGCTCTTCTGCACCTTTCGTCAGCGCGGCAACAACGCGATGATGGAACACTTCATCACGGTGGGCGCGAATAGCGGCTTCGTCAGGCAGCGGCATTTCAGTCATTTTCTGACCGGTTGCCTGCTCCATCCAGCCCACTTTGCGACCTTCACGGAAGCCCGCGAAAGTGATTGCGATGCCGCTACGGCCCGCACGACCGGTACGACCGATACGGTGGGTGTAGGCTTCAGCATCTTGCGGCAGGTCGTAGTTGATGACGTGCGTAATACGCGGAACGTCAAGACCACGGGCAGCAACGTCAGTCGCAATCAGCACGTCCACTTTGCCACGCTTCAAGCGGGTAATCGTGCGCTCACGCAGGCTCTGATCCAGGTCACCCGACAGGCCCGCTGCGTTCACACCACGGGCCGTTAACTGCTCAACCAGCGTGGTACAGGCAGCACGGGTACGTACGAAGACGATCGCGGCATCTACCGGCTCAACTTCTAGGATACGTGCCACGGCTTCCAGCTTAGCGCCACCGTCAACGCGAACAATGCGCTGTTCGATGTTTTCACCCGTGGTGGTGCGCGACTCAATCGCTACCTTCACCGGGTTAACCAAATAACGGTTAACAATGCGCTCAATTTCAGTCGGCAGGGTCGCCGAGAAGAACACACGCTGAGCATCTTTCGGGGTATCGGCAACCACGCGTTTTACGTCGTCGATAAAGCCCATGCGCAGCATTTCGTCGGCTTCGTCCAGCACCAGCGCAGACAGGCCATCTAACTTCAGGCTGCCACGATCCAGGTGGTCAATCACGCGGCCCGGCGTGCCCACTACCACTTGGGCACCACGCTTCAGCGCGCCTAACTGCTCACGGTACTCTTGACCACCGCACAGGGTAGCAACTTCTAAGCCCTGCAGGTTTTGACCATATTTACTAAAGGAAACAGCGACCTGCTGAGCAAGTTCGCGGGTAGGTGCAAGCACCAGTACTTGAGGCTCGCGGCGCTGCATATCGAGACGCGACAGCAGCGGCAGTGCGAAGGCAGCAGTTTTGCCGGTACCGGTTTGTGCTTGGCCCAGCATATCGCGGCCTTCCAGCAACGCAGGAATCGTCTGCGCCTGAATAGGCGAAGGAATTTCATAGCCCTGTGCTTCAACAGCAGACAGAACGGCAGGCAAAAGAGCCAGATCGCCGAAGCTCGGCGAGGCGACAGAAGTCGAGGTCATTAATCACACCTTGGTAGGCCGGCTGTACCGGCAAAAAACATCGTAAGCGTCTCTGACTCTGTTTCATGCTGCGCGTAACGGTGCGCAACAAAAGAACAAGGGTCCGCATAGCGGATATCGTCATCAGTGGAGTCGGAGACGCCGGTCGCACCTAGCATTCGGTTGGCAACACCGCACTTGCGGGCCAACCGCTGTGGCGACCTTCTGCGCCGATTTCACCCGTTTGGTGAAATGCTGGAGGCGCGCCATCTTCACAGCAATGAACATCTGCAACTGGTGAGATGTTCCCGCAAACGTTTCTGCTTAGCGTGGCTATTGAGGCTCAGCGACAGCGAAGAACGTTTATCGTCATGATGGAGGGGTCAACACATGCGAGGAGGGCGCATCCTAACACTGCCGATAGGTTCTGACCAGCCTTTTTAATTTAATCCATATCAATACCCGAGCTTGCACTTGTGTATAGGTCGTCTAACCTGAGAGGTGCCTGATGACGTTCACAAACTTCAAGGAGTGATGCACATGAACTGGGATCAGATTGAAGGCAGATGGACTGAAATGAAGGGTAAAGCTCGCGCTAGCTGGGGCGAACTGACAGATGATGAGTTGTCGCAAATTGGCGGCAAGAAAGATCAACTGGTTGGTAAGCTACAGCAGAAATATGGCCTGGAACGCGAAGAGGCGGAGCGCCGTGCCGATGATTGGGCGAACGGGCTCTAAGGTCACCACCCTCTGCTGGCATACGATGCTCGGCAGCTAAAGCGAACCACCTTCATTGTTAGCGTTAAAACGCTACTTTTATAGCCACATGGAGAGAAGCTATGCGTAAATCAATCCTCACGACTGCAATTACAACGGCACTGCTTGGCGGTATGGCCTTTAATGTTCAGGCGCAAACAGAGCCGCAGGGTATGTACTCTGCCGATGATATCCTTGATGCAGAAGTGTTCTTTGCCAATGGGTCAGGCGAAGAGATTGGCGAAGTCGATGACATTTTGTTTGACGAAGAGATGCGTATTTCAGCCCTCGTAATCGAGAGTGGCGCTGTACTTGGCTTAGGCGGACGCGAAATTGTAGTGAACACTGACCAATTTACGCTTGAGACACATACTGAAAACGATGGCGACACTGAGCATCGCATCATGTTGGAAGCTACATCTGAAGAAGTGGAGTCTTTCCCAACGTATGATCGCGACTGGTGGGAACAAACCAAAGCGAACGCACGCGATGCTTGGCAAACCACTAAAGAAGGTGCACAGAGCGCTTGGCAGTCTACTCGTGAAGCAGTAGATGCCAATGAGTAACACGCTTATTTGCTGATACACAGCAATATAGAAAAGGGCCACCCAAGCGGGTGGCCCTTTTTCGTACATAGCGTACAGCATTTAGCGGCTTAGCGGCGTCGTATCCCCTGCCCCGGCAAACGCTCCCGGTCGTGCGGGCGCATAAAGTCCAGTAGCGGGCCTGCTGGTACAATACGCGTGGGATTAATCGTGTCGTGGCTGTAATAGTAGTGTCGCTTGATATGATCCATATTGACGGTCTCCGCCACGCCCGGCCACTGGTAAAGCTCACACACGTAGTTGGAAAGATTCGGGTAATCTTCAATGCGTTTGAAATTACACTTGAAGTGGCCAAAGTAGACCGCGTCAAAGCGAATTAGCGTTGTGAAGAGGCGAATATCCGCTTCGGTGAGCCACTCCCCCGCTAGGTAGCGATGCTCTGCCAGTCGCTTCTCAATACGCTCTAACGCATCAAAGAGTGCGGTCACGTGCTTCTCATACACCTGCTGCTCGGTGGCGAACCCGGATTTGTAAACGCCATTATTGATATGGTCGTATACGTCATCATTTACTTCGTCGATGACGCTGCGCAGATCTTCTGGGTAGAAATCCAGGTTATTGCCTGTCAGCTCATCGAAGGCTCGGTTGAAGATACGCAGCAAATCAGCGGATTCGTTATTGATAATCGCGCTGCGCTGTTTATCCCACAATACCGGCACCGTGACCCGCCCAGTGTAGGTCGGGTTGGTCATGGTATAGAGCTGGTGGTGAAACTCAGCGTGATTGATCGGATCGCCGCTGGCGCCTTCGTCTTGATGGTATGTCCAACCGTTGCCCAGCATCAGCGGGCTAACGTGAGAAGTACCTATCAACGGTTCCAGACCTTTCAGTTTGCGCATGATCAGCGCACGGTGCGCCCAGGGGCAGGCGAGCGATACATAAAGGTGGTAGCGATCCGCTTGGGCCGGATAACTGTCGCCTTGCGACTCTTCACTACTGCCCACCCAATCGCGCAGTTGCGCGGACTCACGTACAAACTCACCGCCATGCTTTTTGGTGTCATACCACTGGTCTACCCACTCACCGTTTACAAGCAGTCCCATCAGGCGTCTCCTACGTTGAACGTTTTATACTGTGATTGACGTTCAGCATACCCCCGACTGGTTCAGGCTCAAGCGCATGTTTTACGGCTGTTCATTCGAGGGAATCGAACGTTGCTCGCAGACTTCTTTTACTGCCCGCTTTAACGCTGCCGCCATGGCATGGGCCGCGGGGCCTGCGCGGTCACGGTCACGGAAGATCAATTGAACGGGGACTTCGCGTATACCCCCGGCGCTTAGCGGCAGCGGCTTCAACTGACCGCTGGCCAACTCATCGGCAATACGCGTTTCCGGTATCCAGGCAAACCCTAGCCCGCGCAGCAGCATATCCAGCGAGGTACTCACATGCCCGACCGTCCAGCGCTGCTCGGCTTTTAACCAGCCAGCGTTGGTAGACTGTCGTAGCGCCGAGTCGCGCACCACTAACTGTCGATGCTGCGCCAAGTCGCGCAAATCCAGCGAGCGCCCCAACTGATGCAGCGCATGGCGTGGATGCGCGACGGCCACAAAACGCACATTCACTAGCGGCTCCCCCAGAAATCCCTGCGCTTCGATGCCAGAAATCACCAAGTCCGCCCGGCCGTCGTAGAGCATTTCAGTACCGCCATTGAGCACGCTCTCGTGAAGCTGCACTCTGACCTGCGGGTAGGTGTCAGAGAAGCGCTCCAACGCTTTTGCCTGAGCAGCCGCAGGAAAAATTTGGTCGATGGCCACCACCACTTCAGCCTCTAAACCCGCCGCAAGCCGCGACGCTACATCTTCCAGTGACGCCGCACTCTCGATCAATTGGCGCGCACGGCGAAGCAGCAGCTCGCCTGCTTCTGTTAGGCGCACCTGTCGACCTACCGGCTCAAGCACCTGAATACCCAACTGCTCTTCTAATTTATGGACCGCATGATTAAGCGTGGAGGGACTTTTGTGGATAGCCTCTGCCGCCCGTGCGAATCCACCGTGATCCACCACGGCGGCCAGCATCTGCCACTGCGCTAGTGTTACCCGAGACATTTCGATTTCCTCGACGCCATACAGCGAAACAACCCACTTCATCTTCGAAAAAATACCACTAGAATGCCAGGAAATAGCGTCGAGTACTCGTTCGCTGACAAACACTGCGTAAACGGCAGCGCGCTAAGACAAAAGCTCACTCGCCAAAAATACAAAAAATTACAAAAAACCTGTTCGTTATCTTTAACGCTGCCTCAATTATTTGAGTAATGATCATCGTATAGGCTGCTAACGTGGTGTAGATCCTCTCGCTCAGACCCTGTTTGGCTGCTCATTAAAGTCGCAAAAAGAGATAAAAGTCTTTTAAATTAGACGCAAGCTGTATAGCAGCTTTCGCAATGCCTAACTTTCGTCTATGGTTAAGGGCAAAATAATGAGGGCCGTCGCACACCAGCATGCACGTTCAACGTTACTTTTGTTAGCAAACGGCGTTCATAAATCCTCACCCAAGTTGAATAATTCCGCTTTTTGGCGGAAGTATGTTTTGTGTATAGATATACAGTCTATTCACTCCTGCCTCCATGGGGTATGGTTCCCGAGTTTGCTTACTATCATGTTACTTTTATTTCACGAACTCGGCGGCCCATTTACCCATGTTGCGAATCCTTCATTCGCTGCCCCGCACGCATAAATTATTACTGTTACCCGTGGCCACCATGGTCACCGTGCTGGGCGCACAGAAACTTATCACCACGTACCACGATTTAAACCAACCCCAGACTCCGCTGGAAAGCGTGTTAGTTCCGCTTCCCAGTGATTCTGCCCCGGGCGTGCCTTCGCTTCGCCAAGAGCGAGCGCCCGTTGCAGAAGCGATTGACCGTGCCTCGCGCGCGCTCGACGCTACCCGGGAACATATCCCCTTAAGTGAATTAGCTGCCACCGAGATCGTTGATCTCGACGTGATTACCAGCGCAGAAGCCTCTATGGCGAGTGAAGCTGAGCCACGCGATGCCCAATCTCAGGTAGCGCTGCACGAGGGGGCACTGGATGACGGTGCCCTTCATATGGCCATCGTGTTAGGCACAATTACAAGCGGCATGCTCAATGTCGACGAACCCGTCGAAATCGCTGATGCCACTTCTTATGATGCTACTTCTTATGAAGATTATGGCGTAGAACTTTACGACGATGTCTCTTTCCTTGAACTAGAACTCGCGGCAGACGAGCCATTTGTTCCTGAGTGGGAAACACACATCGTTGAATCCGGTGAAACCTTTGCCGTGCTGGCGCAAAATGAGCTGGGCCTGGGTTACAGCGAAGTATTAGCACTACTAGATGACCTACCGGACCCGCGCATGCTGACTCACTGGAGAGCGGGCCACAGCTTCGATTACCAGTTGGATGAAGAGGGCCAGCTGCTAGCTCTGCGCATGATGAAGAACACCCGCGAAGGGGTTCTGCTTGAGCGCGACAGCGACCACTATGCTATTACAGCGATTGAGCGCCAAGGTGAGCCGGTACAGCGCCTTTATGCTGGTAACGTGAGCGGCAGCTTTGCTCGCTCAGCCCAAGCCACGGGTTTGAGCAGCAGCTCCGTCACCGAGCTGACGCGCATCCTGGAGAAGAAGCTGGATTTCCGTCGCGACAGCCGCCGGGGGGATCAGTTTCAGGTCTTGGTTGAGTCCGACATGATCGATGGCGAAACCCTCGACTCCCGCGTACTGGCAGTGAAGTACGATGGTGATCGGATGGACCTAACCGTAGTTCGCAACGCCAACGATGATAACTTTTATACCCCAGAAGGCAGCAGCCTCGACCCTGCATTTGCGCGCCGTCCGTTTGAAGGCAGCTATCGCCTGAGCTCCAACTTTAACCCGCGCCGCCTGCACCCGGTCACCGGTCGCGTTAGCCCGCACAACGGCACCGACTTTGCGATGCCCATTGGCACGCCCATCACAGCGCCAGCCAATGGCCGTGTTGAGCGTGTCGGCAATCACCATGCAGCAGGGCGTTACATTGTTGTACGCCACGATAACGGCTACCGCACTCGCTATCTGCACCTCTCCCAGCCCCTGGTTAGCCAAGGCGAGCGTATAACGATGGGTGAGCGTATTGCATTGTCTGGTAACACTGGGCGCAGCACCGGCCCTCACCTGCACTACGAAGTCATCGTGAATAACACGCCAGTCAACGCGATGACCGTAGAGCTACCGGAAAACACCAGCCTAAGTGGCGATACGCTAATTGCTTTCCAGCGCCAAGCAGAGCCTATGCTAGCCGCGCTTGAAAGTGGTGAGACAGGCAACATTAGCGTCGCTAACAACCAGCGCGCTGATGAGAGTGACGAAAGCGTTCAGTAATCTCTTTTATCAGCGCTAACGCAATAAGCCGCCCACACGCAGGGGCGGCTTTTTTATCGTTGGCTTCAAGCAGCGCTTGCTATGCCGTTCCGGTAGAGAGCGCGGCTAGTAGCGCGGCATCGCGGCGGTAGACATCCTCTCTGAACACCACTTCTCCTTGGCTATTAGGCCAAGCAGTCAAATAGTGCAGTGCCACAGGAATACGCGTGGGCAAGCTAACGTTACGGTCACTGCGGCCACTATTGATCAACGAGCTGAGCTGGTAGCGGCTACCGCTATCTTGCAGCAACAGTTGCGCGAACTCCGTTACGCCTTCCACACGGACACACCCGGAACTCAGCGCCCGCTGATCCCGCTGAAAAAGCCCTCTAGCCGGGGTATCGTGCAAGTAAATCATATCGTTATTGGGAAAGCGCACCACTACACGCCCAAGTGGGTTACTGCTGCCCGATACCTGACGAAGCATCACCCCACCAGGGCGCTGCCAATCAATCGTTTGGGCATCCAACGTTTCACCGGCTAGGCTCACGACCTGAATATTCTGTCGCGTTAGATAGTCCACATCCTGGCGAACCCGTGGCAGCACATCTTCACGCATAATCGTAGGCGGAATCGTCCAGCTCGGATTAACTGTTAAATGGCTGATGGAGGAGTGAATAATCGGCGTTTCACGGCTGGGTGTCCCCACTACCACACGGGTATCCCAGTGCTGGCCGTTAGGGCGAACATAGTGCAACCGATAGCCCGCGATATCGACCCATACCCGAGGCTCAGACTGCTGTATCGGCCGAATCCAGCGGGCACGCTCCAGATTAACGCGCAGTTGATCAATACGCGCAGTTACCGGCATATTGAGCGCCAAGCGGGTGCGCTCGCCAACCACGCCATCCTCTTGTAGCTGGTGACGCCGCTGAAAACGCATCACCGCCCGCTCTACCTCACTATCAAAGGCGCGATGGTCGCCGCCGGCAGACTGCGCCCCAATCATAGGGTAAGCGCTGCTATCCGCCGCTAACAGATGCGGCTCCCCCCAGAGTGTCAGGCGCTGGCGTAGCGTTTGAACGTCGTCATCAATATCGCCGGGACGCAGCGACTCCTCACGCCCCGGTAAGTAAGGCACGCTGCCCTGCTCTGCCAAACGGCGGTAATGCGTCAACGCTTCGCGCAGCTGAGCATACTCAGGAGATGCGGGGCGAGCGAAAGCCAGCGCCTGATGCACATCACCCTCTTCAACCGCCTGCACTACCCGAGGAAGTGCATAACTCCGCTCAGGGCGTGGCAAGTCCCAGTTGGGCTCGACGTCTTTTGGATTCACTTTACCTAGCGATAAATGATCCAGTGCTAACAGCAGCGAACGGGTAGCGCGCACATCGAAACTTGCTTTCGCTTGGGCATCTAGCTGCTGACTAAGCTGAAAATCATCCAACAGAGAAGCGGCTTGATAATCACTCGGCGTTAAACCGTCATCCACGAGGCTATTCAATGCGCTGACCAGCGCTTCAACACGGTTGATAGCCTGCCAAGCAGGCTGCCCATCCCTCAGTTGGTAAAACGACTCTACCGGCAGCGCTTCTCCGCTTTGCTGAATGCGTTGTGTCAGCGCTTGCTGTAACGCTTCGCTAGCGGGTTCGCTTGCGGTGGCCATCAGTGGGTAGGTCAGCGTCAGACAGAGCGCTGCCCCTATCGCCCATCGTCTTAGTGGCTGATTGTCGTTCATCGCCTCTCCTTGCGTTACTATGCAGCGTTGTGGTGTGGCTTCACTCTTTTTGCTTAACGTCATATCAGCTGTTCCCGTACCGATACGCGTTTTTTATCATAGCCGTTTACATTTACTCGTGATGACTCTACGTGTGTACCCTTTTTTCGTCACTTTAGGCAGGATTGCACCCATGCTTTTTAGCTCACGCATAACCACTGTACTGTTTTCTTTACCTATCGTGTTACTTTCTTACCCGCTTCAAGCGGCGAGTTTTTTCTCCCAGGTGGCAACAGCACCGCCCGCAGGTGTTTCTCCTCTTCACCACCAGTTACTCCAGTTAGCACCAGGGGCCACGCCCGAGGCACTGCGCCTTGCTGCCCAGGCACTAAGCTGTGCAGACCCATCAGCAGAGCGCCTAGCCGTAATTGATTACTCGCTCCCCTCTTCAGAGCCACGCATGTGGGTATTTGACCTTCACCAGCATACCCTGTTGTTTGAAGAGCTGGTGTCACATGGCCAGGGCTCTGGCGATGCGGTGGCCAGTACTTTCTCGAATACACCTGACAGCCATCAGTCCAGCATTGGCCTGTTCCGCACTATGAATAGCTACTACGGCCGTAATGGCTATTCGCTGCGCCTGGACGGCCTGGAGCCAGAAGTGAACGATCTAGCTTTTGAGCGAGCAATTGTTATTCACGGCGCCGACTATGTTAGCGATGACTTTATTGCGCAAACCGGCCGCCTTGGCCGTAGCCACGGCTGCCCCGCCGTGCGTGAAGACATCACATATCCGCTGATTGATAGTTTGAAAGAGAACCAGTATGTCTTTGCTTACTACCCTGACGAGGAGTGGTTAGCTACTTCTCAGGTGATTAACTGCCCTACCGCACTGTCGTTAGCTCGCCGCTAAAGGGTAGGAACCAACTGCAACAAACACCCAGACAAGCTGGGTGTTTGTTGCTTCGCCCAAGGCTTAGAAGGAGTCCCACTCATCATGCTCGTGTTCGAGCTGACGACTAGGCGATCGAGAGGGCATGTTGCTAGCCGGTCGGGCGTTTGAAGTTTGGCTAGGTAATGCTGTTGAAGCTGCCGAATCACCCAATACAAACGCGGCTAGCAGTGTCGATAAGCGCTCCGCTCCCTCCCGCAGCTGCTGGGCAGCGGTTGCACTTTGCTGCACCATAGTCGCATTCTGCTGGGTCATGCTATCCATTTCCGCGACAGCTTTATTGATCTCACTAATGCCTGAACTCTGCTCACGGGCACCCGCACTGATTTCGGCAATGACATCGGTAACCCGTGTCACGCTGTCAACAATCTCCTGCATGGTAGCTCCAGCATCGTGCACGAGTTCACTGCCCTCGCGGGTACGCTTAACGGAATTATCGATCAATTGACGGATTTCACCTGCCGCCTCGCTGGAGCGACCCGCTAGCTTCCGTACCTCTTCAGCAACGACGGCAAAGCCACGACCATGCTCGCCCGCACGAGCCGCCTCTACTGACGCATTCAGCGCCAATATATTGGTTTGAAAGGCAATGGCATCCATCATGGTAATGATTTCGCCGATCTGAGTAGCTGATTGGTCGATTTCAGCCATGGTGCTTTCCACCCGCTGCATAGCGGAATTGCCCTGACGCGCCACGTCAACAGCACTATTGGACAGTTGAGATGCCTGCTCGGCACCCTCGGTGGTGTTATATACGGTGGAAGTAATTTCCTCTACCGATGAGGAGGTTTGCTGTAAATTAGCGGCTGCCTGCTCGGTACGGCTGGCTAGCTCGTTAGTGCCTTGATCAATCTCACGCGAGGCTAGCAACACACTTTGCGTGGTTCGATTAACATCTTGCAACGTCAGCTGGATACGTTCAATAAAGGCATTAAACTGTCGAGCCAAGTTACCCACCTCATCGTCTGTCTCGACGGTCAGGCGCTTCGTTAGATCCGCGTCACCGGAGGCTACCTCACTCATGGCAGCAGCAGCATGGCGTATCGGGCTCAGTGCGCGACGAACCAACAGTGCCATGACAACGCCCACAGTAATAAGCAGTAGTAGAGTCACCAAACCTTTCTGCCATTGGTCCTGCTTAAACTCTTGCCACGCCTGTGCTTCAACGGCCTCCAGACCTTCATCAATGTCGCTTAGGTAGATGCCCGTCCCAATCATCCAATCCCATTCTGGTATTGCAATGGAAAGCGAGTGTTTGGGTTCAATCTCTCCTGTCGCTGGGTTAATCCACAGGTAATCGTAGAAGCTATCGTTTCCGCTGCGCGCACGTTCAATAAGGTCATCCACAAAGGCGTTGCCTTCACTGTCGGTGATACCCGACATATTAGTGTCAATGCGTTGGGGCGCTGCAGCCAGTGCTTTTGCCGTGCCATCATAGCTAAAAGCAAAAACGTAGTTCTCGTTACCAAAGCGGAAGTTTTGCAAAATTTGCTGGGCCTCTGCCTGCGCGTCGGCTTCGCTTAGATTTGGATTGTCAACCAAATGCGAAATAGCATTACGTGCTGACTCTACTAAATAGTGTACTGTCGTCTCTCGCTCATCGACCAGTACCTCGCGCTGTTCCGCTAACGTTTCTTCAATCCGCGTCATGGAACTACGCACCTCCAGTAGCGATAGTACTAACGCAAGCACCAGCATAGGCAGTAGCGTCAACAGTACCATTTTGCTTTGTAGCGTCAGCTTTAACCGGGATGTATTCGCGACCTTCATCTAGACCTCTTTCACAGCTCATTATGATTATTGGTTAAAAAAACAGCTGCCTATCGCACCACCTTAGCGCAAAGGTAATATTTTCTTATTAGTTTAGTGCACCATAATTTACGGGATTAGCCAAGAATATTAAGGAAGAAATAGGTCATGCAATAGCAGTCAATTATCACTAATCATCGCTGAAATAGGTTTACTGCTTATATGTGGCGGCCTGAGTGCTAGGCGCTCGTCAGCAACCATAATAATTAAATAAGACTTAGGTATAAGATACTACCCACACTCATTAACAATTAAGAAAAGCAGTCGTGAGGCATGAAAATACTCCCTCTTTTTATATGCAAGAGGTTGATTTTGATCGTGAATCGATACTCTTTCCAGGCAGACATGGAAACCCTCTGCAATACTCTGTGACAAAAGATCACACAACGCTCCACTACTGCAGGTATTGGTCATGTTTGCCTTTATGCACCCCTTTCAAACGATCCGCCGTTTAGAGCATGAAGTTACCGAGCTGCGTACTCAGCTTGCGACTGAAAAAAACGTTCATGGTTGCCGTGCTATTAGCCTGATGACACCTGTTGAATCGATCAGCATGCTCCAGTCCAAAGGAGCAGATATGCTGACTTCATTAAGCACGGGGGCCGAACACCATGCCGAGCAGTTAGCGAGTGAACGGGCCACATTGTCGGACTTATTTGCGCGGCTTCATCATGCTGAACAAACGGCTCAGACGATCAAACACCAGTGTCAACGCTTCCAACAGGCAGATGTTCACTATGCAGCCCCACTCGCTAGCGAACAGGCGCTGCACGAGCTACGCAAAATCGGTGTAGAGCTATCCCGTAACGCCGGGCATACCCGTGCACTTGCCATGACCACGGCGCTAGAGGAGGCTCATATACACCAGGAGCCCTCTGGCTTACCTGCTATCGTCAGCGATATCCAGCACCTTGCCGACCATACGCAGCATCTAGGCCACCAATTGGATCACTGGATTGAGCAGGTTGCCATATTGCTAAAAGAAGATGCTCGCGTGCAGGCCCATCAGCGGGAAACATCTACGGCGCTGGCCAATGCAGCCCAAGCGGCAGAGCAGGTGATAGAGCAACTCACGGATCAAGCACGTCATATGTACAAAGTGATTCACCACAGCACCACGACGGCCTGTTTGCACGCTGCCAAGCTAGAGCACGCCGTTTGGAAAAGTCGGATCTACCACCAGCTACTGTCCGCCTATTTCGAGGATCACATGGTGGATCATCAGCACTGTACGCTAGGCCGCTGGTACTTTACGGGCGAGGGGCAGCGCTATAAACATACCGAGGCGTATCGCTCGCTGGCGGCTCCTCACCGCCGCTTCCATGAAAGCGGCTTGGACGCTTTGCGCTATGCACGACAAGGGGATCATACGGGTCAACTGGCCTCCCTAGCACTCATGGAGGAAGCAAGCGTAGCACTTGCTAAGCAACTTGATCAGCTTATGGAGCAGGCTGTTTATGAGATACCGATGTCAGCAAGTCATCCTTCACCGCTTGCTGATGCGCCTTAAATAGCTCCCCGTATAACACTCCTTCCGTAATGCGTTATTTATGCCATGCTGAGCATGGCACTCATAACGCAGACGGTAAGGATGACGATGGCAGCTGCAAAGAAGCTAGATCTCGCGCTACAAGGCGGTGGGGCCCATGGTGCTTATACCTGGGGAGTTATTGATCGACTTCTGGAAGATGACCGTATTGAGATTGAGGGCATTAGTGGCACCAGCGCAGGCGCTATGAATGGCGTAGTCATGGCAGATGCCCTTACCCGTGGTGGTAAACAGGCCGCCCGGCAATCTCTCAGGGATTTTTGGAAGGCGGTAAGCCGCGCGGGCATGGCAAGCCCTATCCGCCGCTCGCCGATGGATGTATTAACCGGCAATTGGAGTTTGGAGCACTCCCCCGGCTATATCGCCATGGACTTGATGACTCGCCTGGTGTCGCCCTACCAACTCAACCCACTCAATTTGAATCCATTGCGCGATATTGTGGCGGCCCACATCGACTTTGAGCGGGTACGCCAGTGCGACCAGCTAAAGCTCTTTGTGGCAGCTACTAACGTGCGCACCGGCAAACAGCGTGTGTTTCGTCGAGAAGAGATGAGCGTCGATGCGGTCATGGCATCGGCTTGTCTGCCCTTTATGTTCCAGGCTGTGGAAATCGACGGCGAAGCATATTGGGACGGCGGCTACATGGGCAACCCAGCCCTCTTCCCCTTAATGGAAGAGTGCAGCGCAAGGGATATTCTGTTGGTACAGATCAACCCGATTCGCCGTGATGAACTACCCACCTCCGCTTCGGCCATTATGAACCGCCTTAACGAAATCACCTTTAATGCCGCGCTGATTAAAGAAGTGCGCATGATCGCGCTGTTGAAACGTACCCTTGAAGAGCAGGATATTGAAAACTGCTACCAGCAGTCGCTTTTTCACCGCATTAGTGGCGACCAGGCACTCGATAGCTTATCGGTTTCAAGCAAACTCAACTCTGAATGGCCATTTTTATGCCACCTGTTTGACCAAGGGAGAGAAGCCGCCGACAACTGGATCACGGCTAACTTTGATGCCATCGGCCAACGCTCAACCCTGGATATTGATGCGGTATATCTGCACGAATAACTCCCTTCAGCCATCCAGCACTGCCCCAACTTGGCGCACTCTGCTCATGAGGAGTGCGCTCACTTGATGAATCTAGTGATTTTATTTCCCTTAGCACTGCTTTGAAAAAACATTAAGCAACTGATTTAAATATTTAAAAAGACAGATGGCGGAGTATTTGCTTATTGCTATGCAGTAGTAGTAGGCGTGGACCAGGCCCGCAAGGGTACGAGTGCGTCGAACCTGACCTTCAACGGCGAAGGCATGTTCTCGTAACCACGCAACGCCTGATGCGTTGTGTCTCGGCAAACTCGTTCTATGCTCTGTGAGGCCATCCATGGACATTCGCAATAAAGCCAACCGCATTCGACTGTTGAACTTCTCAACACCGCAAATGCGCGCGTTTCACCTCTCCTGGTTCGCATTTCATATCTGCTTTTTCGGCTGGTTCGGCATTGCGCCGCTGATGGCGGTGGTTCGCGAGGATCTATCGCTCACCCAAACCCAAATCGGCAATACCATTATTGCCTCGGTGGCGATCACCGTGGTGGTGCGCCTGTTGATTGGCGTGCTGTGTGATCGTATTGGGCCACGTAAAACCTACACAGGCCTACTGATGCTCGGGTCCATTCCGGTTATGGGAATTGGTCTGGCTAACAGTTTTGAAACGTTTTTGCTGGCCCGCCTAGCGATTGGCGCTATCGGAGCTTCGTTTGTGATTACCCAGTACCACACCACTATGATGTTTGCGCCCAATGTGGTTGGCACAGCTAATGCCACGAGCGCAGGTTGGGGCAACCTAGGCGGCGGCACCACACAAATTGTTATGCCGCTGATTTTTGCGGGCATGCTGATGCTAGGCGTTAATGAAGCGCTCGGCTGGCGTCTGGCCATGGTCGTGCCTGGCGTAGTGCTATTTTTTACCGGTATCGCTTACTGGCTGTTCACTCAAGATGCCCCAGACGGCAACTTCAGCGAGCTGCGCGCCCGCGGTGAACTACCGCCAGCCACCGGAGAGCATGGCGCAGCCCAGAGCTTTTTAGCGGCGGCGAAGGATATCCGCGTTTGGGCGCTGTTTGTGGTGTACGGACTCTGTTTTGGGGTCGAGCTGACCATCAACAATATCGCGGCAATCTACTTCTTCGATAAATTCGACCTTACCCTGGCAACCGCCGGCTTAATCGCAGGCCTGTTCGGCTTAATGAACATTTTTGCTCGTACCCTTGGCGGCGTTTTTTCCGACCTATTCGCTAAACAGGGTGGGCTAAAAGGACGCGTCCGCTGGCTCTTTATCGCACTAGTATGCGAAGGCATCGCTCTCGTCGCCTTCTCGCAAATGCATGTACTCAGCTTGGCGATTGGCATCATGCTGGTATTTAGCCTGTTCGTGCAGATGGCGGAAGGCGCCACCTTTGGTGTGGTGCCCTTTATCAATAAAAAAGCCTTGGGCGCAGTGGCCGGTATTGTCGGTGCAGGCGGTAACGTGGGCGCTGTATCGGCAGCGTTTCTATTCCGTAGCGAAAGCCTCAGCTACCAGCAAGGCCTCTTTTACCTCGGCTTAACCGTATTGGTACTTGCCTCCTGCGTACTGGTCGTTCGCTTTAGTGATGCCACCGAAGCAGAAGAAGCCAGCGCCTATCGTGATGCTGTAGGCAAAGACACAGGAGCAGGCGCGCTGTCATTGCGTTAATATTAATTAACACCGCCCCTGCATGCGCATCGCTGTGGGGGCTTTTTACCTTTAGGCGGCGAGTAATAAGGAAATCAACATGTCTTCTGCCCAACAGCTACTCTTAACCGCCCTGCGCTGCGACATTGATAACCTTCACCACTTAGCAACCACAGCAGATATCGTCAGCGATATCAGCCAGTTTATTCATGTGCTTCAACGCGAGCGAGGAGCCTCGACGATTTACTTAGCCTCAAAAGGCAAGCGTTTTAAAACTCGACGAGCCACTTACCTGCAGCATAGTCAAGCGGCGGAAGCCTCGATGCGTCAGCGTCTCGAAGCGCTTAGCCAGGAGTCACGGCCACAGGCGACAGCGCGCTTATTACGCCGCATTGCTGCCGTCTGGCTGTCACTGGATGAACTAGATGTATTACGGCATGCAATTGAGACCTTCAACATATCGCCAGATGCAGCAACTCAAGCGTTTAACCATCTCATTAGCAGTCTCTTAGCGATTGTTTTTGAAGCGGCCGACACAGCGGTCGACCCAGACATTACCCGTGCCCTGGTCGCTATTTTTCATCTTATGCAGGGTAAAGAGCTGGCGGGGCAAGAGCGCGCCTGCGGCGCCTTTGGTTTTACTCTCGGTCATTTCGACAATGCCCACCGTACGCTGCTGAACCAGTTGGTTGACGCTCAACAGCGCTGCTTTGACACCTTTGTAGAATTTGCCACCCCAGAGGCTCTGGGGACTTGGCAACAATCCCTCTCTCCTAGAACACTGGCGGGCATTTGTCAGTTGCGAGATATTGCTTGCCAGCGTTCTCACCACCAAACGGCATCAGGCAATACGGGCAATACGTTAGGTGAAACCTGGTACGAGCTCACCACCCTGCGTATTGATACGATTAAAACGGTTGAAGACACCCTGAATACCCAATTAACGGCCCTTTGCCATCATAAAATTGTCCAGGCCCAAGCAGAGCTAGAACAGACGAAGGCGAAGCCTGACAGACCGCTGCCTGCGCCCTGTGAACAGTTACTAGCCCTTCACTCTACTCAGCCGCTTGGAGACCTAACCGCCAACGCCCTCAACTCTCCGCTTAGCCGCTCACTACTGGAGCTCACTCATGCTCAATCCAGCCGCTTACAGGGGCTAAGCGACGAGCTGGAGAATACCCGCAAGGCTCTCCGTGAACGCAAGCTAATTGAGCGGGCAAAAGGATTAATCATGGCGCATCAGTCCATGAGTGAAGAGGAGGCCTACCGCTTTCTGCGAAAAACCTCAATGGACCAAAGCAAAAGCATGGCGGAGATGGCACAGTCGATTCTTGACCTCTCTGCCATGCTGCAACGTAAAGAGTAAAACAGCAGCGCTGAGCCCGATTTGCAACCTGATTAGGTTTTAGCCATGCTGAAAGCTCACCCAGTTTAATAAGCAAGGAGAGCAAGCGATGCATGACCGCGTACTGTTAATTACCGGCGCTTCCAGCGGCATTGGTGCGGCCACCGCTCGTGCAGCGGCTCGTGAAGGCTACCAGTTGGTACTTGCCGCTCGTTCAGCCGATAAGCTGACATCGCTTGCTCAAGAGCTTGGTCCAGAGAACGTACTCACCTGCGAAGTTGATGTCACCGACTTAAGCCAGCAGCAAGCTATGGTGGAACAGGCGATTGAAACCTTTGGCCACATTGATGCAGTATTCGCCAATGCAGGTCGCGGTGGCTCACCGGGTGGGTTTAGCAGCGCCGATCATGTTGCTTGGCGGGAGATGATTCTCACCAATGTCTACGGCGTTGGCCTTACGCTGCAAGCCTGCTTGCCAGAGCTAAAACGCCGCCAGGGTCATATTCTTTTAACCGGCTCTGCCGCAGGCCGCACCACCATCCCAGGCTCCATGTATAGCGCCACTAAGTGGGCAGTAACGGGTATTGGTTATAATCTGCGCGAGGAGTTACGCGGCACCGGCATGCGGGTGACGCTGATTGAGCCTGGCATGGTCGATACTCCCTTCTTTGATGAACCACCCGAGTACGCGCTAGCAGACCGCGATATCGCCAATGCGGTGATCTATGCTCTGTCGCAACCACCCCATGTTGACGTTAATGAAATCCTAGTGCGACCCACACCGCCCCGAGAGTAACTCTGCTCGCTTGACGCCTTGTTTTTGCTCGTTGCTGCCCGCATAAACATAGTATTATGAAGCGTGCTAACAACTTGGCCCGCCGACCATGCATGTTTATTAGGTGACTTATGAGCCAACTTGCCTCAACCGTCCTCTCTGTTCTTGACCTAGCGCCCATCCGCCAAGGCGGCAGCGCTGCTGAAACGTTTCGTGATAGCGTCTCTTTAGCCCAACACACAGAGTCTTTGGGCTACCAGCGCTATTGGTTAGCTGAACACCACAACATTGCTGGCATTGCCAGTGCGGCCACCGCCGTACTGATTGGCCACGTGGCAGGCCAGACGTCCACTATCCGCGTGGGTAGCGGGGGTATTATGCTGCCTAACCACCCACCGCTAGTGATTGCCGAGCAGTTTGGCACGCTGGAAACCCTCTACCCAGGGCGAATTGACCTTGGCCTGGGCCGCGCGCCTGGCTCAGATGGTGCCACCATGCGGGCTATGCGCCGCCACGCCCATGCAGGAGTTGATGATTTTCCAGAGCTACTTGAAGAGCTGCGCCGTTATTTAGACGATGCGGACCCTCGCCAAACCGTTAAAGCCGTTCCAGGCCAAGGCACCCATGTCCCCATCTGGCTACTGGGCTCCAGCGGTTACAGCGCGCAGCTCGCAGCAAAGCTCGGCCTACCCTTCGCCTTTGCTGCGCAGTTTGCGCCGGGCTATCTCTTTGAAGCACTGCGCCTATACCGAGATAATTTCCAGCCATCTGAGCATTCAGAGGCACCTTATGCGATGGTGGGCCTGCCTGTCATGGCGGCGGAAAGTGACGAGATGGCGCACTACTTGGCCACCACCGCTCAGCAAAAATTCTTAAACTTGATTCGTGGTAAACCGACCCAGTCACTGCCCCCCGTCGACACGTTAGACTGGTCCCCCATGGAACGCGCTCAAGTAGAGCAGTTTTTGGGGGCAGCTATTATTGGCGGCCCGGAAACAGTAAAAGCGCAATTAGAAGAGTTTCAAGCACGTACCGGCGCTAACGAACTTATGATTAATAGCGACTTTTATAGCCACGCTGATCGGCTGCGTAGCTATGAGATTGTTGCCCAAGCCGCACGTTAAGCCGCTCTATTCACCCTTTCGCAACGAGAAAAGCACCTGCCGCTACCATCAGCGAGCCTGCGGTACGGTTGGTGCCTTTCTGAGCGCGCGCCGATTGAAAAAAGCGCCGCGCAGAGGAAGCAAACGATGCTACTAGCATTAAGCCCATCATCAACCCAACCAGCGTTAAGCCCACCACCAGAAACATATCGCTCCGGTTTAGCACGGTGAGATCGATAAAGGTGGGTAAAAACGCAATATAGAACAGAATGACCTTCGGATTAGAGGCCGAAATCAGAAAGCCTTGTAGAAAGCTCTTAAAGATATCCCGCCGCCAAGCGCCGCTACTAAGCGGAATAGTATCTAGGGCGTGAGGCGTCACGTCCGCGGTCCACATCTTCCAGCCCAGGTAAAACAGGTATGCGGCCCCCGTATAGCGCAGCAGCGTAAAAGCTTCTCCCCAGTTTTCGGCCAGCGCTGCTAGGCCATAGAACGCCAGCAATAAATAGATCACATCGCTCACCGTCATACCCAGCGCCAGCGGGATACACGGACGCGTACCCGCCGACATCCCCTTAGCTAGTAACGCAAAAATTCCTGGGCCAGGCGTCACGGCAAACACAAAGATAGCTAAAAAGTAGGTCAGTGCGCTCTCGATGGTCATTGCCAAGCCCTCTCGTTGTAATTTATGGCCCACTCGGTGGGGAACGATGCAACTGCGCTGAGCCGCATCAGAATATGCTAACGTAGCTTATGCCTTAATGAACGAGAAAAGACCCATGCAAACCCTTCAATTTTCACCAATGACTGCGGATGAGTTCGCCCTATTTTGGCCCACGTTCCAGGCCATTGTAGCTGCCGAAGAAACCTACGCGATAGATCCTAACATCACTTATGACGACGCTTTTTCACTGTGGTGCAAAACACCACTGCTCAGTATTGCAGTGAAAGACGAACAGGGGCAGTTGCTAGGTAGTTACTACTTAAAAGCGAATGCCGCTGGCCCTGGTAGCCACGTGTGTAACTGCGGCTATATGGTAACGCCGCACGCGCGAGGTAAAGGGGTTGCGCGAGCCATGTGCGAACACTCACAGCAAGCTGCGCGCCAACATGGTTTTATAGCCATGCAGTTCAACGCCGTAGTGGCCAGCAACCAAGTCGCCGTGGCCTTATGGCAACGTCTGGGGTTTAGCATCGTCGGCACCGTTCCCCATGCCTATCAGCACGCCTCACTTGGTTACGTTGATACGCACGTCATGCATAAATCGTTAACCGAACACTAAACAGCGTTATTCTTTTCATCGACAGGCCTCTGGCCTGCTGAACATTCAACGCTGCAAAAAATGGCTTCGTATCTCTCAACTTATCTCCCTTTATGTCGATAATATACAGGCAAGGCTCTCCTCCTTGCCTGTCAAACTCCTTACTTTCCTTGCCTATGAGAGCAATCAACATGAGAAACCTATCTGTCAAACATACATTGGCAGTGGTACAAGGCCTGATGCTAGCTGCACTACTGGCCATTGCAGCGACAGGTATTATGACAAAACTCGATGTTATGGAAAGTTTACGTAGAGTTGATGAAATTGCGGCACAGCAAGTCTCCGCCATTAACAGAGCTGAAGTTAATTTAATGGAACTAAGAGTACGGCTAGGACGCTTTAACGAATATAGCGAAGATGGTAATACTGTCGCCGCTCAAAAAACATTAGATCTCGCCCGGACGGCCCTAGAGCGTGCTGAATCTCGCTTTGCACAGTTCACAGCCGTCGAGGTACCTAGCACAGCTTTACGAGCTCCCATCATTCAAACGCTTCAGACGAACTTTGAACTGTTGGTGACCAATGATCTGCGCAGCGACTTAGCAACAGAAAATTTAGCCATATTAATGAGTCATCGTGATCGAATTAATGACAACTTTGGCCCCTTCACTGACGCGGTGCGTAATTTCAACCAACGTGCGCAAACCCTAGCGACGGAGGAAATTACCGCAGCAGAACGTTTGCATACCATTACAATGTTTATTAGCGGTGTACTGATTTTCCTCGCTCTGGCACTGTTTATTGGCGTACGTATTGGCATCAACCGCATTATTGTTCTCCCACTACAGCGCGCCGTTCAGCTATGTGAGAACATTGCCAAGGGAGACTTGACTAGCAAAATAGAGTCTCGTGGAAACAACGAAATTGGGCGCCTTTACAGTGCAATGCACGATATGCAGAACAAACTACAAGCAATGGTAGGTACGCTCTCCCAAAGCAGCATTACCGTGGCCGCTAGCTCACGGCAAATTGCCGACGGCAGTCAGGATCTTGCTTCACGTACTGAACAGCAGGCAGCCGCTATTCAGCAAACTGCCGCTAGTATGGATGAGATCTCTTCTATCGTACGTCAAAATGCAGACACTGCTGCTCAGGCTGAACTCCTTACCCAGGATGCCTCAAAAAAAGCCGCTCACGGCAAGCAAGAGTCCGAACAAACCAGCTTACTTATGCGAGAATTGGAAACTAGTTCACAGAAAGTGAACGAAATCATTCAGGTCATCGACTCCATCGCCTTCCAAACTAATATCCTTGCCCTAAATGCGTCGGTGGAAGCGGCACGTGCAGGCGAGCATGGTCGTGGCTTTGCCGTAGTAGCTAGCGAAGTACGCTCCCTTGCTACTAAAACGTCCAACTCATCGAAAGAAATTCGCAAGATGATTGAGGATATTGCTTCTCGCATCGCAGATGGTGCCGACCAAGCATTGAAAAATGGCGAAAGCATGGACGACATTAACCAAGCCATTATTCGCGTGAACGATATGATGCAGGAACTAGCACTTGCAGCGAAGGAGCAAGAGTCAGGCATTAGCCAAATCAGCACCGCGATTGCTGAAATGGATTCTGCCACTCAGGAGAATGTCTCCTTGGTGGAGGAGACCAGTACGGCGTCGGCTTCCCTACAAGATGAAGCTTCACGCTTGGCAGAACTGGTCGCGGCGTTCCGGTTAAACGCATCCAGCCGTCAGGCAACGCTTGCTCAACCCTCGGCCACTGCGCCCGCCCAACGTTTACATGCCCCATCGCAAAACATGAGCACCACACAGCGCCAGCGCCCAATCGCTGAACCAGAGTGGGAAGAGTTTTAAATAAAACCTAACAGACTAGCGCGGGCCATCAGCCGTTTTTGGCCCGCACAGTCAAATCTGCAGCGTTGACCCTCCCTATTAGTGCGATAACAAAAATTAAGATAGGGTAACCAATCATAACGACAACTCGCTTGGCCCCCTCAATGCCTCACCACTGCTCGCTCCTACGGCGCATCTCCCTACGCGCAAGAATTATTGGCCTTACGACCTCGTTGGTGGTCGCTCTTACCTTACTGCTTAGCTGGGTAGCCTCCCGAGAGGCTGCCATTCAGCTTGAAGCCAATATTGGCCACGACAGTGCTGATACCGCCTACCAAATGGTGGATAAACTCAACCGAAGTATGGATGCGCGGATTAAAGAGGTGCGGCTACTTCTAGGCATTAAAGAGTTTTCTGACTCTTCGGGTCGATTTTGGATACGTGAGCAATTAGAACACCTGCAGCGTAACTATGACGTACTCTCATGGATTGGCGTGACAGATGCCGTTGGTACCGTTATCGCTTCAACTGGTGGCATTCTGGAAGGCAGTTCGATTGCCCAGCGGCCTGTGTTTATGGAGGGCCAGCATGCACTGTGGGTGGGGGATGTGCACAATGCCGTGATGCTGGCGCAGCTACTGCCTAACCCCACGGGGGAACCTATCCAATTTGTAGATATTGCCGCGCCTCTCCACAACCAGCGCGGTGAGTTTACTGGCGTTCTGGGGGTTCATCTAAGCTGGGAGTGGGCGACTCAAGTGAAAAACTCTATGTTTTCACCAAAACTGCGCGACCAACAAACGGACCTGCTCTTGCTCTCATCGGAAGGCACTGTGATTTTGGGTCCTGACGAGATGATAGGGCAACCTCTGGCGTTTATTCACTCTTCTTCGAACAGCACCACCCCTGAATGGTCTGTCGAAACTTGGCCGGATGGGCAGCGCTACGTCACAGGCGTCGCTCGTAGCCAAGGGTTTGGAGACTTTCCAGGACTGGGCTGGGTGGCCGTGAGCAGGCAGCCCGTGGCCACCGCCTTTGCCCCTGTTGATAAGCTTTACGAGCTCATTTTAGGTACTGGTTTGCTGGTGGCGTTGCTATTTTCCATTATCGGATGGATTGTTGCCTCTCGCTTAGTCGAACCCCTGTCCCGCCTTGCCAGAGCCGCCGATAACATCCAAACCGTCAAAAGCCGCCTTGAGTTTACCCAGGAAAACGGTTCTCCCGAACTTAAACGGCTCTCTACCTCTATGCGCGATATGGTGGAGCGTCTGATTGACCAGCGCCAAACCATTAGCCGCCTAGAGGACTTGGCCAATACCGACCCATTAACAGGCCTGCCCAACCGGGCTTTCTTAAATCAATATCTTCAACACACCCTGCCAGAAACAGAACGTCAGCAGCAAAGTATTATTGTGCTGCTCTTTGATCTGGATGGTTTCAAACGTGTAAATGATGAGTTAGGGCATCATGCAGGGGATTTACTGCTTATCGAAATTTCGCAGCGGATAAAAGCAACGCTACGCAGTGGAGATGTGGTGGCGCGACTAGGGGGCGATGAGTTTGTGATGGTGTTAAAGAGCCCTTCATCCACCAGCGCTGCATTAACTCATGAAGTTAGCCAGCGCTTACTCACTCGCATCGCTACCCCAGTGAATCTACCGGATGCTCAAAACGCCCATGTAGGCTGTAGCCTAGGAGCCTCTATTTGGCCCCAACATAGCAATGACATTCAGCAAGTTTTTCAACTGGCGGATACTGCTCTATACGCAGCTAAGGGCAAAGGCAAACACCGCTTGGTTATTTATGGAGAGTCGGGTTAAGACACTGCTGTAGCTGTGCTTCAGCGGCTTCACTACCTAACTCGGTGAGATAGGCGATATTGCGCTCGGGGATAGCCGCGGTATCGCCATAAAAAGCGATGGCCTTCTCAACGCTGGCTTCGCGCAGCAAATGCACCATGGCATAGGGCGAGCGGTTTGAGTAATTCGCTGCGTCCTCTGGCTCTGCATCGGCAAAACAGTAATCAGGGTGAAACGTCGCTAGCTGGTAAATACCTTCGTAGCCCAACTCAACGAGCAGTTGCTCGGCAAGCTCTACATAATCCAAGTAGTGGTCGAAGCTTTTAAAAAGTGTCGGAAACACCAGTAGGGTAGTTTCTGCTTCAGGGTGCTCGTTAAGCCACTCCAGCTCCGCCACTAACTCCTCAAGGGCCACATCCACTTTTTTCGAGCGCACAACTTCAACACGAATCGTATTGCTATCCAGCTCACGTTTAGCAAAAGGGCAAATGTTGTGTCCAACAATAAAATGGCTCACCCATGCCAGCGTTTGGTCCACTACCTGCTGATCTGCTTCTTGCGTCATACCCGTTCCACCTACGACCTACTGCTATTTTGAATAAGTATGGCAACTGCCACGTACTAAGCACCAGTGTACAGGCAAGCCCTCACAAATACGCTAAGCATGCTGCTGATAACGGGCCAATGCGACTTCATAGGATTTATGAATATGATCGTCCATCAATGCTCGTGCGGCTGACGCGTCGCGCTGAAGCGCCAGCTCCACTAACTGATGGTGCTGCTCATCTAACTCTTGGCGAATGGTGGGCATTTTTGGCCCCAAGCGCCGATAACGATCAAACTGGTCGTGCAATTGCTCAATAAAACGCAGCAGCCATACTGAACCGCAGGGCGCTACCAAGGTACGGTGAAACTGAGTATGCAGGCGCTCCCACTCTTCGCCTTTATCTAGTGTAATGTCTGCACGCTTTAGGCGATGTGCCGCCGCCAAAAGGTCTGCTTCCCATACCGCATCGCCATGAGTAATAGCTCGCTCCAGTGCCATACCTTCAAGCTCGGTGCGCAGTCGCGCAATATCGTCTAACTCTTCACGTGAGAGCTTAGGCACTCTGAACCCACGCTGATTCTCTTGGATCAGCAGGCCGTAAGCCGCCAGTTTATTAAGCGCTTCACGCAGCGGACTCAGCCCTACCTGGTACTGCTCCTTGAGCGTATTAATGGCGAGTTTCTCACCTGCTTTAAAGCGCCCTCCCACCAAATCGCGGCGCAGTAAATCATAGATAGAGCTAGATGCTTTCGTGGAGGAAAGCTGCATTGGCTTGTTCATACCGGAGTCCTTTTGCGTACCTTCGCAAGGCATCAGTTGACGGAGATTCCATGACTAGGTGTTGACGCCTCTTGTCTGGCTCACCTATATTCTATTTTAGACAGAATAATCGATTTTTTAATCTACAAACGATAAATAGGCAATCTCGATGCTTTTTACTGTGATGCTACCGCTGCGGGCAATGAGCGTATGAAGCAAACAGCACTTTTTTGGGCGTTTTTCCGCGTCGGCATTTTCGGCTTTGGCGGTGGGCCTGCCATGATACCGCTGGTGAGAGCGGAAGTCGTGACACGCCACCAGTGGCTAACCGATGAAGAGTTTGCCGATGTGCTGGCGATTGGCAATACCCTCCCCGGTCCCATCGCCACCAAAATGCCTGGCTACATCGGCTACCGAGTAGCGGGCATTAGCGGCTGCGCGGCAGCCGTCATTGCCGTCATCTTACCGATGATTGTGGCCATGATTGTGATGTTAGGCATTTTTAGCCGCTACCGCGACGTTGGCTGGATACGTGGCATGGGACAAGCGGTCATTCCCGTGGTGATGGTAATGATGGGCCAACTCACCTGGGACTTCTTCGATAAATCTAAGGCCGCCCTTGGCTGGCTAACCAGTGCCTTGATGGCGGTGGTCGCCGGCGCGGTAATTTACTGGCTCGGCGTGCACCCCGGCTGGGTGATCGGGGCTATTCTGCTGGCGGCCCTCCTACGTCCATCCCGTAAAAAACGCGCGGAGGGTGCCGCATGATTTATTGGGATCTCTTTTTAGCGTTTTTCATTCCTAACATCATTGGCTACGGCGGTGGCCCCGCCATCATTCCGCTGATCGAGGCGGAAGTGGTAGGCCGCTACGGCTGGATGACCTCACAGGGCTTTGCCGAAACCTTGGCGCTCGGCAATGCGCTCCCTAGCCCGATCGCCACCAAAATGGCGGGCTATGTGGGCTACGAGGTCGCCGGTATTGGTGGGGCGTTCGTTGCCGTAGCTGCCACAGTGGTTCCCTCCCTGCTGCTCATGCTTGGCGCACTCGGGCTTCTCTATCGCCACCGCGACTCCCCGCGCGTCAAGCGCATGAGCCAGTGGGTACGACCAGTGATTGCCATGATGATGGCGTGGCTTACCCTCGGTTTTTTCACGGAAAGTTTGGCGGCAAGCGGCCTCCTCCACACGCTGATTATCGGTATCGTGGCCGCGATTGCGCTTGTGCGCTTTAACACCCATCCCGCCTTTGTTGTTATCGGCGCCTTGGTTTATGGAGGGCTCTTCTTAGGTTGACCTGTTGTGCACTCAAGACCATTCACTGCAGACAATAAGAACCCAATATGGGACCACGCGCTCACCACACCGCTGCTTAATCTCAGCGGATCACCACACCAACTCAATCAAAAAAGGTGTATAGAGAATGACGCGTTCAAAACTTGCTCTAAGTACGACACTCGCCGCCATTGGACTCACCTCCAGCCTGACGTTCATTTCCACTGCCCATGCGGACTATCCTGAGCAGGATGTTCGTTTAATTATTCCTTATGGGCCCGGGGGTGCCACGGACATTATTTTCCGTCTGGTATCACAAGAGGCCGAACAGCACTTAGGCGCCTCGATTGTTCCGGTCAATATGGCTGGGGCAGGCGCGACACTGGGGTCACGCAACGTCAAAGATGCGACGCCTGATGGCTACACGCTGCTGGG
The DNA here is from genome assembly GCF_044543515.1 of Vreelandella lionensis. NCBI lineage: Bacteria > Pseudomonadati > Pseudomonadota > Gammaproteobacteria > Oceanospirillales > Halomonadaceae > Vreelandella > Vreelandella lionensis. Next base: position 77,661 of record NZ_JBITWC010000007.1, on the reverse strand, counting down.
CAGTCATGACACGATTGCGCTTTCAAAGCTCGCAGGCACCGTCGATTACTCCTACGACGCTTTTGAACCCATCGCCCTGCTCACACAAACCATCAATATCCCCACGACTTATGCCGGCCACCCAGTAGAAAGCGCGGCCGATATTGCTGACTACGTGCGAGAAAACCCAGGCCAAGTACGTTTCAGCATGATCCCAAGCTCCACCGACCACTTCTTTTGGGCGCAGTTTTTCCAGGAAGCCGGTATTGATATGGCAGATGTGCGCTTAGTGGGTTACCCCGATACCGGCCAACAAGTATCGGCGTTGATGGCAGAAGAAGTTGATTTTGCCATGTTCAACCTGCCATCTGGTGGCGCTTTTTACGAAGATGGCACCTTTAAACCCCTTGGCATTGCGCATCCCGAGCGCCTAGACAGCATGCCCGACGTCGCCACCCTGCGAGAGCAGGGTATTGAGATGGACCACTCCACCAGCCGTGGCATCTTTGCGCCTAAAGACACCCCCCAAGAGGTATTAGACGCCGTGGCTGATGCCTATGGGCAAGCACTTGAGGATGAGCAGGTACAAAGCCGTATCGAAAATGAGTTCGGGTCGGTTGTGCGCTTCCTAGCCGGTGATGACTATCAAGCGTTCCTAGATGAAAACGAAGCGGCGCTCTCTGCCGCTGCCGAAAACATCGAGTTTCAAAACTAAGCGCTTTACATGTCATTACTCGCTAATGCTCCCAGGTTTCGACCTGGGAGCTCATGGAGGCATCGCTAATGCTAACGCTTACCAAAGACCGCGCGCTGGCGCTGGCGCTGCTATTGATGGTGGCTGTCATGTGGGTGGAGTCGGGGTCTATTCGCCCACCGACTAGCTGGCAGCCCTATGGATCAGCACTGTTTCCACGCATCTTGCTAGTGACGATCGGTCTCTTATCAGTACTGCTGCTAGTCCGCTCTCTGTTTACCCGCGTCACTCCTGTGGCGTCATGGCGTACAGAGATCAGCGATTGGTTTACTCGACGTAAAATCGTCGTAGCGCTGTTTGTACTGTTTGGGCTGTATGCAGCACTTCTCCCCTTACTGGGCTATATCGTTGCCACCATCAGTTTTTTAGTGGCGTCTTTTGCCTTGTTATTGGGCATAGATACAAAGCGTAAATGGGCAATCAACCTAGGGATCAGCCTCACACTTGTGCCGCTGGTATTTGTCATTTTCCGTTACGGCTTAAACGTATGGCTGCCCTAATGTTGAGGACCAACAAATGACTAATTTCTTTCTTCAAGCACTCAGCGAAGTCGGAAGCTTCTCGGTAATGGGCTTGATCATACTCGGCGTGCTATTCGGAATTATAGGCGGGAGTATTCCAGGCTTTACCGTGACCATGGCTATCCTAGTGGTATTCCCGTTCACCTTTGCCATGGACCCGGTCAGCGGCGTATCGCTGATGGTGGGTGTCTTCGTAGGTGGGTACTCGGGCGGTATTGTATCGGGTGTTATGCTGGGAATACCTGGAACACCCTCCTCCATTACCACTGTCTATGACGGCTACCCCATGGCTCAAAAGGGTGAGCCCGGCCGAGCCTTAGGCATCGGTGTCATGTCCTCCTTTCTTGGCACCATTATCAGCGTGGCCGTGCTGGTCTTTTTTGGGCCGTTAATAGCCAGCTTTAGTATGAATTTCCGCCCCTGGGAAATTACCGCGCTGATTATCTTTGCGCTAACACTGGTGGCAGGCCTATCAAATGGAGCACTCCTAAAAGGGCTATTAGCCGCCGCGCTGGGCTTACTGATCACCACTGTGGGGTATGACCGCAACAGTAATCTGCGCTTTGATTTTGATCTGCCCGCACTCAGCTCGGGGTTTGAGATGCTGCCCGTGATGATTGGGGTGTTTGCGTTCTCTCAACTGCTCGGCAATATCGAAAAACTGCGCGACGGCGATGGTAACGGCAAAGGCGTGGACACTAACGTGTCAATTCCTTACCGCCAAATTATGAAAGATATGGCAGGTCAAAAACTCAACACCTTGCGCTCTTCTTTAATTGGTAGCCTGATCGGTGCGCTACCGGGAACTGGCGGCACCGTGGCTAACTTTGTGAGCTACGACCAGGCGAAAAAGTTTTCGCGCCACCCTGAAACGTTTGGCACGGGCACCCCTAGCGGGATTGTGGCTTCCGAGGCATCTAATAGTGCCGTTGCTGGCGGTGCATTCGTGCCGACCTTAGCACTGGGCATTCCGGGTGATCTGCCGATGGCCATCATGATGGGCGTGCTGATACTCCACGGCATCACCCCAGGCCCGATGATGTTTGAACAAAACCCGGTGCTGGTGGGCGCGATCTACGCAAGTCTCTTAATCGGTGCGGTGGTCATGGTGCTGTGTAATCTGCTGCTCGTGCGCTGGTTCGCCAAAATCTCGTTAATCCCACAACAAATCCTAGTGCCGGTTGTGCTGATGCTCTGCGCCATTGGTGCCTATGCGCTCAATAACAACCTGTTTGATATCTGGGTGCTGTTTATTTTCGGGGTGATTGGCTACTTGCTTTGGAAAGCGGGTGTTCCTCTTACACCGCTCATACTCGGCGTGGTGCTGGGCAACAATTTAGAACGGCAGCTTTTCCGCGCGCTAGAGCTCGACCCTAACTGGCTAACCTTCCTGACACGGCCACTCTCTGCACTGTTCTTAGTGTTGGCTGTTGCTTCGGTCGTTTTTTCGCTCTACCAAGACCGTAAGCTGAAACGTCTAAAACCTGCGACATCCCAATAGCGATGACTCATCGACGCAAAGGATCATAAACATGCACAACGACGCTCTCTATTACCCCAGCGCCTCGCGACGGATGGCCACCTTTGGCAAACGTGGCATGGTAGCCACTTCCCAGCCGCTCGCCGCCCAGGTAGGTATCACTATTTTGCAGCAAGGCGGCAATGCCATTGATGCGGCGATTGCCACCGCCGCCGCGCTTACCGTGGTAGAGCCTACCTCAAACGGTATTGGCAGCGACGCCTTCGCGATTGTGTGGGTCGATGGAAAGCTACATGGCCTCAACGCCAGTGGCCCTGCTCCGCAGGCGGCCACCATTGAAGCTTTGAAAGCGCTTGGCCATGACGCTATGCCTAACCATGGCATGCTGCCGGTCACCGTGCCTGGCGCGCCTGCGGCCTGGGCAGCACTCTCTGAGCGCTTTGGTAAACTGCCCTTTGCGGATCTGCTAGCGCCTGCCATCGCGCTGGCAGAAGAAGGCTTTGCGGTGACGCCGGTGATCCACCAAATGTGGGAAGAGGCCTTCCATAACTACGCGACCTACCCCGACGCGGCCTTCCAACCCTGGTTCGATACCTTTGCGCCCAAAGGCCGGGCACCGCGCCCAGGCGAGTTATGGTCCGCTCCTGACCACGCGAAAAGCTTGGCCGCGATTGCCAACACAAACGCCGAGGCGTTTTATCGCGGTGAACTGGCTGAGGCCATCGATGCGTTCTCCCGCGAACATGGCGGCTTAATTCGTAAAGAGGATTTGGCCGCTTACCAGCCCGAGTGGGTCGACCCAATTAGCGTGCGCTATCAAGGCCATGATATTTGGGAAATTCCACCGAACGGCAGCGGTATGATCGTGCTGCAGGCGCTCGGCATGCTGGAACGGTTAGACCCGTGCCCAGGCGATGCGGTTGAAACCCTGCACCGCCGGATTGAAGCCACTAAACTTGCCTATATGGATGGCTTTAAACACATCACCGAACGCAGCGCGATGGCTCCCACCACCGAGCAAATGCTGGATGATGCCTACCTGAAAGCGCGCGCAGCGCTGATCGGCGATCAGGCCGTTGACCCGGCACACGGCAACCCGTTGCAAGGCGGCACCGTCTACCTAGCCACTGCCGACGACGAAGGCAATATGGTGTCGTTTATCCAAAGTAACTTTAAAGGCTTTGGTTCCGGCATGGTCATCCCTGGCACCGGGATTAGCCTGCAAAACCGTGGCTGGTCATTCTCGCTAGACCCGGAGCATGCGAATGCCCTGGCTCCCGGCAAGCGCACCTACCACACCATCATTCCCGGCTTTATCACCAAAGATGATCGAGCCGTTGGGCCCTTTGGCGTCATGGGCGGCTATATGCAGCCTCAGGGCCAAGTGCAGGTGGTCACTGCGATGATTGAGGATCAGCTCAACCCACAGGCCGCATTGGATATGCCCCGTTGGAAGTGGACGACTGGCAGAACCGTGGAAGTGGAAGCCGACTTCCCTAACCACTTGGCACTGGCCCTCGCTCGGCGCGGCCACAAGATTGTTAAGGTGGCGGATTCGATTAGCTTTGGCCGTGGCCAAATCATTCTCCGTAATTCTGATACCGGCGTGCTGCAAGGCGGTACTGAACCACGCACCGACGGTGCAGTGCTACCGCTGTAGCGGCTGGTGCTGTGTCGCTACTGCCCACCCAGGTGGGCAGTAGGCTCGCGGAATCAACCGCTATCTCCTCTGGCTATCTCCTCTGGCTATCAACGCCGAAGCCACGCATCATGGCAGCCTCTTTTTGCTTACCTTGATGTTGCTAACGCCATGATGCCGTCCTATTCCTCCCCCTCCCCCTTCAGCGGCTTCTTTAGCGTGTTTCGCTATAGCCGCCGTGCGCTGGCCTTGGTATGGGAAACCTCCCGCTGGATGATGCTGGGCTTGGCGCTTTGCACGCTGGTGGCTGGCGTGCTGCCCGCTGTGGCGGCTTATGTGGGCCAACTGATTGTTGATGGCGTGCTGGCGGCGATGGAAAGCTATGAGGCAGCGAGCAACCCTGACTTATGGGCAACGCTCACTCCAGTGCTGGGGTTAGTGGCGTTGGAAGGCGGCATCATTGCCCTGATGGCGTTAGCCCAGCGTGGCCTCTCGGCCCAGCAGTCGCTGTTAAGAGCGCTGCTCGGGCAGAAAGTGAACGTGATGATTTTGGAAAAAGCGAGCACGCTGTCGCTGAGCCAATTCGAAGATTCAGAGCTTTATGATCAGCTCACCCGCGCCAGGCGTGAAGCATCAACCCGCCCACTAGCGCTGGTCAATAAAACCTTTGGGCTGCTGCAAAATGCCATTTCCCTTGGCAGTTTTGCCTTCCTGCTGGTGCAGTTTTCTCCCTGGGCACTGCTGATTTTGGTAGTGGGGGCGCTGCCGGTGTTTCTTTCTGAGGCGAAATTCTCCGGCGATGCCTTCCGGCTATTTCGCTGGCGCTCGCCGCAAACCCGCATGCAGATGTACCTGGAAACCGTACTGGCTCGTGAAGACAGCATTAAAGAGGTCAAACTGTTTGGTTTAGAGCAGCGCTTTCTTCAGCGCTACCGGGCTATTTTCCACCAGCTATTTTCCGAAGACCGCCGCCTGACCCTACGCCGAGAGAGCTGGGGGTTTATTCTAGGGCTACTGGGCACGCTCACTTTCTATGCTGCCTATGGCTGGGTCGTGGTGGAAACCGTGGCAGGTGCGCTAACGCTAGGTCAAATGACCATGTACTTAATGGTCTTCAAACAGGGGCAAAGCGCGTTATCTGCCAGCCTCACAGCCGTGAGCGGCATGTATGAAGATAATCTCTACCTCTCCAATTTATATGAATACCTGGAACAGCCCACCGAAGCCGACGCTGGCCATTTAACCCAAGGCGCAGTACCTAACGACGGGCTGCGCTTTGAGCACGTGAGCTTTGCTTACCCCGGTGGCCAAGAGGTGCTGCACGATATTTCGCTACACATTGTGCCCGGTAGCAGCTTAGCCCTGGTGGGTGAAAACGGTTCGGGCAAAACCACCTTGATTAAGCTCTTAACGCAGCTCTACCGCCCCACTCAAGGGCGAATTTTGCTAGACGGCAGCGACCTCAACGACTGGGACACTCAGGCGCTAAGAGCACGGGTGGGCGTGATTTTTCAGGACTTTGTACGCTATCAGCTCACCGTGGGTGAAAACCTTGGAGTGGGCGATACCACCGCCTTCGATGATCAGCAGCGCTGGCAGCAGGCGGCGAAAGACGGGCTGGCCGATCACTTCATCAAGCGCATGCCCGACGGCTACCAAACCCAGCTAGGGCGCTGGTTTAAAAACGGCCAAGAGCTCTCCGGCGGCCAGTGGCAGAAAGTGGCACTCTCCCGCGCTTATATGCGCAAAGATGCCGATATCTTAGTGCTGGACGAACCCACTGCCGCCATGGATGCGGCCGCCGAGGCGGATGTCTTTGCCCGCTTTCGTGATCACAGCCACGACAAGATGACGATTCTGATCTCCCACCGTTTCTCGACCGTCCGCAGCGCCGACCAAATCATCGTCATTGATCAAGGACGCATCATCGAACGCGGCACCCATGAAACGCTGCTTGAAGACAATGGACGCTATGCGTCGCTGTTTCATTTGCAGGCTGAAGGGTACAAATGAGATTTATTTTCATTTTAAAATTCATATAGAGAGCCAAACGTAAACAATAGTGACACTTCCCCGCGTATTATCGATAATAAATTGATCGAATAGTATATTCAAAGCATCCTAAATCCGGGGTACAGGGTGCCTGAAAATGAAAATGGTTAACAAAATCAGCTTTAAATATGCAGCCGCTTTTACAACAGTTGCTCTATCATTATTAGCTGTTGTAGCTGCTGACTTTTTACTTGTGAATATGGCAAAAGATAAATTTCATGAAGTTGTTGATATTTATATACCTGCCATGTCAACCACTCTTAATGCTGACAGAGATCTTTATCAAGCTCGTGTAGCTGAAATTGAATATGTTCTCACTTCCTCTTCTTCAAGCAGAAGTGCTCAGCTATTAGCCAGCTATGAAGAAAATGCGCAACAAGCTTACGACCGGATGCAAGCGTACTTTCAAAGCATGCAATCTCACCCTGAGCTTTTAGCACAACTCTCTAATTTTGAAATCACTTATAGTAAGTGGAAGCAAGAAAGCAGCCGTGTTTTTGAGCTTCATCAATCAGGTGATATTAATAGTGCTTTAGATATTCTTTCAGGCTCATCTCTTGAAAGCTTTGAAGAATTGCGCTCTCTGTATGACATTTCAGGACAAAATGTTGAAGCAGTAGTATTAGCCACTGAGCTAGCGGTAGCCGACAGAATAAAGCTACAACAGGCTTCTACATTAATTTTTTCTTTAGCCGTATTTGCTCTCGTCATGTTGGTAGCAGTCATGGGGCCTAAAATGATGTCCAGAGCAATACAACAAGTAAGCGCAAGAATTCAAGAAATTACTGAAGGTGATGGCGACTTAACGGCACGCATTGACAGTAAACGTAAAGATGAAATTGGTGAGCTAGCCGCACAGTTCAATGCTTTTATCAAGCGTATCGACGACACGCTGCAGTCCGTCAGCCAGAGCACTGTGAGCCTTCAGCACGCCTCCACAGAAATTGCCAAAGGCAGCCAAGAACTTGCTTCACGCACCGAACAGGCCGCTGCAAATCTTCAGCAGACTTCCGCCTCTATGGAGCAAATTGCGGCGGTGGTGAACAATGCTTCGGAGTCTGCCCAACAAGCCAACCAGCTTGCACTATCGACTCGCGACATTGCACATCAAGGTTTGAATGCCATGCAGGGCGTTCAGAAAACCATGGGCAGCATTAGCGAGTCGTCCAGCCAAATCGGTGAAATCGTGACCATGATTGAAAGCATTGCCTTTCAAACGAATATTTTGGCACTGAACGCCTCAGTGGAAGCGGCACGAGCGGGAGAGCATGGCCGAGGCTTTGCCGTCGTCGCACAGGAAGTGCGTATTCTAGCCAGCCGCACCAGCGAAGCATCAAAGAGTATTTCAGAGTTAATCAGCACTTCGTCTGAGCGAACACTCTCTGGTGTATCCCAGGTTAAAGCAGCTAGCGATACGTTACACAGCATGATGCAAAGTATTGAACGTGTCGCCGATGTGGTCGCAGAGATCAGCGCAGGTGCCAAAGAGCAGAGCGTGGGCATTGGTCAAGTCAATGACGCGGTGAACGAACTGGATAGCATGACGCAGCACAACGCATCGATGGTAGAAGAGTCTAGCGCCGCTGCCGCTGAGCTGCGTGAACAGGCGGATCGACTGAGCACATTGGTGGGCTCTTTTAAACTGAGCAATAGCCCATCCATCGTTGATTCAGGGCGTCACGTATCTCTTGATCAAACTAATAAAAGCACACTACAGTTAGCTTCAAAGCTACCTAGAAATTTGGTTCGTCAGCCTTCCCCTGAATGGGAGTCTTTTTGATGATGCCCACTAAGCCAATCGTTTAGCCCTATTCATCTCTGCGTCTTCAGGCTCCTCCCCTGGCACCTGAAGGCGCTTTTGCATTGCCGACTCAGGCATTGCGTCAGTGCGCTGGCAATAACACTTACTTAAAACGCTGCGCGTACCTATTTGAAAGGACATATCATGCCGCCCAGTGCGTTAGTAATTGATGATGACGTCGATATCCAGCTGCTAGGCAAAATGTTGCTAAGCCGCCATGGTTTTGACGTTGCCACCGCCGGATGCTTGGGAGAGCTGGCGCGTAAACCTGCCCTACTTAACACTAACCTGATTGTGCTGGATTTTGGCTTGGGCGATTTTACCGGGCTGGATATCCTGGATTATCTCTATGATCTAAAAATGAATGCCCCTATTTTGCTGTTAAGCAGCTGCTCTGATGAAACGGCCGCCCACGCAATTGCCGAAGGTAAATCTAAGGGGCTAAAGATGCTGGGCTTTTTACCTAAAGCCAAGCTAATGACCGGCCTTAGCGCGTTTATCGAGCAAATTGAGTCATCGCCGAAACCACCCTCGGTGGGCGAGCTGGCCCAGGCAATCAAGCAGCAGCATATTTGCCTAGCACTGCAGCCAAAGGTATCGCTGGCGACAGGCGCGGTTGTAGGCGCAGAGGCCTTAGTGCGCTGGGAAGATCCAACGCGCGGTACCATTTACCCTGATAACTTTATTCCCCTGGCCGAAAGAAGCGGACTGATGGTGCCGCTGACTTGGTGTATTTTAGAGCTCTCGTTTGCACAGCTGGCTGCTTGGCATGCCCGTGGGTTGCCGCTAAGCATCGCAATTAACGTGCCTGCAGAATTTATCAAAGCCGAAAAAATGCTGTCGATGTTCGATACGCTATGCAGCCAGTATCCCATCGATATGACTAACGTTACGCTGGAGCTGACAGAATCCGTCGGCGTGGAGTGCTTGGGCTATGCTCGACACGTCTTGGATGAACTACGTAAACGGGGATGCAAGTTAGCGCTTGATGACTTCGGCACGGGTTACTCATCGTTAACACAGCTCTACCGACTGCCGTTTGATGAGTTAAAAATTGATCGAAGCTTTGTATCTCTCATCGATAGCGAGCCCAGCGCCCAAGCTATTACGCTCTCCATTGTCGAGCTTGGCGCGCGTCTCGGGATGAGCGTCGTGGCAGAGGGGATCGAAAGCGCAGAGCAGCAGGCGCTGCTCGCCAAAGCGCACTGCCCCATTGGGCAAGGCTACTTCATCTCTCGCCCTCTCTCGTCAGTGCAGTTCGATGGGTGGTTGGATCATCAAATGACAATCGCTAAGCGCGCCTACTCGACACCAACGATTCTCTTGGCCAAATACTTCCAGCGCTACCCCGAATAGCGCTGGACATGGTCTTATACCGCCAACAACCCTTGGTCTAAAAGTGCTTGCTGAGTGATGAGTTTCAGCGCTTCCAGCGCATCCAGCAACCCAACGACTGACGCTTCCCCTTCCTGACTAGCGCCTTTTTCCAACAATGCAGCCCTTTCGGCAATTGCCGCGCAGCCTAGCGAAGCGGCGGCCCCTTTTAGTGAGTGAGCCTCTTTACGTAACGACTCATTATCTCCCGCAAGCCAACACGCCCGCAGGCGAATTAAACGCTCCTCCAGCCGGGTCAAAAACGCGTTCAACAGCGCATTGAGTGACGCTGGATCAAACGCCTCCTGAAGCTCTGCGCAAATTTTGCGATCCAGCACGTCCAGTGCGTCTCTCTCTGTTGGTGAGTCACCTAGCGCACTCTCCTGCTCGCTGACAGCGCGTCCGCTTTGCTCGACACTCTCCATCGTTACGTCAGCGGTGGGAACGTAGCGACTGATGAGTTGATACAGCTCTTCTCGCGTGAACGGCTTGTTGATCATGTCGTCCATACCGCTTTCAAAGCAGCGCTCGCGATGTTCGGGCATAACGTTTGCCGTCATCGCTACAATAGGCAACCTCGGCAGCGCGTTCGCGGTTTCAAAAGCTCGCCAGCGCTGTGTGGTTTCTGGGCCATCCAAAATCGGCATTTGCATATCCATTAATACGAGATCAATGGCCGAATACTCCTCTTGAAGCTGTGTAAGCGCAGACTGGCCGTTATCGGCAATAGTCACGCGCTGCCCAAGCTGCTCCAACATGACTTTCGCGACGGTCTGGTTAATGGGGTTATCTTCCACAATCAGAATATGGTGGTTATCCACCAGCGCTGCTTGCTGTTCGCTGTGGTGATAGACCTCCATAGCCTCTGCTTCCGGTAACGCCACCGCAAACCAGAAACGGCTCCCCATCCCTACTTGGCTGGTCACGCCAATCTCACCGCCCATGGCATGCACGAGTCGCTTACAAATGGCGAGCCCCAGCCCTGTGCCTTCGTGGCGACGCGCCATCGAAGTATCTACCTGCGAAAAGGCTGAAAAAAGACGCTCTTGATCTGCCGCTTCAATACCGCACCCCGTGTCGTACACTTCGAACAGCAGTCGATGGTCATCACCTGGCGAGGCGTGAAACTTCACAAAACCCTCTTCAGTGAATTTCAGCGCGTTATTGATCAGATTCATCATGACTTGGCGAAGGCGAGCGATATCGCCCACCACAAACCGAGGCAGCGACGGATCAATGGAGTAGTTAAACACGACCGATTTGCTCTTCTCCTGCAGCACATAGCCTGTACAGAGCGCTTCTATACATTCACGCAGATCAAAAGTACGAGCATCCAAATCAAGCCGTCCGCTCTCTATTTTGGTGTAATCCAGAATATCGTTGATCACGGCGCGCAGGCTCTCAGCGCTGCGTTTGAGTGCCGATAGGTAAGCGTGGGCTTTAGGAGTATGTACTTCTTCACTCAGTAGGTCGGCCATACCCACCACACCGTTGAGCGGCGTGCGAATTTCATGGCTCATCACTGCCATAAACTGGGATTTGGCCTGGCTGGCGATTTCAGCGCGCTTGGCCGTCTCTTTCAGCTCTCGGCTCTTCACCTCTAACGCTTGGGCCTTACGAATGCTGACCTTCCCTTCGATAAGCAGAGCGCGAACCAATAGACCGCCCGATAACATCAACGAGAGCAGTATGATTAATGCCAGCCCGTAGAGCTGTGTCATCTTTTCACGCTCTAGCGTGCGCAGTCGCGCCACGCTTGCGTTGGTCTCTATCAAGATGGTGCCGGTTATTTGCTGCAGTTGAACCGTGCGCTCCAAGGCTTGACGAATTAGCTCGTCGTTTAGGGCGTTAGCATCGTCCCAAAGCGGCTCGATCAGGTGGTCGATCTCATGAATCACGGCGGCGGCTTGTTCTACCAGTGCATTCACGCCCTCAATTTTAGACACTGCCAGGTTGATTTCCCCCTGCTGAAACAGCGTCTTCCGGCTAAACAGTATTTCAAAACGCAGCAGCAAATCCTCGCTGCTCATGTGACCCAGCTGGCTATCCACCAGCGTCAGGTGAAACTCGCGCACTTCCCTATCAAACTGATACCCCGTCCACACGAGGTTTTCCAACAGGCGATTTTCGATGGCGTGCTGCCGCTGGAAGATGACTCCGCCCGTAATAATGGCAGATAGAAAAAAGAGGATTGCTGAAAAGGTAGCAACCCTCACACGACGCGAAAAGTAGTGTCTCAAAATGGGCAACATGGCGTTTACCTAGCAGACGCGACCGTTACTCGACCTCTATTCGCTTAACCTGCCATACGGAGCGGGTAAGGATCTCTTCGTTCAAGAGTGAAGGATTTTCATCGAAGGGATAAATGATAAACAGCGGCCCATGATCGCGAACTCTCAGCGGTTGACCATCTGCGCGCATGGCCAAGATGACCTCATGATCGTAAAAATCACTGACCGGCACCATAGAGGAGTAGTCATTGAGCGCCACCACGTTCAACTGCTCCCCTTCAGCGCCCACGGCTTCTAATAATGCCCTTCCCAGCGGCCCCTCAAAGCTCACCACACCATCATGCCAAGGCGTGCTGGTGTCAGTGGTACGCTGCGTTAACGCTTCTAGCATGACTTTATCGAAATGCGCTTCATCCCCCACGTTGGTTTGGGTAATGTTGCCGGTCACTTTCAAAATGACGCTACCGGTAGGTGAATCGAGCGCTTGCGCGATGTTGCATACAAACGCACTAACCACTACAAGAATAGATCTATTAATCATATACTTAGACATTTTTAACCTCCTAATTGTAAACGAATTATAGCGCTACGACTTAAGCGTTAACTGTAAACCTTTGTGTCGTTCCCCTTACCTAAACTAGAATTAACGCATGAGTAGTCCCTCCCGGTGGTGTGAGATGTATCACACGATAAAAAATAGGTAATTCACTATGCATATCGGCGTGCTGGAAGATGATCTCGACCAACAAGCGTTTATCGAGCAGTGCCTGCTTTCTGCAGGGCATCAGGTGTCTCTGTTTGGTAGGGCAAGTGAGCTAAGACGAGCTACGCAAGAGCAGCGCTTCGACTTTCTAATTATTGACTGGCGGCTGCCGGATGGTTGCGGCATGGATGTGGTCAGCCATTTACGTCAAAACGACGGTTGGCGTGGACCCATTCTGTTTATTACGGCAAGTCAGGGGGAAGATGACGTGGTAAAGGCACTGGAACAAGGTGCCGATGATTTTCTAGCGAAACCACTGCGCCCTAAGGAGTTTCTGGCGCGTGTCAGCGCGCTGGGTCGGCGTGCCGGTTACGACACTCCCCGCCCTTCAGCGACCTGCCCCAGAGCGTTTTCGATTAATACCGACGAGCACACTATTAAGGTCGATGACCACACTGTTGAGCTAACCGAGCGGGAGTATCGATTGGCAACCCTGTTCTTTTCCAAAGTGGGTGAGTTGTTAAGCCGCGCGCATTTGCTGGAACTGGTATGGGGAATAAAAGGCGATGTATCAACGCGCACAGTTGATACCCATGTAAGCCGATTGCGCCGCAAATTAGAGCTGGATGGCAGGCACGGCTTGCGCCTACGTAGCGTGTATCAATCGGGTTACCGCATGGAAGTGTGCAGTATCTCTACCGTAGAGCAAGCGGCCAATTGACATAAAAAAGCCGACCTTGCGGTCGGCCAAAAGCTGATGAGAGTCTGCAGACTGGCAAATTGCCTGCAGCGATGCCTGGGGAAGGCATCGCCAAAACGCTGATTTAAGCGGCTTGGCGATGCCCTCTCAGGACGCCGTAGCAAATAGAAGGTTGCCCCTTCTGTGCATGACGCCCTTTGCGAGAGTAGCTGCCTTTGCCTTTCTTGGGCATTTGCTGCTGCATTTTGAACATGGGTGTGCGTAACTTGGCTTTCAGCGCGTTATCGCGAACCTTATACTGTTTCACACTGTACTCCTGGTTTATTAAGAGAAGCTTAACAGGGCGGCGAGTAACAGCCACCGCCCTTAAGAACACCCTCTGCGCCAACAGTTTCCCTTAGCGCGCAGGTTTTACAATAGAGTGGACTGCCTAGCCACCTAACGGCTGGTCGTCCCACTGTGGGGCAAAATCTGGGTTTGCAATACGCTCATGGCGATCCAGCTCAGCAATCTGTGCCATTTCTGACTCACTCAGGGTCAGTTTGAAAGCGTCGATGTTGCTTTGAATATTGCGCGCCTTGGTGGACGACGGAATAGTCAGGTAGCCCAGTTGATGGATCCACGCCAAGGTCACTTGCGCCGGGCTGGCCCCATGTGCATCCGCAATGCGCTGCAGCGCAGGCTCATCGAGCACTTTGCCAACAGCGAGCGGCATAAAGGCCGTCACTTTGATGCCGAGCTTTTCGCAGTGCTGCACTAAGCGGCGATTTTGCAGGAACGGGTGAACCTCAATCTGGTTCGTAAAGATCTCGCCAGCGCCTAAGATATCCACCGCTTCATCGAGCTGTGCAATGGTAAAGTTCGACACGCCGATATGTCGCGCTTTGCCCGCCTGCTTCACTTCTTTTAAGGCGGTTAAGTAGTCCGCCATAGGCACCGCATCATCCGGCGATGGCCAATGGATAAGCAGCAGGTCTACATAATCGGTGCCCAGCTTTTCCAGGCTTTCATCGACGCTGGCCTTCAGCGCGGCGGGTTCGAGCTTGTCGAACCACACTTTCGTGGTCAGAAAAATCTCTTCACGGGGAACGCTGCTAGAGGCAATCGCTTTGCCAACGCCCGCTTCGTTATCGTAAAACTGAGCGGTATCGATATGGCGGTAACCGGCCTCCAGGGCCGCGTGAATGCTCTTCGTTAACGTGTCGCCTTCCAGGCGAAAAGTGCCAAAACCGGGGTTCGGAGCGTCATTGTGCATCCCTTCTCTCCTTTGCTTCATTTGATAGCGTGTTAACGAATATGGGGAGAGCACTCCAGGACTTCAACCCTGGCTTTTAACATTCTTTCGTAAAAAAACAACACCCCGCCATCAGGCCTGCTGACAATGCTGCTCCTGTGCGCCCGTAGCAGCTGGGCTATGGGTCACCATACTGACCACACTGCCCACCATAATGAGGCAGGGCGATGGCAGCGGCTGAGCGGCGAGGCGTTCGGGCATATCGGCTAGCGTGCCCACCAGGGACTGCTGCTCGGGCTGGCTGGCGTTGGCCACCAGCATGATAGGCCACGTATCGGGCAGGCCCGCTTGGCGCAGGCCATGGCAAATGGCAGCCACTTTGGAGAGCCCCATGTAGAACACCAGGGTCTCGTCTTGACGCGCCAGCGACGCCCAGTCCGGCATACCGCCTTCCCGGCATAGCTGAGCCGTAATAAAACGCACCTGCTGGGCGTGGCCGCGATCAGTAAGCGGGATTCCCATCCCCGCCGCTGCGGCGGAGGCGGCGGTAATACCCGGCACAATCTCTGCGGGCAGCTCGGCCTCTGCCAGAGCCGCTAACTCTTCGCCCATGCGCCCAAACACGCCGGGGTCGCCACCCTTCAAGCGCACTACCGATTTGCCTGCCTGGGCCAGGGAGACGATCAGCGCACCAATTTCTGCCTGAGGCATGCTGTGATGGCCGCTGGCTTTGCCGACGTAGTAGCGCTCGGTGCCCGGAGGAATGAGCCCTAACACCTCGTCCCCGACAAGGCGGTCATACACTACTGCGTCTGCCTGCATTAGCAACCGCGCGGCTTTTAACGTCAGCAGCTCGACATCGCCGCTGCCTGCGCCGACTAAATAGACGGTTCCCGGCTGGCACTCACCGCTTAACGGCAGGTGTAAACGAGCGGCGGTGTCGCGACTAAAAGGCGCCCACGCCCTCTGACCCAAGCGCCACAGCGCTTCAGGCCACTTCTGTGTTAGCTGTTTGCTTAGCGCGCGCATGGGGCCGCTCCTCTTCAAGTATCGCTTTTAGTTCGGGTAGGCAGCTGCCGCACTGGGTGCCGCAGGCCAGTCGTGCGCCTAACGCTTCTACGCTGGTATCGCCCGCATGAATCGCTTTCACAATGCTGGCTTGGCCAACCTGGTGGCAGCTGCACACCACCGGGCCGATATCAACAGCACCATCATCGCACCCGGCCAGCAGGCGTCTACGGTGCTGTGTCTCCAGGGTAGCGTCAGTGAAGCGCGCTTCAAGCCAGGCAAGCCCGGGCAGTTCGTCGGGTGGCCCCACCATCAACCACCAGCGCAGCCGCCCGTTCACTACTCCCGCTGCGCGCAGCCTACCCGTTGCCGGGTCGTCACACCACAAAGAGACAGGCATGCCGCACCACGCTTCCACCTGCGCCAGCCAATCCTTAACTGGCTGGCTATCCGCTAGCTGCCAACGGGTGCAGCTTGCCATCGGAATGCGCGCCCAGTAGTCGCTGCGACACCAGGGCGATGGTTGCGTATCCAACTCGTTGGCTAGCAGCAGCGTCGCCTGCCAAGCAATGGGGAGCTTACTCACCGCCACCGCCCCCTGCTTGGCTTCCGGCTGCCCGGAGAGCGGGTCGGTATAGCCTTTAATCAGTGCACCGCTGCGACCCTGCTTGGTAAAGCAGTCGGTCCAGTGCATCGGCACGAAGACTTCGCCTCGGCGCTGGGCGTTGGAAACCCGCACCCGCCCACGGTACTCCCCGGCGGCAGCGGTCAACGTCGCCAAACCCTGATCCGTTAAGCCTGCCTGAGCCGCATCGTCTGGGTGCAGCTCAATGAACGGTTCGGCGCGGTGGTTCATCAAGCGCGGCGCACGGGCGGTACGCGTCATGGTATGCCACTGATCCCGCACGCGACCGGTATTCAAGCGCAGCGGGTAGTCGTCGCTCAGCGGCTGCTCCGGTGGTCGCGGAGTAATCGGCAGCAGTTTGGCTCGGCCATTCGCCGTAGCAAACCGGCCATCTTCGAACAGCCTTGCCGTGCCGCGAGGAGCCTGCTGAGTCACGGGCCACTGGATTGGTGCGAGCGCATCATAAGCCGCTTGGCCCAGGCCTACCAGCCCTGAGATATCGAACAGCCGCTGGGTCTCGCCGCTATTCTCATAGCCAGAGAGGCGTGCGTGCTCATCGAAAATCTCCCACGGGTGGGTATAGCTGAACGCCTCACTAAAACCTAAGCGCTTAGCCACTTCGCAGAGTATCCACCAGTCGTGCTTCGCTTCTCCGGGAGGAGGCAGCATCCCCCGCTGGCGGGAAATTCGCCGCTCTGAGTTGGTCACCGTGCCATCCTTCTCCGACCAACCCGACGCGGGCAGCACGATATCCGCAAAGGGCAGCAGGTCAGTATTGGCGACGCACTCCGAAACGATCACCAGCGGGCATTTTGCCAGCGCGCGGCGCACTTTCTCCCCATCCGGCATGCTCACCGCCGGATTGGTCGCCATCACCCACAGAGCGGTAATCTCGCCACGCTCGATGGCGTCAAAGAGTTCTACCGCCTTGTAACCCGGGGCGTCAGGCAGTGCCGGGGTTAAATGCTTGGTGGCCCAGAAGCGGCTGACTAATTCACGAGCGCCCGGCGTGTGGTAATCCATATGCGCCGCCAGTTGATTGGCCAACCCACCCACTTCTCGCCCGCCCATGGCGTTGGGCTGGCCGGTGATTGAAAACGGCCCCGCCCCCGGCAAACCGATTTTCCCGCCCGCTAGGTGGCAGTTGATAATCGCGTTGCACTTATCGGTACCGCTGGAGGATTGATTCACCCCCTGGGAGTATAGCGTGACCACATGCAGCTGGCTGGCAAACCAGTAGTAGAAGGTTTCCAGGCGTTCAGGGTCCACATCACACTCGCGGGCGACGGCTTCCACACTGTCTGCACTCTGCCTAGCAGTGCTCAGCGCTTCGTC
This sequence comes from Vreelandella lionensis, assembly GCF_044543515.1. Classification (NCBI taxonomy): domain Bacteria; kingdom Pseudomonadati; phylum Pseudomonadota; class Gammaproteobacteria; order Oceanospirillales; family Halomonadaceae; genus Vreelandella; species Vreelandella lionensis. The sequence continues at coordinate 60,225 of NZ_JBITWC010000007.1, read as the reverse complement.
TACCCCCTCTGTGTAGCGTTCTAGGTACACGCTATCCAAGCGGTTGTGGTCAGCCATCCACGCCAACAGCCCGTTAAACAGGTAAGCATCGCTACCCGGACGAATGCCCAAATAGAGATCGGCAATTTCGCAAGAGTCGGTCACTCGCGGGTCGATCACCACGACCCGCATGAGCGGGTTGCGCTCTTTGGCCACCTTCAATCGTTGATAGAGCACCGGATGATTCCAGGCAAGGTTAGAACCCACCAACACCACCAGCTCCGCCTCTTCTAGGTCTTCATAATTGCAGGGCACCGCATCGGCACCAAAGGCGCGCTTGTAGCCCGCCACGGCGGACGCCATGCAGAGCCGTGAGTTGGTATCCAGATGAGGAGTGCCTAAGAAGCCTTTAAACAGCTTATTGGCAACGTAATAATCTTCGGTTAAGAGTTGCCCAGACAGATACGCCGCCACCGACTGCGGGCCATGGGCGCTGCGCTGCGCTTGCAAGCGTTCGGCGGTGGTGGTGAGCGCCTGCTCCCAAGAGACCTCTTGGCCGTCCACGCGCGGCTTCAGCAAGCGCCCCTGCTCGCTCAGCGTTTCGTGCAGCGCGGTGCCTTTCACGCACAGGCGGCCATAGTTGGCTGGGTGCTCGCGGTCTCCTTCGACGGCGATGAGCTGCCCGTTCTCCAGCGTGGCGGTAACGCCGCAGCCGACGCCGCAGTAGGGGCAGGTGGTTCGGGCGAGCCGATTGGCCTGTGGCATGGCAGTTTCCTCCGGCGTTAAAAAGCAAAAAGCGCCCAAGCCAGCCTCGAAAGAAGCCTGCCTGGACGCCGTTGTCTCAGGAGCACCGCTTACCGGGTGCCGTACTCATCAGTGATTTGCTGCAGTTGGTATTATTCGACGCAATTAGTCGTTGTGATCGTTATGGGCAAAGACCCTGCACTGAGCCGTTGTTGCTTGTTACTGGAATAACTGCAAACCCTGCGCCCACGCTGCTCTAAAACCATTAAAATACTTAATAAACAATCATTTATAAACGCAGCCTGCATTTCTACTTTTCGCGAAAGGCATGCCCTTTGTCGAATAATCGGTTGAAGAGAGTGCATTAACCGCCGCTTAAGCACCAAAGTGGGGCAAGCCTAGCTAACCATGAGCGGCCTGCCGCTTCTTCATAAACGCTTAATACCCTGATTAGGCTGAATTAAATCCACCGACGGCAAAAGCTGGCGGGCTTTTTGCTCACCGTAAGGCAAGACAGTTCGGCAGCCAACGGCGGTTGCTGTGCGTTATCAACGACGCCAACGGGCAACGACGCCCCTGATACTCCCTTCTTGAAAGGGCTGTGTCAGGGGCGTTTTTTATTTGCTGAACATTATGTTTCAACTACAGGAGCTACCTATGGAAACCGCTTCCCGGTGCTCACCGAACGAACACCTCGTCATTATCGGTAACGGCATGGCTTGCCACCGACTACTTGAAGCGCTGGTTAAACATTCGCAGCGCCCCCGCCGTATCACAGTGGTGGGTGAGGAGCCGGTACCTGCCTATAACCGCATTTTGCTCTCTCCTTTATTGGCGGGCGAACTGGCGCCTGAGGCGCTCACTCTGCAAGACGCCTCCTGGTACGCCGATAACAACATCACACTGACGCTTGGCGACCGCGTGACCTCCATCGACCGCGAACGCCGCCTGCTCCTCACGCATCGCGGCGACATCTTAAGCTATGACCGTTTAGTGATGGCCACTGGCTCGCGCCCCACGCTGCCAGCGGTGCCTGGCATCACTCTTGACGGTGTTCATACGTTTCGTGACCTACGCGATGCCGACGCCTTAGAAGCTATTGCTCAGCAAGGCGGCAACGCCGTGGTGATTGGCGGCGGCTTACTTGGATTGGAAGCCGCTGAAGGGCTGCGCAAACGGGGCGGTAGCGCGCTCACCGTCAGCGTTTTACAGCGCAGCGAGCGGTTGATGAACCGCCAGCTAGACACCACCGCCGCCCAATTGCTGGAAGCCACGCTGCGCGAGCGCGGCATCATCATTGAAACCGGCGCATCGCTTGCTGCCTTGGAAGATAACGGCCATGGGCAGGTGCAGTCGGTCACACTGAGCGATGGCCGGAAGCTAGCTGCCGACAGCGTGATTGTAGCGGCGGGTATTACCCCCAATGCGGAGCTGGGCCAGCAAAGCGGGCTTATGTACGACCGCGCCATTGTGGTGGATGGGCACCTCACCACCTCAGACCACCACATTTATGCGCTGGGCGAATGCTGCCAGTTCGAGCAGCACACTTATGGGCTGGTGGAGCCAATTTGGCGGCAGGTAGAAGTGCTGGCCGCCGTGCTGTGTGGTGAAAATCCAGCGGCGTATCAAGAAGCCCCCACGGCCACCAAACTCAAGGTCAGCGGAGTGAGCCTGTTTGCCTTTGGCCCCACCGAGGCCGCCGCCAAGCACGAAGAGCTTCGTTATCAAGACCCGGAAACCGGCGACTACTGCCGCCTGCTGCTCCATCAAGGCCGCCTCATCGGCGCGGTGCTGTATGGCGATACCCGCCACGGCCCCTGGTATTTCGAGCAGGCGCTGGCCGCGACCGACTTAACCGCGTGCCGCCACCTGTTGCTGTTTGGCGCAACCGATGCCCAAACAGCGCTCGACAACCCTCTCGACACCCTGTCATCCCCTTTATCTCTCACCCGTGAGGCGGCTTAGCTATGGTGAATCACACAATGTCTACTCCAACCACGTCTTCCAACACGCAAAAGTTGATCATCGTCGGCAACGGCATGGTCGGCCACCATTTTGCCGAGCAGCTCGTGGAAAGCGGCGCGCTGGCGGGGTTTGAGGTGACGATTTTTGGCGAAGAGCGCCACCGCGCCTACGACCGCGTGCACTTATCCGAGTACTTTAGCGGCCGCGATGCGGAGTCACTGGCGCTGTGCGATGGCGATTACTACCACACCCACGGCATTCAACTACGCAGCGGTGAAGCGGTCACCGCGATTGACCGCGAACAGCAGCTGGTGGTGACCGAACAGGGCCACTACGCCTATGACCAGCTAGTGCTGGCCACCGGCTCCTTTCCCTTTGTGCCGCCCATTCCCGGCAACGACAGCGAAGGCTGCTTGGTCTACCGTACGTTGGATGACTTGGATGCCATTCAGGCAGCGGCCAAAAACGCCACCAACGGCGTGGTGGTCGGTGGCGGCTTGCTCGGCTTGGAAGCCGCCAACGCGCTGCGCGGGCTGAACCTGGATACCGCCGTGGTGGAGTTCGCCCCGCGACTGATGCCCATGCAGGTAGATAGCGAAGGCGGCGAGCTGCTGAAAGAGAAAATCGAAGCCCTCGGTGTTCAGGTACTCACCGAGCGGGCCACCCAGCGTATCGAACCCGGCGACACCAGCCGCCTGCGGATGGTCTTCCAAGACGACAAAGTGCTGGAAACCGACCTGATCGTCTTTTCCGCCGGTATTCGCCCGCAAGATACCCTCGCCCGGGAGTGCGGCTTGACCATTGGCGAGCGCGGCGGCGTAGTGATCGATGACCAGTGCCGCACCAACGACCCAAATATCCTCGCCATCGGCGAGGTAGCGCTGTGGAATCAGAGTATCTTTGGCCTCGTGGCACCTGGCTACCAAATGGCCAAAACGGCCGTCGCCACGCTGACGGGGGGCGATACCTGCTTTAGCGGTGCCGATATGAGCACCAAACTAAAACTGCTGGGCGTGGATGTCGGTTCTATTGGCGATGCCCACGGCAATCAAAATCCTGGCGCCCGCATGTTCCGCTACCTCGACCCGCTCACCCAGGTCTACCGCAAGCTGGTCGTCACCAGCGACGGTAAGAAGCTGCTGGGGGCCATGCTGGTGGGCGATAATAGTGTCTACGACACGCTGTTGCAGTACTACGCCAACGGCATCGAGCTTCCCCAAGAGCCCGCATCGCTCATTCTGCCGCAACAAAGCGGTGCTGCCCCGGCGCTGGGGCCGGATGCCTTGCCGGAAACGGCGATGATTTGCTCCTGTCACAACGTGACGAAAGGCAGCATCTGCAGTGCCATCGACGCAGGCGCGGCGGACCTTGGCAGCGTTAAAGGCGCGACCAAAGCCAGCACCGGCTGCGGCGGCTGTGCGGCGCTGCTCAAAAGCGTGGTGGATCACGAATTGGAAGCCCGCGGCGTCGAAGTGGATAAATCGATCTGCGAGCACTTCGCCCATACCCGCCAAGGGCTTTACGACATCGTACGTGTCGAAGGCATCAAGACATTCAGCGAGCTAATGGAGAAGCACGGCAATGCCGAGACGCATCGCCTCGGCTGCGATATCTGCAAACCGGCGGTGGCCTCGATTCTCGCCTCCTGCTTCAATGAACCGATTACCGATGCCGCCCACGTGCCGCTGCAGGACACCAACGACACCTTCATGGCCAATATGCAGAAAAACGGCACCTACTCGGTGGTTCCGCGCATTGCGGGCGGTGAAATTACCCCCGACAAGCTGGTGGTGCTAGGGCAAGTGGCCCAGAAGTACCAACTCTACACCAAGATTACCGGCGGCCAGCGCATCGACCTGTTCGGCGCACGGCTAGAAGACCTGCCGGCCATTTGGGGCGAACTAATTGAAGCGGGCTTTGAGACCGGCCACGCCTACGGTAAGTCGCTGCGCACAGTGAAATCCTGTGTGGGCAGCACCTGGTGCCGCTACGGCGTGCAGGACAGCGTGGGCATGGCGATTCAGTTGGAGAACCGTTACAAGGGCCTGCGTGCACCGCACAAGATCAAGTTCGGGGTTTCCGGCTGTACCCGCGAGTGCGCCGAAGCGCAGAGCAAAGACATTGGCATTATCGCCACCGAAAACGGCTGGAACCTCTACGTGTGCGGCAACGGCGGTATGCGCCCCCGCCATGCGGAACTCTTCGCCACCGATTTAGATGACGAGCAGCTCTACCGCACCATCGACCGCTTTTTGATGTTCTACGTACGCACCGCCGACCGCTTGCAGCGCACCTCGGTATGGCGGGAAAACCTGGAGGGCGGCCTGGACTACCTGAAAGAGGTGATTCTGGAAGACAGCCTGGGAATCAGCGATGAGCTGGAGCGCCAAATGCAGCACGTGGTGGATAGCTACCAGTGCGAGTGGGCCAACGCCATCAGTGATCCGGAAAAGTTAAAGCGTTTTAGAAGTTTCGTGAACGATGCACGGCCCGACCCTTCCATCATCATGACTTCCGAGCGCGGCCAGCTACGCCCTGCTTAACCCAGTGACCAAAGAATCGAGGACGACCATGACCGCCACCGCACTTAAACCGACGAACCGCAACGACACTTGGCAGCCGCTCTGCACCAGAGCAGACCTCGTGGCCTTTTCCGGCGTCGCCGCATGGCTAACTACCTCAGCAGGCCCTGCCCAAGTGGCGCTGTTCTATTTGCCCGGCCACGCGCAAGAGCTCTATGCCCTGGACCACTTCGATCCTTTCTCGAAGGCCTATGTGATTGCCCGCGGCATCGTCGGCGATATCAAAGGCAGCCCCGTGGTGGCCTCTCCGATCTACAAGCAGCACTTCCGCCTGGAAGATGGCCAGTGTTTGGAGGAGGATGAGGTACAGCTACGCACTTGGCGCGTCGCCTTCAAGGGCGATGAAGTGTGGGTGGAAGGCTAGCCGAACGCTTACCTCTAACGCCCCCGCAACGCAAACAGCCGCGCCGCCTATCCAGGCGGCGCGGCTGTTTGAGAGTGACGCTACTTATTGATCCAAAAACCGAATCAGCGCCTGATTGAATGCCTCGGGGTGGGTGGCGTTAAGCCCATGCGGGCCACCCTCGATCACTTCTAGCGAAGCGTTGGGCAGCAGCTCAGCGGCGCGCTTGCCGCTCACTTCAAACGGAACAATGCCATCAGCATCCCCATGGAGAACCAGCGTCGGAATGTCGACCTTGGGTAAATCCTTGCGGAAGTCGGTGTAGCTAAACGCTTTGATACAGTCGTAGGTCGCTTTGGGCGAGGCGAACGCCGCGATATCGCGGTGATAAAGCCGGTTCGGTTCGCTGATCAGGTCGCTCTTGTCGTTGGCGGTAAAGAAGCTCTTGGTGAAGTCATCCAAGAAGGCGATGCGGTCGCCCTTCACGCCTTCCAGGAACTGGTGAATCGTGGCATCGTCCAGGCCGCCTTCCGGGTTGTCGTCGGTTTTATACAGATACGGTGGCACCGCCGCTGCCAACACCGCCTTGTTGACACGCTCGGTGCCGTAGCTCGACAAATAGCGAGCGACTTCGCCGCCGCCCATGGAGAAGCCCACCAGGGTCGCGTCGTTAAGATCCAGCGCGTCCAGCAGCTTTTTTAGGTCAGAGGCGAGGGTATCGTAGTCATAACCGCCATCCGCTTGGGTCGAATGGCCAAAACCACGGCGGTCATAGGTCACCACCTTGTAGCCCGCATCCACCAGCGCAGGCACCTGCTTCTCCCAAGAGCGGCCACTCAGTGGCCAACCGTGAATCAGTACGACCGGTTTTCCTGCCCCGTGAACCTCGTAATAAATCTCAACCGGTGTGCCCTGCTCCGTCCCTGCATTCAGAAATGGCATCGCATCAACCTCCTGGTTTGGCGTTTACGGAAAACGTTATTCAAGGCTAGTACAACGCTTTCCCGGTTGCCAAATAGCTCTGCGAGGCGTTCATTCAGCGGTATCATCGGGGCAAAGTTGCTATGCTTGCCAGCCTCTTGATTCGGTAGGCATGGGAGCCATACGTTCGTGAAGACAGAATCCAGTACGTTAGCCTTTTCCGCCTTCATGGCGCTGCTCATTGGCTGTGCCGGTATCGTGGCCACCCTGGCCTCGAACTCCCAGGCCATCCTATTGGATGGCTTGTTCAATCTTATCTACTTTAGCGTATCGCTGGTGACCATCAAGGTCAGCAAGCTTGCCAGCCGCCCAGATAGCGAGTCGTACCCCTTTGGCTACAGCTACTTCGAGTCGTTGGTTAATTTATGCAAAGGTTTGCTGATTTTGGGGGTATCGATCTTCGCACTGGTGGATGCCGTGGCCGCACTGCTTACCGGTGGGCGAGAAATTTCCGCAGGGCTTGCGGTGATTTATGCACTGTTCGCGACCGCCGCCTGTTCGCTGACCGCTTGGGTTATGCACCGCAGCCAGCGCCATGTCAGTAGCCCCTTGGTGGCCGCCGACAAACTAAACTGGCTGGTGAACAGCGTGATTTCAGGGGCCGTCCTGGCGGCTTTTTGCTTAGTGATGCTGTTTGAACGCCTCGGCTGGCAAGCTGTTTTGCCCTATGTGGATTCCGTATTGGTGATTGCAGTGGTGGTGCTCTGCCTGGGGGTACCCGTGCGCATGGCGTCGCAAGCGTTAAGAGAGCTGCTCAACAAAACCCCGGAAGAAGCCGTCGCTGAACCGGTGCGCCAAGCCGTCGCCCGTGGCCTTGCCGATATCGATACCCTGGAGGTGCGCGTGCGTATGGTACGCCCCGGCCGCCTGCTTTACGTCATCGTCCACGTGGTACTCCCCAAAGAGCTGCCCGAAGCGACCCTGGCAAACCAAGACGCGCTGCGTCAGCGCATCGATGAAGAAGTGCGCCGCTACTACTCGCCCGTGGTATGCGACGTGGTTTTCACCGCTGACAACCGCTGGGCAGCGCCCTCTTGTGGGCTGCTGGTGGATACACACGCCTCCTCGCCAACTAACAATGCTTAACGGACTACAGCGAGCGGCGCAGCAACAGCGCCGTTATCATCACACCGCCCAAGAGGGCTAATCCAAACAGAGACAACGCCAGAACATGACCGACTGCATCAATGAGTAGTCCGGTCATGATCACCGGGAGACTGAAACCAATATATGCCATCAAAAAGTAACCGGCGCTGGCCTGAGAAACAGCAGCCTCGCCCGCTGCCAACACACCACTCAACCCACCCAGGTAGATAAACCCGTAGCAAGAGCTGCTGGCGGCAACCGTTCCCACCAGCACTGCCGATAGATAGCCTTGAACAGCACCCCAGGCGATTAGCGTATAGGCCATTGGCAAAATGGCCAGCCCCAGTAGCGTTGCACTGCGTGGTGTCAACTTTCTTGCCCAAGGTTGAAACAGCACACCGCAACTGCAAATACCAAACGTGGCGAATCCACTCCAGACAGATAAACCGTGGCGCTGCAGGGCGGAAGGGAGTGTCGCAATCACTAACCCTACTGTTGCCCACGCCAGTAAAATGGCTAGCCCGAAGGCGAAAGTACCCCGAGGGAAGCTTGGCAAACGCAGCAGAGAGCGCTTATTGGCACTCGGTGGGGTATCCCCCAGAGTAGAAACCGCTATAAGCGCCAGCGTCGCGGCAGCCATATAAATCCACAAACTGGGGGGCGACATACTAGTGGTATGGAAGAGAAACAGGCTAGTGACCGCGGCTCCCAGACCAAAACCCAGCGAGGTACTGGCCGTTACGTAGTTGGTGGCAACACGGTTATCCTCCGGGCTCACGAGCAGTTGCATATAAGCAGGCGCGACTGCCGACGTCAGCCCCATGCTGATGCCCAGTAGAAAGCGGGCTACTCCTAGTGCCACCAAACTGGGGGCTATTAAGGTCGTTGCAGTCGCCATTAGACTTAGCAGTAGCGCGGCCATGATTAATGGCTTGCGCCCCACTCGATCTGCCAGTCCGTTTAAACCCAGCAGAACCGGCAAGACACCCACTACGTAGCAGGCAAAGGCGATCGTTGTCGCCCCTACCCCCAAGCCGTCGCGCGCGGCGAGTGCATCGTAGAGCGGAGCCTGTAAATTAACCGCTGTGGTAATCATGCACAGCGCAAAGGCCAGATAAACAGCACTGCGGACAGTGGCTCGAGGTAAAGCGCGGTTCATAGCGTTATCCTAAATAAGCAGGTATTTGAACCACTAAGCTCCCACGCTTGCCGATCACCGGTAAGATACACTTGGCAACCAATTTCAAGACACTGTTCCGCCCTTTTCGAGAACAGTTTTACAGCACAGTTTTAAAGAAAGACTGTAGAGAACCGTTGTGAGCCACAGGGTCCACTATGAAGCTCAAGGTTAACCGCGACTCCCCTACCCCTATCGCGCAACAGATTGAAACGGGCGCTCGCGCCTGGATCGCAGCACATGGTGCTGGCGGAGGCCGCCGTTTACCCTCAATTCGTCGCTTGGCGGCAACCCATCACATTAGCCGTAATGCCGTGATTGAAGCTTACGAGCGACTGGTCGCTGCGGGCTTAGTACGCTCACGGCCCGGTTCAGGGTTTTACATCGCGGATAGCGCGGCAGCACTAATATCACAGCCAGTAGCCACGAGCGGCCTGGAAGAAGTCACCAACGGGCTTTGGGGGCTTTTCAATGCTAATGAGCACACGCTCAAGTTGGGGTGCGGCTGGCTGCCAAGCGATTGGCGAGAGGGAGACGACCTAACCCACGCCATTCGCCAAGTGGCACGTAAAAGCCGTTCGGGAATTTTCGAGTACAGCACTCCTCAAGGGCCGCAGGATTTGCGTGATTTAATACAAGAACGCCTGCGCCTATTAGCGATTAACGCCAACGCCCAGCAAATAGTCATGACCGGCGGTGGTAGCCATTCACTCGATCTTTTGGTTCGAATGCTGCTTGAGCCCGGCGATGTTGTCTTCGTAGAATCGCCAGGCTATTACAACCTGTTCGGCCTGTTGCACTTGCAACGCATACATGTGGTTGGCGTACCGCGGCTAGCCGACGGGCCAGATATTGAGCGTCTGGAAGCGTTGTTGGCTCAGTTCCAGCCCAAACTATTTTATATCAACAGCGTGTTTCATAACCCTACCGGTAGCACGATTACCCCAGCAGTAGCTCATCGGGTGCTGCAGCTCGCCCAACAGCACGACTTTCAGATCGTTGAGGATGATATCTGCGCGGATTTTCAGCACGCACCAACGACTCGCCTAGCTACATTAGACGGCTTGAATCGTGTGTTCTACCTGGGCAGTTTCTCCAAAAGCCTCTCTTCTTCGCTGCGGGTAGGGTTTATAGCTTGCCCCCTTTCACGGGTACAACGCTTGGTCGATATTAAGATGCTGACCAGCATTTCCGCATCTCGCTTTGCAGAGCAAGTGGTCACTACGATGCTCCAGAACGGCAGCTACCGAAAGCTGGCCGAGCGGCTTCGTGGCAAGCTTTCCTACCAAATGGCGTTGGCGCTAAACATGCTTAAAAAGGCAAACTGGGCGATCCATACCGAACCGGCTGGAGGAATGTTTGTGTGGGCTAAACCTCCGGTCGATATGACGCCTGAAGCGCTAACTGAACTGGCCGAGAGGTGCGCAGTGACACTGTCACCGGGCCACCTGTTCTTTGCGGATCATCAACCCACTCCCTGGATACGTATTAACGTCTCCTACATACAAGATCCTAGAGCCAAAGAGTTTATTGAGTTGGCGAGTTAGCAGATTAAAAAAAGCGGCCTTTTGCGATAGCGAAAAGGCCGCTCGTCACACTTTTTATCTATTCGCTTTATCTATCCGCTTCTTTAGCCTCTCTCACCGGCCACACATCCTCATCCACCAACTCTGGATTTTTAAGTATGGCGGGGTCGAACAGCGGTTCCTCAATGCCCTGGCGACGCTGGCGCTCGTAATCCTTCAACACCGAGACCGCAATCGGTGCCATCAGTAGAATGGCAAACAGGTTGGTGGTGGCCATTAGCCCCATGGCTAGGTCGGCAAAGTCCCAGACCACGCTGAGTTCGGCAACAGAACCTAGCAATACCATGGCGAGGATAATGATCTTAAACACACCGACCGCTTTTTTGGCGTGGTGGCGGAACAGGTATTCAATGTTCACAGAAGAGAACGAGAAGTTCGCCAGAATGGAGGTAAAGGCAAAGAACAGAATCGCGATAGCGATAAAGATCTCACCAAAGCCCCCCAGATGATCCACCATGGCATCTTGGGTGAGCTGAATGCCTTCGATACTCTCCCCCGGCGACTCGGACAGCAGCCGCTCGTATACACCAGAGAGTAGAATTACCACCGCTGTGCAGCTACAAATCACGATGGTATCGACAAAGACCCCAAAGGATTGCACCAGCCCTTGGGCCGCTGGATGCTTCACGGTGGCCTGGGCGGCTGCGTTCGGGGTCGAGCCCATACCGGCTTCGTTAGAGAAAAGACCGCGCTTGATGCCGTTTTCCATGGCGGCTTTGATGGCATAGCCTGCCGCGCCACCGACCGCCGGGCCTAAGCCAAAAGCGCTCATGACGATCAATGACAGCATGTCGGGCACGGCGGAGAGGTTGGCAAACAGAATCCATAGCGCCACCAGCAGATAGGCAATCGCCATCACCGGCACGATCTTCTCGGCCGTACGTGCTACCGATTTCAGGCCGCCATAGATGACGACACCGGCCAGTGCCGCAATCACCACACCGGTCACCCAGTTGGGAATGCCAAAGGCGCCGCTCATGCCCTGGGCAATGGTATTGGATTGCGCCGCGTTGAATGCCAGCCCATAGGCAATGATCAAGAACACCGCAAACAGTGAACCAAGCCAGCGCCAACCCAGGCAACGTTCGATATAGAACGCAGGACCACCGCGAAAGACGCCATCTTCATGGCGGTGCTTATACACCTGCGCTAACGTCGATTCGATAAACGACGTTGCAAACCCCAATAGCGCGGTCACCCACATCCAAAAGATCGCACCTGGCCCGCCAATCCATAGCGCTAGAGCAACCCCCGCCAAATTACCGGTACCGACCCGTGCGGCCATGGAAGTCGCGAACGCCTGAAAGCCACTAATGCCATCCCCTGCCCCGCGGGCGGTAAAGGTCACGTGGGCCATGTGCCGAAACAGACGAAACTGCATACCACGTGTCATGACCGTGAACAGCAGGCCTGCACCCAGCAACAGGTAAACAAGAATATAGCTCCAGATAAAGTTGCTGACGGGCATCATGACTGCATATAAACCATCACGAAGTGGCCCTAGCACTGTTTCTAATAATTCCATCGCCTATCACTCCCTGTGGTTGTATGAGCAACTGTTATCGTCACAGGTAGGAGTGTAGCTAGGTTATAGAGCAGCGCGTCATTTCAGCCCTTATTCGCCCACAGTGACCACCCAATCAGGCCGAAACAGCGACGGCGAAAACTCCTCCGGGTAACCACCCGGGTTGGCGATGACGCGCGTGCCGCTGTGCCTTGTATCCACCGGCTCGTGGACGTGGCCGTGAATCCAAAGATCCATCTTGCCCATCAGTTGCGGGAGGTGGGAGGCAAAGGCGGGTGAGAGCGCGTCGCCTATGTACTGCTCGGGAATGCAACCGTGCAGCGGGGCATGATGGCTCACCACTACGCGGGGGCCATCGAAAGGCTGTTGAAGCTCGCGACCCAACCACTCTATCGCCTCACAGTGCATGTCTTGGCTGGCTGGGGGCGTGAACACTTGGCCGGGAGCCGTGGTAATGATGCGAAAATCGGGCATATAGCGCAGCGCTTTCGCTTCGGTATCTAAGGGGTTGCGGGTAGGGTCGTCGGCATAGAGCGCAAAATCTGTCCAGAGCGTTGTGCCGTAAAAGCGTACTCCGCCAATGGTCACGCTACGATTATCCAGCAGCTCAATATCATACCGAGCGGCTTCTAGTGCTAACTCTTGGCGCAGCAGCGGCATGCAGGTGCCGTAGAACTCATGGTTACCCGGCACGTAGAGAATCGGCAGGTCGGAAAACTGCTGCCGCGCCCATGCCAGCCCTTCTGCTCTGCGATGAATATCCCCTGCCAACACCACCACATCCGCCTCGGCAGGCGGCAGTTCGCGGTGTCCGTCAAAATGTTCTAAATGAAGATCGGATAAGACTCTTAAGCGCATAGAACGTCTCTCATGGTGCTTACATGGGCTTGAGATTAAGCCGTTAATAGGCAAGGCGAGCGATAAATTGGCGGGCAAACTCGACCACCACGGCTTTGGCTTCCCGGTGAGGAATATGACCGATGCCGGGTAACATTTCGCAGTGAGCGGGACCTTGGGTATAGCGGGCAATACGCTCTGGCTGACGATGAGACCCGTACTCGTCTTTTTCGCCATGCAGCACGAGTGACGGGCACTGTACTTTTTCAAGCGCAGGGATGAGTGACCACTCTGCAAACGCGGGGCTTAGCCATGTGTCCACCCAGGCGTTGAGTACCCAGCGGGCTTTGTCGCCGTGGTACCTGGCCAGCTTGGCGAACTGTTCCGGCGCCTGAAAGGCAACGTTTGCCTCCTCAATCCCCTGCCGTGTGCGGTTTTCGTTAAACGCTTGGGCAGCAATGGTCACCAGCCCTTGGCACTGATCCGGGTAACCCCCAGCACAGTGCACCGCCATGCACCCCCCAACGCTATGGCCCAGGGCGATAAAGCGTTTGATTTGGTAGGCCTCGCGTAGTGCTGCAAAGCTTCCCGTGGGTTCATCGTCGATAAAACTGAGCGGCAGAGGCGTTGGATACGCATCGGAGCGGCCAAAGCCAAGCCGGTCGTAAGCAATAACCCGTTGTCGCGTTGCGGCGCAGAGCGCCGCGGGAAAGCTGCGCCATAGATCTACACAGCCAAGGGAGTCGTGAAACAGCACAATAGGGACATCCGAACGAGTGCTGCCTGATTCCCAAGTCCGCGTAAATATTCGACCACTGGTTGTATTCACCCAGCGGTCATGGTGATGAATAGCCGACGTTAGCGTCATAGCATTGCTCTTAATGTTGTCAGTTTGTCATGAGCCACTGCCAACATAGCATGCGACAAGCCGCTAGCGTTTTAAGAAGTTACTTTTGACTAAGTGAACCACCTCGTCCATGCGCCCGCTCAATACGGCTTTAGCAGAGTAGAGCGCTGTTGAAGCGACCTGCCCGGCCTCTACCTTGGGAGGCATCACCAGCTCCATGGGGTTCACCACCACATCTAATAAGGCAGGCCCCGGCTGGGCAAGCCACTGGCTAATCGCTACATCCAACTCGGCCTCCTGCTCGACCCGGCGCCCCCATAACCCCATGGCGGTGGCGACCTCGCCAAAGTTGGGGTTTTTAAGCTCCGTGTAAGCATCGAGCAACCCTTCTACTTTTTGCTCTAACTCTACAAAACTTAGAGAGCTGTTGTTATACACCACAATTTTTAGCGGAATTTGCTGCTGCACTAAGGTCAATAAATCCCCCATCAGCATGGTTAACCCGCCATCTCCGCACATGGCAATCACTTGGCGGTGGGGATACGCCAACTGTATCCCCAACGCCTGAGGATACGCATTGGCCATGGTGCCGTGCTGCAAACTCGCCAGGGTGCGCCGCTGCTGGGAGGCGCGAATATGGCGCAGCATCCATACGTTGACGCTGCCGGTATCAGCCGTAAAAAAGGCATTCTCCGCCGCGTGGCGGTCAATGGCCAACGTCAGCTCTTGTGGGTGAATCACTTGGCTATCGCGGCTTTGATGGGCCGATTTTTCCAACGATTTGGCGTAGCGCTTGCGACACTTCTCTAGCCAGTGGCTGCGCGTATTCTCCTTAACAACTTGAGTGAGCGCCTCGCAGGTATCCCGCGTGCTGCCGACGATGCCTACGTCCACCGGATAGCGTTTGCCGATATGCGTAGGGTCTTGGTCCACCTGAATAATCGTCGCACGCTCTGGGTAGAACTGGCTAAACGCAAAATTACAGCCGAGTAGCAGCAAGGTGTCGCACTCGGCAACCGCGTGATAGCCGCCTTCCAGGCCATACACGCCCGTCATGCCAACGTGATAAGGGTTGTCGTGCTCTATGAAATCCTTCGCCCGAGAGGTCCAGGCAATCGGGGCCTGCAGTTTTTCCGCCAGGGCGATCACCTGTTCCCGCGCATCCTCGCAGCCAGCGCCGGCAAAAATAGTGATGTTGCCGCCTTTATTGAGCTGCTCGACGGCGGGCACCAGCGCTTGTGCCGTTGGCCGTAGCGAGTAGCTAAACCGATGCGTGCGATAGCCCAACTGATTATCCGGCGTTTGCGTCATCACATCGCCCGGTACGATCAGCACCGCAACGCCGCGCTTGGCGAGCGCCGCCTGGGCGGCTAAAGCGGCCATACGGCGCGCCTGCTCGGCAGAGACAACGGTTTCACAAAACACGCTGTACTGTTTGAAAATGGCGCTTTGATCGACTTCCTGGGGAAATTGGCTACCGGTATCACTGAGCCCAATTTGCGAGGCGATTAGCACCACGGGAGAGCCATTACGGTGGGCATCAAACAACCCGTTCACAAAATGCAGGCTACCGGGGCCGCAGGAACCTGCGCATAACGCTAGCTCCTGGGTCATATACGCCTCGCCACCGGCTGCAAAACCACCCACTTCTTCATGACGGACGCCAATCCACTGGATATCGCTTTGCCGTAAAGCGTCCGTAAAGTGATTCAAAGTATCACCCACCACGCCGTAACAACGCTTTGCAGCGTTTCGACGATGATTTCAGCGACATTTGTGCTCATGTGCGACTCCTTTCGCAGGGGAAAATGAACAGATCAGCCTGTCAAGGCTAGCTGCAGATGGGATATTTTGCTGGGTAGTCTTCATATCCCAAGCATTATGCTGCAGCGCAGCAAGAAAGGGACTACACTGTTGAGTGTTGTCCCACAGGAGGACCATGTGATGACAATCATGAAGGCAATCCCAGCACGTAATGATGAAGTGCTCGCGTTTTGGCAATGTCAGGCGCAGTGGCAACGCGCCGCTAATGACGCACTCGCTAACTTTTACTGCTAACGAGCGTTTTCTCGCCTGTTTTACCCCCTATAGACGAAAAGATAACACCCCAAGCCGACGACTGATGTCGGCTTTTTTGTATTATGAAAACCTTTTCCATTCAATAAGCTAGACAGAAGCGGTGCTTTTTTTATCCCATTTTGTAAGCTATTTCTTACGCGCCATGGCATATCACTTACATCTTTTGGACTAGCCACGCCTTGCTAAAGCGCCTAATATTCATATCACAGCTATTTTACTGCATTGCACAACGCAAACTGTGTATAACAAAAATGATTCCTCTACCCCTGTACCAGGAGTGTTCGCCATGAAAAATGCCGCTACTCAGCAACCGGCCATGGAAGTCGATGTTATGGAAGTGTGGGCAAAACGTGCTCAGCAGCAGCGCGCTGCCTTTGATGCTCTGGCAGCGTACATGCGTCAGCAATAAAGCACCTTCCGTGCCCCGGTGGGCAACATGTTACCCACCGGGGTGCTGTGGTCATCTCATCATTAGCCCCAACCGCCCTCTTCCTCTGGCTGCGGGCCTAGCTGAGCTAAATAGGTGTCTTGCAGAATATACATTCGCTTCACATCACGGTATTTGCCGTTGATGAAAAACTCCTGCACTAAATGTCCTTCTTCTATAAACCCACTCTCCTCGTAGAGGTGGATCGCTTTTACATTCTGGACCGCCACAATCAGGTAGACCTTATGGAGGTTGAGAATCGTAAACGAGTAGTGCAACGCCTGACGAATGAGCGAGCGAGCAAACCCTTTGCCTTGATGTTCAGGTGTAATAATGATTTGAAACTCGGCGCTGCGATGGATGTAATCAATTTCAATCAGCTCTACTAAGCCAATCGCTTCCCCGCTGCTGTCTTCGGCAACAAAACGCCGCTCCGCATTGTCGTGAATATGCTTGTTATACAGCTCCTCAAGCTCATCAAACGACTCATAAGGCTCTTCAAACCAGTACGACATAATGCTCTGATTATTGTTGAGCTCATGCACAAAGCGCAGATCGTTACGCTCTAGAGCACGTAAAAACAGGGTGGGGCTCATGAAAACACTCACTTATCAATTACATAATGCTCACCAGCAGGCAAGACGCACCTGCTGACAAAACACACATTCATCCATATTCGTAGTGTAGCGGTTTACTTACCGATAGGTGATTGGCCAGACACTACCGCTGAAATGAGAATAGCGCGCTTAACGGGTGCTGACGGCCTTCAATGAGCGCGCGCAGCAGTTGTGCGCCTATCATGCTGTAGGTAATGCCGTTGCCACCATAGGCCATGGCAAAATGTACCCGTGGCCCTAGCGCCTCATGAGGCCCGAAATAGGGTAAACCGTCGTCCGTTTCCGCAAAGGTGCCGCCCCAACAAAACGTCGGGTTGATCTTTAAACCCGGCCAGAGCGTTTCCACCTTTGCGGCCAGCGTCTGGGCTTTTTCCATCACACGCGCATCCCGGCGCTCCGGAATATCTTCCTCATCATCTTCACCGCCGATGAGCAGCCGCCCATCCTGGGTAGAGCGTAAGTAGAGATATGGCCGCGCCGACTCCCACACCAGGGTATGGCTTAGCTTGCCCAGCACATCAAGTGGCAACGGGTCAGTGACAAACGCGTAGCTGCTGCGATTTTCGGCTACCTGTTCAGGCAACCACGACTGGCTCTCGTAACCCGCTGCGATAATCACCTGTTGGCAGCGCAGCGTCGCTCCGTTGCGCAAGATCACCTCGACACCCTCGGCGTTCGGCTCAAGCCGCTCGACCTGTGTGCGATCAAACACACCTCCGCCACGCCGCACCACATTCTCCAGCAGATGATACGCCATACGGTAAGGGTCGATGCTGGCGGCCAGCGAGGAAAGAATCGCCCCTGGGGCTGAAAAACCGTAGCCGGATTCAAGCGCACGCTGGTCAAGCCAGACAACGTCAAAGCCAAAGCGCTTGCGCATCGCAAGCTCCGCTTTCAAGGCCGCTACATCGCCGTCATGACTGGCGAAATAGAGGCTCTCTTGACGGCTAAACGCCACATTGCCAAGTTCCGCTGCGAGTCGCTCCAGTGAATGAATCGCTTCGGCACAGCTGCGATAAGCCATCACCGCATTGGCCTCCCCGTACTGCTCGGCCAAGTGCACCATGTGGGTATCAATCTCGTACTGCAGCAGCGCCGTACTGGCCGCAGAACTGCCCCACCCTACGTCCCTGCGTTCAAGTACCACGACTTGATGACCGTGGCGACTTAGCTCGTCGGCAATTAACGCTCCCGTAATACCGCCACCGATAATCACCGTTTCCGTTTGGTGATCGTGGGTAAGCTGCGGGAAAGCCGTTAACAGACCATTTTTCACCGTCCAAAACGGGTAACCACTTTTAAGATCCATCTAATTGCCTATGCTAGGTTGCCATGCGGTAGGAGTTGGTTATACAAACGATGATCAATGTTTGCGATAGCCATGTTTGCGATAGCTATGTCTGCGATAACCATAGCTGTTAATATCCATAGTGCCCTGTTCGGGAGGGCCGCCGGGAGAGAATCATATGATTGATTTACGTAGCGATACGGTGACACGCCCTACCGCCGCCATGCGCGACGCCATGATGTCGGCGCCGCTAGGAGACGATGTGTGGGGCGACGACCCGACGGTGAATGCCTTTCAAGCCACGTTGGCCGAGCGAGCTGGTAAGGAAGCCGCGCTGCTATTCCCCAGCGGCACCCAGAGCAACCTGGTGGGATTAATGGCCCACTGCGAGCGAGGCGATGAATATATCGTGGGCCAGAGCGCCCACACCTATCGCTATGAAGGGGGCGGTGCCGCCGTATTGGGCAGCATTCAGCCGCAGCCGATTGAAAACGCCCCAGATGGCAGCCTGCCGTTAGAAAAAATCGCCGCTGCCGTGAAAGCCGACGATTTTCACTTTGCTCGTACCCGGCTCTTGGCGCTGGAAAACACCATTGGCGGCAAAGTACTGCCGACCGAATACGTTCAGCAGGCCACCGAGCTTGCACACGCACACGGGCTGGCTACTCACTTGGACGGCGCCCGGCTCTTCAATGCCGTTGTCGCAACGGACACCTCATTAAAGCAGCTTTGCCAGCCCTTCGACAGCGTTTCACTATGCTTTTCGAAAGGGTTAGGCACGCCGATGGGTTCGGCACTGGTGGGCTCTCAGGCATTGATCGACCGCGCTCGGCGCTGGCGTAAAGTAGTGGGAGGCGGAATGCGCCAGGCAGGTATTATTGCCGCCGCCTGCCAGCACGCGCTGGATCACCATGTAGCGGATTTGGCACACGATCACCGCCGTGCGGCCCGCTTGGCGGAAGGCTTGGCCGCCTTTCCCGCCATCGAGGTGACCTCACAGGCCACCAATATGGTGTTTGTTCAGATCGACAAAGCGCATGTCGCGCCGCTGGCCGCTTGGCTTAAAGAGCATGGCGTACTGATAGAGCTGCTCTACGCCACGCGTATGGTGGTGCATCGTGATATCAGCGACAGCGATATTGAGCAGGTATTAGATATCATCAAGCGCTACTTCGATCAGGTGTAACGCGTCAATCAACCCCTACAACAGCGCCGAGCCGAGTGCGAGGTGCACCGCGATGGCAGCCATCATCAGGCCAATCAGCCCATCGATGGTGCGCCAAGCGCCGGGGCGAGAGAGCCAGGGCGACAGCGCCGCCCCGCCCCAGGCCAGCAAGCTAAACCAGAGAATCGAAGCCGTTGACGCTCCGGCAACGAACACACCGGCGCTCTCCTGCTGAGCGCCAATGGCGGGAATTAACAGCAGCGTATCGAGGTAGACTTGCGGGTTAAGCACCGTGACTGCCAACGTAGCCAATAACACGCCGCGTAAGCTGCGCGCTTTGGCACTGTTGGCTTTTAAACCTTCGCGGCCGCTGGCAGCGCGCCATAGTGCCTGTGCGGCCAGCCAGCTCAAAAACAGCACGCCTACCCAGCGCATGGCTTCCATGGCATTGGGCATGGTGAGCAAAAACGCGCTGGCACCAAACATACCGGCCGTGAGCAGGATGATATCCGCGCTAATACACAGCCCCGCCGACCACCAGTGATACTCGCGGCGAATGGCCAGCCCCAGCACATAGGCGTTCTGCGCCCCAATCGCCATGATAATGCCGCCGCAAACCACTAAGCCCGTTAGATAGCTTTCCCACATCGCCACTCGCCTTATGCTTGAGTAAAGAAGGCGCTAGGGTAAGGGAAAGCATACATAACGAAAAATCATCCTGCTAATGGTGTATTAGCAAAGCTTATGCACATCGACACTGAGCGCTTATAACCGCCGCAGCCCCCACATAAAGTAGGCCCCACCGATCAGCGAGGCCACTAAGCCTGCGGGAATCTCATAAGGGAACATGATTTGACGGCCTACCCAGTCGGCCAGCACCATCAACAGCATACCAATCAAGGCAGCGCCTACTAAGTGCTGGCGGGCGCGGGAGAAGCCCATTAGCCGAGCCATATGCGGGGCCAACAAGCCAATGAAGGAGAGCGGCCCCACCACTAGCGTGGCGCAGGCGGTGAGCAAGGCGACCAGCAGCAGTAGCGCTAGGCGCGCACGGTTCAGACCAATGCCCAGAGAACGCGCTGTGGCGGTACCCAGCGGCATAATATCTAGCCAGCGGGTGAACGGCAGCGATACCAACGCAAGCCCCGCCGCAATACTGCCTACGAGCAGCGCGCTGCCTACATCCACGTAATAAGTAGAGCCTGCCAACCACGCAATAACCTGCTGGCCGCGCGGGTCACCGCCCGCCAGCAGCACGCTGCGCACCGCATCGAATAGCGCGCTAATCGCTACGCCGCTGAGCAGTAAACGCTCAGGCACAAAGCCACTCTTACGGTTGAGCGCTACCAGCACCAGCAGCGTCGCCAGCGCCCCCAGTGTGCCTATCGCCACCAGCATGGCATTGCTGGGGGCAGGGAGCAGGTAGATGCCTAAAATCAGCGCAATGGCGCAGCCACCGCTGATACCCAGCACTTCGGGGCTCGCCATGGGGTTGGCCGAAAGGCGCTGCAGAATAGTGCCCGCTATTGCCAGCATCAAACCGCTGGCCGCTGCCGCCATCACGCGCGGAAAGCGCCACTCAATCACCCCCCAATTCGTCGGGGCGATGATGCTCCAGCCGTTGGCCCCTTGCCCCACTAAATGGCCCACCACCATGGCTGCCACCAGCGCCAGCAGTAGCCCAGTGGCTAATCGATGGGGCGCGGCATGGCGCGTGATCACCACGCCGGAGGCCTGGGGAGGACGGTCGCCCTGCAGTTTAAGGCGCGGAATTAACCACATCAGTAGCGGTGCGCCTAAGGCGCCCGTCACGGCCCCGGTGGGAATCAGCGTCGCCACCATGCCGGAAAAGCGCTGCAGTAAGAGGTCCGTGGTGGCCAACAGCACGGCGCCTAATAACGTCGACCAGAGCAAGCGCGCACGCAGCGTGCGTGCCCCCGCCATACGCACGATATTGGGAGCCGCTAAACCAATGAAGCCGATAATACCCACCACACTCACCACGCTACCGGTGATAAAGACCGCCAGTCCTAACCCGGCAAAGCGCAAATGCTTCAGCGAAATCCCCAGGCTTTTGGCGCTGGCGTCGTCTAACTCTAAAACGGCCAAAGGACGCAGCAGCAGCCACGCCGCCAAGCCGCAAATGGCTAGCCTGGGAGCCAACGACGCCACGCCATCCCAACCATTTTGCGCCAGGGAGCCAGCCCCCCAAATCAGCAGACCCGCCAGGGTTTCGTGATTGAACAGCAGCAGGGCCGTCGAGAGCGCCCCCAGATAAAGATTGACCACCAACCCCGCCAGCACCACCGCAATGGGCGCCAACCCACGCCGCCACGAGAGTGCAAACACCAGCCCCATAGCGGCAGCGCCACCCAGCAGCGCAATCCACTCACCGCCAATCGCAAGAACGCCAGGGGCCAATAGTGTGGCCACCATCAGTGCCAAGTTAGCGCCCGAGGCAACGCCCAAGGTGGTGGGCGATGCCAGCGGGTTGCGAAGCACCTGCTGCATTAGCACGCCAGCCAGTGCTAGACCACCACCGGCTAATAGCGCAATGGTAAAACGCGGCCACCAAGCGAAGTGCAGCAGCAGCTCATCGACGTTATCGAGCGCGGGAAACAGCAGCGCCTGAACACTCTGCGCGATACCGCCCTGCTGCTGAAGGCTCAGCCCCAGCAGCACCATCAACGGCAAGCTCAGCAGTAAGCAGATATGAGCGGGAGAACGGCGGCCCATCAGATGCATGACAATATCCCGTCAACGAGGACAGCGGAGGCACGAGCAGGCATTGTCATTGGCGCGACCTTGGCAATCGAGGAAACAGAAAATAAATCAAAGGGCGAGATTCTAAATGATAAGTATTCACACTACAATCTTGGCTCCGCCCATTACCGCTAAGTCTCGTTATGAAAGCTGCTCTCTCCTCTACACTGTTGCCCACTGCATGGCGCGACACTCCCCATCATTACGGTGTCGTCAGTCGTCTACTGCACTGGCTCACTGCGCTATTAGTGCTTACTCAGTTTTTTGTCGTGGTCATGTGGCGTGTGTTTGGCGAAACGAGCGTGACGTTAATGCTGTCACGGTTAGCGCCACACGGAGCGATTGGCCTACTGCTATTGGTCATCACCTTAGCGCGATTAGTCTGGTGGTTTAACCAGCGTGGTCAGCGGCCTCGGCAGCTGCGCACGTTACGTGGCCGGCTGGCTAGCGCCGTGCATGGCTTGTTTTATGTGTTGTTGATGCTGATTTCCAGTCTTGGATTAATCAGAAACCACGCCGGCGGCTGGCCACTCAAGGTCTATGGTATTGAGGTGATTCCTGGTGCAGAAAACAACCTCCCAGCGCTTATGCTCCCTGCCGACCTGCTGCACAGCCCTCTTTCTTGGTTACTGCTCCTGCTGGTCGTCGGGCATATCGTGATGGCCATCGCACACAAACGCCTGCCGTTGATGACAAAAGCAGGCGCACGGTCACGGAAAGATTTCTAAATGATAACTATTAACGATACAATACGCTTTTCATTAGCGCGATGTCCGCTTGGCCAGGAGTGACGCATGTTTAACGTTCAGGGTGCCACCTTCGCCATCAACGGCAAGCCCCTTCTTCAACCTATCCACCACACCTTTGAAGAAGGCAAGGTGTATGGCCTGATTGGTCATAACGGTTCTGGCAAATCGACGTTGATTAAGTTGCTGGCCCAGCAGCAGCCCGTCAGTGAGGGCGATATTCACTTCGATCAACGTCCTTTACAGGAGTGGGGCAACCGCGAGTTTGCACGCCAAGTTGCCTACCTGCCCCAGCATCTACCCAGCGCCGAAAATCTCACCGGACGCGAGCTGGTGGCGTTTGGGCGTTACCCCTGGCACGGTCTACTGGGTCGCCATAATCAAACAGATAAAGACGCGATTGAGCGGGCAATTACCCTCACCCACACGGAAGCCTTCGCCGACCGCTTGGTAGATACGCTTTCAGGCGGTGAACGCCAACGGGTGTGGCTCGCTATGCTGATCGCCCAAGGCAGCCGTTTTTTACTGCTGGATGAGCCGCTCGCAGCGCTGGATATCTCCCACCAAATGGAAGTATTGGCGCTGATTCGTAAGCTCTGCGATGAGCTGAATCTGGGCGTGATCATCGTGCTTCACGATATTAATATGGCGTCGCGCTACTGCGATGAACTCATGGCGCTTCACAGCGGCCGCCTGTTGGCCCACGGCACACCCGATGCCTTGATGCAAAGCGCCACACTGGAAGCTATTTACGGGCTGCCTATGCAAGTCATGAAGCATCCTAACGGCGAGCACCGTATTGCTGTGGCTCAATAGACGCTGTCGGCTTGAAGAAGAGTCGTTCTCAATTAACTCTTCAACTGATAAGCATTATCGCTTATGCTGACGCCCTGCCCTCGTGCTCTTATCACGTCTTGGAGTTCGGTTATGCCTCTCGCCTTGCGCCAGCCCGACACCGCCATGCCACTTACGCTCGCTGATTGCTATCAGGGGCCGCTTGAGCACTTTACGCCGCCATTGATCGGTGGTGCGGTGCCGCATGGGGCTATCAAGGCATCTCGTTGGCGCAACGCTGCGCTGCTCGAAGAGGATATGGCGTGCTACGCCAGCCGCTACCCCGGCGGAGATAAGCGAGCCATTGCCTCGCTCTGGTCGAAGTGGCACTTTAGCACCGTTACGGTTCCCACGCTGACGGCTCATCTGCTGCTGAACCGCGACCTACCCGTCGGGCTGGACGATCTCTATGTGATGCAAAACGAGGAAGGCTGCGCTCAAGGGCTTTGGCTGCCCCATGAAGGCGAGCGCTTTACAACGCAGGACACCACCGAGCGCTTTACCACGCTCATCGAGCAGCACTGGGCACCGCTCATCGAGCGTCTCTCGGCCATTTCTGGAGCCGCACCACGGGTATTTT
Organism: Vreelandella lionensis; assembly: GCF_044543515.1. Taxonomy (NCBI): domain Bacteria; kingdom Pseudomonadati; phylum Pseudomonadota; class Gammaproteobacteria; order Oceanospirillales; family Halomonadaceae; genus Vreelandella; species Vreelandella lionensis. The sequence goes on along the minus strand of NZ_JBITWC010000007.1, from coordinate 36,074 downwards.
GGAGCAACGCAGGTGGCTACGTGGATTACTACGTTAACGCCCTAGCCGCGCATCCTTTGGTTAACCAAGAAGCCCTGGCCGCCACGCGCGCGCTGCTGGAATCGCGTACTCTCAACGGGCAGCGCAACCCGCTATTTGAGCCGGTGCGCACTTATCAGCCCAGCGGCAGTGAAGAGGTTAAGCGGGTGCGCAAGCTCTGCTGCCTGCGCTACCTGCTTGATGAGTTTGACGTGTGTGGTAATTGCCCACTGGAAGGGTGCGACCGCCAGGCGCGTCGCAAAGGATAAACCGCCCATTACGAGCTGATCTGCGCCACCGCATCTTCACTGGCCTGTGCCCGCTGCTCTCCCGTCAGCTCACTCAATTGCCCCTTGGACATCTCCAATAAGCGGTCCGCATGGACGAAGTAGCTGTCGTCGTGGCTAATGGCAAACACGGTTTTGCCCATCGCTTTCAAGTGAGGTAACAGTTCGCGGTAAAACAGCCGCCTGAACTGCGGGTCCTGGTCCGCCGCCCACTCATCCAGCAGCAAAATATCCCGCTCTTCGGCAATCGCCAGCAGCAGTGCCAAGCGCTTACGCTGCCCTTGCGAGAGCTGCGTATTCACCACCCGGTCATCTTGCCATTCAAGCTTATGCTGCATCTGCAGCCGCTCAAGCCAGGTCGCGACCAGTACCGGGTCGGCCGCGTTGCCGCCCGGCCCCATGGCTTGGTCGAACTGGTGAAAATCGGTAAAGACGCTAGCAAAACGCGCCCGAAACGCAGCCCACTCTGGCGGGCTAAGCTCTTTGCCATCCACACTAATTTGGCCACTTTGCGGGCGGTACAACCCTGAAAGCAGGCGCGCCAGCGTCGATTTACCGCTGCCGTTACCGCCAATCAGAAACACCTGCTCGCCACGGATTAGGGTGAGGTTCAACGGCCCCACCTGGAAACCTTCTCCCCCAGAGGACGGCGTGTAGCGATACACCACGTTGGTGAGCGTTAAGCGCTGCCAGCCATGGAAACGATCTTCCACCTCGAAGCCCGGCTGGTACTCGGCCAGCTCTAGGCTTGCTAGTTTATCGAACGCCACTTGGGCGCTGATTAACGTGGGCCATGCGCCCACGGCCTGAATCAAGGGCGTGCGTAAAAACAGCAGGGTTAGAGCAAAGGTGGCTGCCACCGCCGAGCTTGCCCAGCCCAGCACGTTGGCCATGAAGAACACCACGCCAATAGCGCCCAGCATCATGATATTGGACCAGTTATTGGCGCTGAGATGGTAGGTGTCTGCGCGAATAATATGGTGTCGATACGCTTTTGCGTTATCCGTGTAGGATTCATCAAAAAAGCGCCGCGCGCGGTCACGGTTAAGCGCCAACTCTTTGCGGCCCTCAATCGCCGATTGATAATCCTTATACAGCCGATCCTCGCTTTCGCGCACCTGATGAAAGTGGCGATACACCTTCGACACTAGCACCCAGCCAACGCCCATAGTGAAGGCCATCCACAGCACGGTAATCACCACCATCTGCGGCGAGAGCCACGCAAGGTACGCCACTGAGGCCAGCGTCAGCACTACGCCCTGCACCAGCTCAGGTAAGCGCACAAAACCGATGGTGATATTACGCACATCGCTTGAAAGACTTGCCAGCAGCGTGGCGTTACCAAGCTGCTCTAACCGTTCGATATCGGTATCCAGAATCCGCTTCACCAGCCGGGAGCGCAGGTCGAAGACGAAGTAGTGGCCCAGCAAGGTAAGCGCTAGCTGCGTACCCAGCGTGACTGCCAGCAGCAGCGCCAATAGCCCTAAAAACTGGGGCAATGCGGAGAGGGCGCTGCCCGCTTCGATCAGCCGCTGGTTGATGAACGCAATCACCCCCACCCCTAGCCCGGCACTCACCAGGCTCAGCGCTAGTGCGCCTAGAAACGGCCAGCGGTAGTGACGAAAAACCACCCGCAATAATTCCATGCTGCATCCCCTTTACACATAAGCGGCGAATTGTGACGCACTTCCCCGGCAAGTCAAACAAAGAGACTGATTTTCATTTACGCAACGTGATGTGCATGCCTTTACTCACCGTTGCGGGGTTGGTTAACTGCCCTAGCCAACAACAGAGAGAACGCCATGGTGGATTACAAATTACTGCATGCACTGGCCACCGTGGTGGAGTGCGGCGGCTTCGAGCGAGCAGGCGACGTGATGGGCCTTTCGCAATCAGCCATCTCTCAACGGGTAAAAGCGCTGGAAATTCGCTTGGGCCAGCCGGTGCTGGTGCGCCACCCCACTCTCGCGCCCACGCCTGCCGGCCAGCGATTATTGGCTCATTACCAGCAGGTGCAGCTCTTGGAGCGCGATTTACACGATGCTCTTCCCTCTCTAGAAAAAGCCGCGCCAAGGCTACGCATTGCCCTGAATGCCGATAGCGTGGTGACCTGGTGGGCCGACGCCGTGGCGGATATCTGCCAAACGGAAGAGGTGCTGCTGGATTTGGTCATTGAAGACCAGGACGTGGGGTTGAAGCGCCTGCGGGATGGCGATGTTGCCGCCTGCCTATGCGCCACACCCAACCCTATTGCCGGTGCCCGCTGCCTACACGTGGGGGATATGTCTTATCAACCGCTGGCATCGCCCAGCTATGCCGCACACTTTTTTCCGGCAGGCCCGAGCGCAGAGGCCTTTCAAAAAGCCCCCGCTATCGTCTTTGGCCCCCACGACCAGCTACAGCACCAGTTTTTGGCCCAGTGCGGCTACCAGGGGCACTTTCCCTACCATTTGTGCCCTTCTTCAGAGGGCTTCGTGCGTTTGGCCATGGCGGGCATTGGATACGGCATGATTCCGCAGCGCCAAGCTGCCGAACAGTTGCAAGCAGGCCAACTGGTGAGTATCGCGCCGGGGCACAGATTAACCGTACCGCTCTACTGGCACTTTTGGCGTCACAGCGGGCAGCTGATTCAGCGGCTCACGGAAAGGCTGAGCCATCTCACGCTTTAACATCATGTTTACTCAAGGCTCTAAAAAGAGGCCTACACTCAAGGAACCAGAGCAGCCCCATTACTCTCCAACGGCAGCTTATGGGTACGGAAAAAGCACGCCAAACCACCCGTTTTTATGGCTATGGTTCAGCGTGACTTAGAAGATGCGTAGGCAGCGATTTAATCAAACAGGCTCATGCGCTTCATCACGTTATCGCGCTTAATTCGCCAATGAAACAGCGCGCCAGCCACATGCAGCGTAATCAGCACCACCAGTGCCCAACCTACACGCTCGTGCCACATAAACAGCGTTTCCGAGAGCGCCTCATTCTTACCTAGTAGCCCTGGCAAATGCCAGTGGAAAAACTCCACCGGAAAACCGCCTGTGGCGGTGGCTGCCCAGCCGAGGAGCGGCATAACGACCAGCCCCACATAGAGCAAATGGTGCACGCTGGTGCTCACAATGCGCTCAAAGGCATTCAGGGGCGGATCGTGATCCGGTACTACAAAGGCAATTCGGGTAATAATGCGCAGCGTCATCAGCAGCAAAATCGTGACGCCCAGGGTCTTATGGCTAGTATAAAGTAGGTTGGTCAGCGTATTCCCGACGAGCGCTACAGTACGTTCATAGCCCAAAAACCCAAGGGTTAAGCCACTCGCTAGCGATAGCAGCACCGCCAGTGCTACCAGCCAGTGCAGCACCCGATGTGGGTAGATATAGTGATCTAACTCGTGCATTCAAAACTCCCTGCCCAGTAGCGTCGTCACCGTTAGCTTAGTTCAGCGGCGTCACGATAGAAAAATGATTGTTAGGTAATGACATACCTTATAACGCTTCGCTGGGAGCCGCTAGCTGTTCGCGAATCAATTCACCCAGCCGTCGAGCTGGCTCTGAAGGCCGGTGCGGCGCACGGTGCAACGCCAGCTCAATCATCGGCAAAGCAGGCAGCCCGCTACTCTCATCTAACGGTCGCAGCGTAGGTGTGAGCATACTCCGCGTCACAACCACCACTGCCAACCCTGCCGTCACAATCGGCGCAAGCCCCGCCATAGACTGGCTAGTGTAAGCCACTCGCCAATCCCGCCCGGCGGCCTGTAAGGCCTGCTCCGCCACCTCACGAAACACATCCGCCCCTGGGGAATATAGCGCTAGCGGAATAGGGTCGCTCAATGATGGCTGCTGGTGCACCCCTACCGCCCAGACCAGCGGCTCACGACGAATTACATCGCCCCCTGGGGAGTTGCGCTGGCGCGTTACCAGTGCAAGATCCAGTTCCGAGGCTTTCACTTGCTCGACCAAATGAGCACTGGTGCCGCACTTAACGGTTAATCCCACCGCCGGATAGAGCTGGTGAAAGTAGGCAAATACCGACGGTAGCAGCGAGGCATAATCCTCAGGAATGCCGAGGGTGAGATCGCCGGTAATCTGGCGGGCCTGCATATCGCTCCAGGCCTCATCGTTGAGTGCAAGCAGCCTTCGCGCGTGGGCAAGTAAGCGCTCACCTTCTGCGGTAAAGCGCAGCCGCCGCCCATCTCGCTCGTGCAGGCTGACCGCTAACTGCGCCTCTAACCGCTGTAGCTGCATACTTACCGTGGACTGCGTATAGGCCAGCCGTTTCGCCGCTGCGGTCACGCTTCCGGTATCCGCAATCGCCACTAGCGTTCGCAACAGCGTTAAGTCAAACGTGGGTACGCGCATATATCACCATTGTTGATGATATTGATCATAAAAGATCGTTATCTTGATGAGTGGGTGATGAGTATGCTGCGCGGCATAGGATCATTACAAGACTTGGTCCTCTTCAAAGTTTGGATCACTGAAGGCTCCAGGAGGCGCGTCATGCATCCCATTCACTCCCCAGTAGTCATATCCCCGAAATTCAGCGTCTGCGCCGCCTTGGTGGCGGTGACGCTGTGGAGCATTGCGCCGCTGCTGGCGGAGTTTGCCCGTGCCGCCGCTCCTTTGCAGCTAACCGCACTTACGCTGTTGGCAGGTGCGCTGACCACGCTGCCGCTGAGCCGCCGTGTGTCGGTAAAAACGTGCTCGCTCGGCTGGCAATTAAGCGTATGGCTGGGTACTCCGTTGCTGATTGTAGGGGCCGTTAGCAGCTACTTCATCGGTATGCGCTTTGCCCCCGCCGCCGAAGCGGCGTTGATTACCTACACGTGGCCGGTGCTATTTGTGCTATTGAGCCAATGGAGCCGCTGGGGTCGCCTGAGGTGGGCTAGTGTGGCTGGCGCGCTAATTGCCTTTTCAGGCGCAGCGCTTCTGCTGCTGCCCCAAGCGCTGAATGGTAGTTTTGGAGGCGCTGTATCCGGCTATGGTTTGGCACTGCTCGCCGCCTTCTGCTGGGCGCTTTATTCCTGGCTTGGGCAGGCAGCACCGGTTTCTTTAACACCGTTGCTGCCGCGTTTACTATTAGTGGCCTGTGCGATCACCTGCGCGGCAAGCCTACTATTGGAAAGCAGTGCCTCTCTACCCCGCGGTGAAGCGCTGCTAGCAGGTATCGCGTTGGGATTGGGCCCATATGGCATTGCTATGGTGGCCTGGGATAAAGCGCTGCGCTTTGGTCAAGCAAGCTTAGTGGGCAGCTTGGCCTATGGTGTGCCTATCCTGGCGGCCTTACTGCTCGTACTTGCCGGGGTAAGCGTCTTTGACTGGCGCCTACCCACAGCCGCCCTGCTGGTGGCTGTGGGTTGTTTAAAGGCGAGCCGTTGAGGTCGGCATCATCATTTCGCTAAATAGCACACTGGCCAGTAGCTCAGGTAGCCAAGAGGGGGAAAACTCTTCTGAATCGGTGCACTGCATCTCGGCCAGCGGCCACCACTGATAAAGAGGCTCAGCGCCGCTGGCTGCCGTTAGCAAAAGCTCCCCCTGAGTGCTCTTTTGATCACTGTCTTGAACGCTAGGGCAACGTACTAGGAAAAAGCGCTCTTCTACTGAGTAGTCTGACTGTTCAGTGAGGTCACGTTGCCTCAGTAACGGCCCAAGGGGACAGCTTAGCTCGGCTTCTTCGTGTAACAAGCGCATTGCCGCTGCGGGATAATCTTCATCGCTTAACAACTCGCCCCCTAAGGGTAACCACTGGGCGGAGTGAGTAGGCGAGTCGTAACGTTTCAACAGCAGGCGGCCTTCAGGGTCAACCGCCAGCAGGCGTACTAGCCGACGTACTGTATTGTTAGGTGTCATAAGCGATCCATGCCTATTAGTGATAGATAAAACCAGCTCACCCATGATGGCGTTTCGGTGAGCTGGTTTAAACATAGCTGGTTTAGGGCACTTACGCGCGGCGCTCCCTATCTACTCATCACCTCCCCGACCCAAGTAGCGCGGTTTGGCGACGCCCTCTAACGCTTCAAGTGGAATGGTGAGCGTGGGCTGACCAACGGCATAAGGGGCTATCTCATAAACGTTGTAGGTAACTTCCCAACTATTTTCCAGCGGGGCAATATTGTGGCTCTGGCTAAGCGGCCAGTTGGCAGTAAACTGATCATCGAAGCCCATCTCACCTATCCAGCGCTGATGTGCCTGTACCAGCAGTGCATCGAATGCCGCCTCCTGGCCGTCTAGCAGCATCTCATCCGCTTCAACTACGCGCCGCTCCCGCTCGTCAATGACCATGTATTCCGTCAGAGGTAGCCCATGGGCTTGGCCTGCGTGGTAGACATAGCTATTCAGCTCGACCACTAAGAGGTCGTGGTGACGCGCGTGAATCGTCGCTTCCAACAGCGCTTCACTGGTCATGTTGCCTGGCGCTGTACGGTTATCCTCTTCAGCGAGCGCGAAAAAACGCTCTGCATAACCTTCCCAGCTTTCAGCAGGCTGGGCGGCCTCTTCACTGATCGACATTCCCAGCGTCAGCAAGCGGGTTTGTAGCGCTTCGCTTAACGCCGGTGATTGAGGAAACTCTAGTGCAGAGATCGTCACTGTTGTGCACTGCTCACCTTGGCAGTCAGGTGCAATATACTGCTTTTCAACGGCCAGGGATGCCAGTGTGAGCGGCTTGGTGGGTGATGTATCAGCGGCTAAGCAGCCGCCCAACAGTAATATCCCTACGAGTGATAGACCCACTCCTAACGTTCTGAAAAAGCGCGGCATAATAACCTCCTTGTGGATCACTCACCCTTATTAGGCTAGTTGATCATAGTAAAACGGCAACGCCCCTGCGGTTACACGCAAGGGCGCTGGTATGAAGCGTGAAAGAATGAGCTTTACGTTTAGGTATCTGGCTGCATTTCGGTGGGTTCAGCACTCACTTGCAATTCAAACATGCCGCTGCCACTTGCACTAAAGCCCCGCGCGCTAACGGTATAGGTGCCGGGTAGCAGCGCCTGTTCTAAACGGGCATTAGTACCACCGCCGCTGTCGTCGTCAGTATAGGACACTCCTTCACCGTACAGTTCAAGGTAAGTATCAAAGTCACTAGAACTCATGCTCAGCGTGACGAGAGAGCTTTCTTCTAACGTGAGCTGATAGGTGAGCGCTTCACCACTGTACCAGCCATTGAGCGTTTCATCGGGAGTGAGCGCGCCTTCGTTGCGTAGTTCGACATCGTTCGGCAGGTCACGTGGTTCAATAGCCAGAGTGAACAGCCCGCTGTCGGTGCCGTAGGCGGTTCTAGCCGTTAGCTGGTAAGTGCCCGGCGCGAGAAAATCAGCGATCCGCGCATCCAAATTACCGGCGCTATCGTCATCTTCACGGTAGTAGCCGTTGGGGCCTTCGAGTACCAAATAGGCATCTACATCGCTGGAGCTCATGTCGATCTGATACATGCCCGCTTGGTCAATCTCTAGGTCATACGTCACGTCTTGGCCGCTGTACCAGCCGCTCAACGTCTCGTTAGGTGTTACGGTGCCATCGTTGCGCAGCTCGCCATCTCCCGGCAGCTCTCGCGGCTCGGCCATCAAGGTGAACAGACCGCTGCCGTCGCCATAGGCGGTGCGTGCGGTTAACGTGTATTCACCTGGGGCGAGGAAGTCGGAAATACGTGCGTTTAAATTACCCGCGCTGTCATCATCTTCGCGGTAGTAATTATTGGGGCCTTCCAGCTCTAGATAAGCATCAAAATCATCCGCCCGCATTTCGATCTGATACATGCCCGCTTCTTCGATAGTCAACGTGACCTCGCGGGCAGTGCTGTTTAGCCAGCTATCAATCGGCGTGCCCACGGTCATGGTGTCCGCATCGCTCAGTTCGATGGTGCGACTGTTGACGTTAAACGGACCATAGCTATGGGCATCAACACCGCTGATCACCACAATGTAATCGCCCCCCTCTTCAATACGGTGGCGTACCGTTTCAGCGTTGGCCAATAGCTGGAGCTGGTCGTCATACAGCGCGACCGTACCTTTCAGTGCACCGCTTAAAGCGATTTCCACCAATGTCTCTTCTTCAAGTGAAATAGCGTAGCGAGTGAAGCGACTGCCATCCTTACCGTTAAGCTCGCTGGCAGAAGTGATTTCACCCCGCGCACGCTCGCCCAAGGTCAGATAATCCAGGCCTTGTAGCGCAGCAGGCGTAGTGTCCTGCTCAGCGGCAGTTTCTGCTACAGGCTCTTCCATAGCGGCCGCTTGGTTGGGTAACGCTTGCGCGGCAAAGTAGCCAACGGCAACGCCGCCCACCGCCACAATCAAAAGAGTAAGAGAGGAAGACTTAGCCATGGGTGCATCCTTGTTCATTGGCGAGATAGTGGTCAGCAGTAGAGCGCAGTGATGTCGTACATGAATTATATGGCGCTAAACGAGTTAAAGTGAGCGTTTAATGAAAAATATTGCACCGCACAAATATCATCATTAACTGGCTTCATGGGAACGGCATAACTCACTGAAACGCAAGGGCATACCGGCATGTGATAAAAAGTGAAATTATGCGGCCAATTGCGCCGATCTTCTTAAAGCTTGCCGACTCCCATATCGCAAGCTACTATCCTTACGCCTATCTGGCACCTCATCGATGAATGTGGAATCCGCTTTACGAACCACTGAGGTACTCCTATGGGAGCCCATAAACGTATTATCCGAACGAGCTGTTTGGCGATATTACTCCTGCTTTTCACCGCAAATCAGGCAGTTGCCAGCCAAACAGAGTCAAATACCGAGTTACAAGCAGGCGTCGCTTCGTTTTACAGCGATCGCTTTCAAGGGGCCACCACCGCTAGTGGCGAGCCCTTCGACCAGCAGGCACTGACCGCAGCGCATCCTAGCCTGCCCTTCGGCACCAAAGTGCTGGTCACCCGCCCGGATACCGGGCAAGAAGTGGAAGTACTGATCAATGATCGCGGTCCGTTCGTCAAAGGACGCATCATCGACCTTTCCAAGCGGGCAGCGCGGGCACTCGGTATGATTCGCCGAGGGACGGCCCCCGTGATGATCACTCTGGTAGATTAACGGATAACACACCCGCAAGCGTGTGATACCCCTTAAACGATCAGCGTTGCCCCAGGGCAACCCCTGCTGAGCAAAGCGGCCCGTTCGGGCCGTTTTTTTTGGTGTGAACGTCTGGCGAACTTGCAAGCGTGCTAATGGTCTCTACCCTGCAAGGAACGTTACGTTTACTTCAATGCAGGAGGCAGCCATGCAATCTCATTTTTATACCCTCACCGACTACCCGACCGGCTTACCCAAGCGCGAGCTATTCTCCCTGGAGAGCCAAGCGTTACCCGAGTTAGAAGAGGGCGAAGTGCGTATTCGCAACCACTGGCTCTCGGTCGACCCTTACATGCGTGGTCGTATGAGCGGCGTGCACACCTACGTCGCCCCCTTCGAGCTTGGCAAGCCCATGGAGGGCGGTGCGATTGGTGAAGTCATCGCCTCGAACCACTCCAGCTTGAAAGTAGGCGATAAGGTGAGCCATATGGGCGGCTGGCGCGATGTCGCACAGTTGCCGGGGGACAGCGTAACGGCCCTTCCCGACACGAACGTGCCCGACCAAGCCTACCTAGGAGTGCTCGGCATGCCCGGCATGACCGCCTGGACAGGCCTTAACCTGATCGCCGAGTGCAAACCGGGCGATAATGTCCTCGTCAGTGCTGCCAGCGGCGCAGTGGGCTCCTTAGCCGTACAGCTAGCAAAAGCGAAAGGCTGCCACGTGGTGGGCATCGCGGGCGCTGCCCATAAGCTTGCTTGGTTGGAATCCCTCGGCGTCGAGCCGGTCAGCTACCGTGACCGCAGCGCGCAAGAATTGAGCGATGCCATCAAGCTCGCCAGCCCCAACGGCATCGACGTCTATTTTGAGAACGTAGGTGGTATCTGCCTCGAAGCGGCGCTCAGCCAGCTCAACGAGGGAGCGCGCATTGCCGTCTGCGGCATGATCGACAGCTACAACGCCGAAGCGCCCACGCCGGGGCCAAATAACCTCTCGCAGCTCGTGGTTCGTAAGGCCAAAATGCAAGGGTTCATCGTGGCCGATCACTGGTCCAGCTACCGCTACTTTTTGAACGAGGTCGCGCCGCAGGTCGCCGATGGCAAGCTGGACTACAAAGAGACCGTTAAAGAGGGACTCGACAATACGCCCGATGCCTTCCTGGCGCTCTTTGAGGGGGGCAACACCGGTAAAATGCTGGTTAAGCTGAACTGATACGCCCTCCCCCCAGGCAGGTTACGCTAGGTTAAATCTACCTATCATCGCTTCCCCTCCCTTCTAGCCGCGCTATGTTGAGTAGCGCGGCTTTTGGCATTGGTATCGATTAGCCAGCAAAGTATTAGACCAAAAGCGAATTGATTATTAAAATCACAGCTAATCAATGTGTGTTTTAACCCATCGGCCCTGCCGATGGGTTAGGGCACGTTGTGGAGCCGCCGCAGACCTTGTCGGTTAAGCGGCATCAACTCGTTGTTAAGAGGGGTTTACCTCATGGATGAACACACGCGTGCTCGCGGCAAATGGCCAGCCTTGGTGCTGGGTTTGCTGCTGGCGTTAGCTGGCATTGCACTTGCCGTAGGTGGCGGCCAACTGCTCATGCTAGGCGGTAGCGCCTACTACTTGATCGCTGGGGCGGGCTTAGTAGTGGCCGGGCTGCTGCTGGCCTTGCGCAAAGGGGCGGCACTTTGGCTGTACGCCCTCATTTTGTTCGCCACCCTGGTGTGGGCACTTTGGGAAGTCGGGCTGGATTGGTGGCAACTGGTACCTAGGGTCGCCATTCCCTGTCTCATCGGCATCATCATGCTGCTGCCGTGGTGGCGCAAACCGCTCAACTCGCGGGGTGGCAGCTTGGCGCTCATGGCCAGTATTGGCGCGGCGATCATCGTTGCTATTGCCAGCCAGTTTAGCTACCCAGGCACGGTGGAAGGCACCATCGAGTCCGCCAATAGCACCGAGGCCGTCAACCCAGCCCAGGTCGCGGGCGACGACTGGCCTGCCTACGGCGGTACCAATGCCGGCACCCACTACTCGTCACTCGACCAAATCACGCCCGAGAACGTTGGTGAATTGGAAGAAGTGTGGCGCATCCAAACCGGCGATGAACCCGGCCCCAACGCCCCGCCGGAAATTACCAACCAGAACACGCCGCTGAAAGTCAACGACAGCCTGTATATCTGCACATCGCATAGCCGTGCCATGGCGCTGTCACCGGAAACCGGCGAAACCCTTTGGGAGTTTGATCCCAATATCAGCACCATGGGCGCAGACGACTTCTCCGGCTGGGCACACATGACCTGCCGCGGTCTCGCCTACTATGATGCTGCTAACTACGATGCCGCTAACTACGCTTCTTCTAACGACGAAGCCTCGAACGACGACGCTGACAACACCGACAGCAGCGCTAACGATGGCACGACGCCTGCGGAAGACGGCGCGGCCGCCGCTCGCGTGCTGTTTGATGACGGCAGCCAGTTCGACCTGGACCTGGCCTTCCTGCTCTTCATCAGCGGCCTAGGCGACAGCCCAGCGTCCGATGACGGCGGTGAAGCGGCCATGCTCAGCGCCACGGACGTAATGTGCCCGCGCAGGCTCTACTTACCCACTGCCGATGCCCGCCTGATTGCGCTGAATGCCGATACCGGCGAGCGCTGCGAAAGCTTTGGCAACAACGGCGAAGTGGATCTCACCAATAACATTGGCGAGTTCTCCCCTGGCGGCTACTACTCCACCTCTCCGGCCACGGTGACGGAAGACTTGGTCATTTTGGGCGGCCACGTCACCGACAACAGCTCCATCGACGAGCCGTCCGGCGTGATTCGTGCCTTCGACGTGCATACCGGCGAGCTGGTGTGGAACTGGGACAGCGGCAACCCAGACGACACCGCCCCACTCGAAGAGGGAGAAACCTATACCCGCGGCTCTCCCAACGTGTGGGCACCGATCAGCGTCGATGAAGAATTGGGGCTCGTGTATCTGCCCATGGGCAATGCTACCCCGGACCAGTACGGCGCTGACCGCTCTGAAAACGATGAAACCTACAGCGCAGGGCTCGTAGCGCTGAATTTGGACGACGGCCAAGTGGCCTGGGTCTACCAGTTCGTTCACCACGACCTGTGGGATATGGACACCCCGGCTCAGCCGGTTCTGATCGACCTAGCAACTGAAAACGGCACCCAGCCCGCCGTCATTCAGCCCACCAAGCAGGGCAGCCTCTACGTGCTCAACCGGGAAACCGGCAAGCCCATCGTGCCGATCGAAGAAGTGCCCGCACCGCAAGGGGCTATCGAAGGCGACTGGACCGCAGAAACGCAGCCACGCTCGGCACTGAACCTGCTGCCGCCGCCGCTCACCGAGCGGGATATGTGGGGCGCGTCACCGTTCGATCAGATGATGTGTCGTATCCAGTTCCGCTCGCTGCGCTACGAAGGCCAGTACACGCCGCCCTCCTTGGAAGGCAGCATCGTCTACCCGGGTAATGTGGGGGTAATGAACTGGGGTGGCGTTGCGGTGGATCCTGAGCGCCAGGCACTGTTTACCGGAGCGAAGTATCTTGCGTTTGTTTCTACGCTAGTGCCTCGTGACCAAGTGCAAGAGGGCCAAGGCTCCGCCAGCGAGCAGGGCCTACAGCCCAACGAAGGCGCGCCCTATGCGGTAGAGCTAGGCCCGCTGCTTTCCGTACTGGGCTTACCCTGCCAAGCGCCCTCCTGGGGCGATGTGGCAGGTATTGACCTGCAGGATGCAGAAGTGGTGTGGAAACATCGCAACGGTACCACCCGCGACAGCATGCCCTTTGGCCTGCCGATTGGGTTGAACGTGGGCGTTCCTGCGCTGGGCGGCCCGCTGACCACCTCTGGCGGCGTCTCTTTCTTGAGCGGCACGCTGGACCAGTACCTGCGCGGCTACGACATCACCACGGGTGAAGAGCTGTACAAAGCGCGCTTACCCGCCGGTGGTCAGGCCACGCCGATGACCTATACCGGCGCCGATGGCCGCCAGTACGTGGTGGTGACGGCCGGTGGTCACGGTACCTTTGGCACCAAGATGGGTGACTACGTGATTGGCTACGCATTACCCGAGTAACCGCTAGCTCCACGGAGTCAGCTAGATAGAAAACGGGCGGCCATTGGCCGCCCGTTTTCATTAAGGTCATTCACGCACTTAAGGTGAGACGATCTGAGTAGCCCGTAGCGGGGGTCTTTCGCCATGGATGGCGAAAGTAGCGTCCAAGGAGGGATTCACAGCGCCCCCGCCTAGGGTTACTCAGATCGTAGGCACACCAAGCGATAACATCGATTTTTTCTGATTAAAAACTCAACTCTACGCCACCATAAACGCTGCGCCCTGGAGCGGGTTCATAAAAGCGCCCAAAGGTGCCGTTCAAGCGCACATTGGAGTAGTGCTCTTCATCCAGCAGATTTCGCAGGCCCACATAAGCGCTTAGCCGAGTCTGTTGGCTCAGCTGCCAGCCGTCGCCTACCCGCAGGTTCACCAGCCAGTAGCTATCCACCGATGTCTCGTTGGCGTTATCGGCCACCAAGTCACCGACGTATTCGGTCTCTAGCGTGGCGAAGCGCTCGTCGAGGTTCTCCCACGTTAGCTGGTTCACCCAGGTTTGTTCCGGCAGGCCGGGAATGCGGTTGCCATCGAAGCGTTCAGAAGGAGTGGCAAACTCGTCGAACTCGTAGCGCGCCAGGGTCAGCGCACTGTCCAAGCGCCACTGGTCGGCCAACTGCCACCCCAGCGCCAACTCGACACCATCACGGTTGGTATCCCCGGCGTTCTGGTAGAACGTGCGGCCGCCTTCGTCGTAGGGCACCAGCTCATCGCGCACACGGACGGAGAAGAGCGCTACATCGTAATCCAGTGCCAGCGGCTCGATATAACCGCGCAGCCCCACTTCACGGTTCCAGGCTTTTTGCGGCTCTACGCTGGGGTTGAAACCACCGCCAGCGGGGTTGGCAAACTCAGAGAACGTCGGCGTCTCAAAGGCGGTACCGGTATTGATATACGCTTGATGCTGCGGGCGGTAGCGGTAACTCAGCCCGGCAGAACCGCTCCACTCGTTAAAGGTGCGTTGGCCGCTCTGGTCACCGTCGGCGGCAAAATCGTCGTCGACATCAAGGTCTACCCGGTCAAACCGCGCGCCCAACGACAGTGTCAGAGGCTCCGACAGCACTAAATACCCCTGGGCAAACACGCCAGTGGAGGTCGCGGTTTGGGTTTCATCGGCGAGGGGCTCGCCCACCTCCCCTTGGGGATTCACATCGTTGCGGAAGCGGTCATCTTTCTGGCGTGCGGCATCCACCCCAACGATGTAATTCAGCGGCAGGCTGCCTAGCGTTACCTCGTGGTGATACTCGGCGCTGGCTCCCATGTAATCGCGCTGATAGCCCAGGCGGCTGCTGCCCACGAACGGTAGCTGTTGCTCAAAATCCCGCTGAGCGATAAAGCCTTTCAGGTACAGCTCGCCCCCTCCTGCGGACAAATCCTCGTATTGAAGGCCAATCAACTGCTGGTCGACGGTTTGACCGGCATCCAGCGCCAGCGAGTTCGGTGCGGCTTGGTCGCGCCCTTCGGCAACCTCGCGGGCGTTGAGCGCGCCGGGGTCTTCCGAGCGGGGATTATCCAGCAAGTTGATGATGGCAGTGAGTGCCCGATCGCTGCCCAGCTCACGGCGCAGCTTGGCATTGAGCAGATACTTCTCGGTGGAACTCTGCTCCCGGTAGCCATCTACGTTCAGCGCAGTGAGGCTGATATGGTGCGACCAATCCCCCTGCACGCCGCCATTTTGCAGCGCCATTTTCTGGTAGCCATCGCTACCGGCGCCCATGCGCAGCCGAGTGCCGGGGTTGTCGCGTCCATCGGCGGTGGTGATGTCGATCACGCCACCCGCAGCGTTGCCGTAGAGCACCGCGGACGGCCCACGAATGACCTCAATACGCTCAGCGCTATCCAAATCAATCGCATCTAGCTGGGCCTGCCCATCCGGCAGCGTGTAAGGAATACCGTCCACCATCACCGTAATGCCACGCACCCCAAACGGTGCGCGGGCACCAAAGCCGCGAATCGAAATACGCTGCCCCTGGGCAAAATTATCGCGGTTCTGCAGGAAAACGCCCGGCACCCGGTTGAGCGACTCATCCAAACGCACCCGCTGCTGGCCTTGGGCAATGGCGTCTTGATCTATCGTCGAGACCGCAGCAGGCGTGGCGTAAAGCTCACGCGCCAAGCGCGGTGCGCTGACTTCTACAGTGGGCAGTACGGCTTCTGTATCGGTTTGTGCCCATACGGGGGCGGCAAAAGCGGTGCTGAGTAACAATAATGAAGGAGGGAGATAGCGAGTCATGGCATCCTTTCCAATGAAAAATCCCAATGAATCATCAGTGAGCGCTCAACGTTATGACGTTCATCGGGGAACGGCTACGAAAAATGGTAGTCGTATGATGGAGTGACTAATTAGCCAAGTGTAGGGATTAGTTCTACACTGGCGGCTGGGCAACATTATACTAACGGTGTAAGCAAAGGAGGCTACATGGCGTTTACCGCGACTGACCCGATCAAGATGATTTTTGCGGTTATCTTTCCCCCGCTAGGGGTGTTTTTTGAGGTCGGTTTCAAAGGACACTTTTGGCTCAATATCCTGCTGACGCTCTTTGGCTTCATTCCAGGCATCATTCACGCCTTCTACGTCATATTGAAGCACTAGCCTCTCTCATTGCGTCATTAGTTTAACAAACGCCGCCTTGCATTGCGCAAGGCGGCGTTTTCGTTTAACTCTGGTTGAAACGGCGTAGCTACTTGCCGTGCAGGCGTCGATGCAACGCGTGTACTTGCTCGTCCAACCCTGGCACCGGGCCATCTACCGCAAGCCCTGGCACTACGTCGTTGATCGGCAGCGTAGCCACCGGCGGCGGTGCTACGCCCCACTCGGCCAACCACTGCCCTAGCTGCTTGGTCGAGCTGACGTAAACGATCCGCCCCAACCCTACCCAGCCATGGGCTGCCGCACACATGGGGCAGTGCTCCCCGGAGGTATACACCGTGGCGGCCGCACGCGCTTCTGGTGACAGGTGATTGGCTGCCCAGCGGGCTAACGCAAACTCAGGGTGCTGCGTGGCGTCGCCTCCGGCAATACGGTTGCGGTCTTCCGCCAGTATCTCGCCCTGGGCGCTGACTAATACGCTGCCAAAGGGTTCATCACCGGCGTTGAGCGCCTCTTCTGCCAGCGCCACGGCGCGTTCTAAGTAGCGATACTCATGATCGTAAACCATACTGACCTCCCCTATCGTCTGAATACGGATTAGCCGTTCTCCACCGCGTGGCCGCCTTCTTCATCAGGCGCTTCAGCCAGCGTATGCCCTTCACTTCGGGCAATCACAGTCGTGCCGACCAAGTCTCCCGTGACATTCAGCGCCGTTGCACCCATGCCTACCAGGGCATCAATGGCGGTTAATAGCGCCACGGTTTCAATGGGCAGGCCTACTTGAGCAAACACGGTGGCAATCATGATAATGCCCGCCCCCGGCACCCCTGCCGTGCCTACCGTGACCAGCGTGCCGATCAGCACAATCTGCACCATGCTCATCAAATCCAGAGGCGCGCCAATCACGTTGGCGGCAAACACCGCTGAAATGGCAATACGGATGGCGGCACCGTCCATATTGAGCGTTGCTCCCAGCGGCAGGCTAAAGCCATAAATGCTTTTCGGGATGCCTAAACGCTGCGCGGCGTTAATCGTGACAGGCAGTGTGCCGGAGCTGCTTTGGGTTGCAAACGCGGTGGCCATCGGCGTGCGCGCCTCACCAAAAAAGCTGCGTAACTTCACGCCAAACAGCAGCATCACCGCGCAGTAGATCAACAGCTGTGCGCCGAGTGCGATGTACAGCACCATCACCATGTCACCCAACGAAAGAAGCGTTTCCATCCCCTGCTGGCTCACCGTTTCAGCAACAATGGCAAAGACGCCAATGGGCACAAAATGCAGCACCCCCGACATCACTTTCAGGGTCACCTCGTTTAACCCTTCAATAACTTGATAAAGCTGCTCGCCAAGCGCGTGCTGCTGCTCGGATTGGCGCATTTTCAGCAGCGCAATCCCGAACACCAGCGCGGTAAAGATGATGCCCAGCATATTGAGTTCGGCAAAGGCGGCCACGATATTGCCCGGCACGATATTGAGCAGCGCATCGACCACACCGGGATTCTCGGGTACCGAGAAGCTCGCGCTGTCGTTGAGCGTCATGCCGCTGCCTGGGCTAAATAGCGTTGCCACGGTTAGGCCCACCACAATGGCGAATGCAGAAGAGGCCAAGTAGTAAATAAACACCTTGCCGCCAACGCGCCCGGCACTGCCTTCCCGCGACTGATTCACCCCTACCATGAGTGTAAACAGTACAATCGGCACGATGAGGAAGGTGAGGAGACGAAGCAGTAAATCACCCAGCGGTGCTAGCCAAACGGCCACCCAGTCACCGCCCACAATACCCACCAGAACCCCCATCACCAGCGCAATGGTGACGCGCAAAATGAGTGACGCTTGAAGGTAGCGCTTCCATAAATATGTCATTGAATGCCCTGTTGGTTTAAATCAGGTTGGTATAAATCAATGGAAAACCACGTCATGTAGCATCATCGCGGGTTGCCAAACCAGCGTGGCGTTTGCTTGAGCTCCATTACGCCGACTAAATAGCTTAGCATGGAGTCTCCCGCCACTTTAGCTAGGGCAGACGGCGTGCCCCTCCTCAACACTATTGACAGGAGCCATCATGAATACGATCAACCCTAACAAGCTCCACCACAGCAAATGGACTTCCATAACGCCACGCAATAAAGAAAAGCACTTTATCGTGACTAAACTACTGCGTGATGAAAATGAAAACGTAGTAGACGTGGTACTAGAAGCGGTTCACTCCCACCGGGAAACAACGCTGGCATGGCAAGCGCTAAAAGACGATAGCACCTGGAAAATGGGTTGGAAGTAGCGAACCTACCACTCCCTGCCCTATGAAAATAAATGCAGAAAGGCTTTGACCTAGGCTAAGAAGCATGACACTGTAGCGTCAGTTGGTTAGCAAGCAGCATGGTTTCAGAAGTGTACGATCTTTTTCGGCAGCCTGATATTGTATTCCTTGTTTCACCCGCTACTTCATCTGGGTAATACCAGGAATTTTATTACGGCGCATTAGCGCGAAAGGATTTACACAATGGCAACTGGCACAGTTAAATGGTTTAACGACACCAAAGGCTTCGGTTTCATCGCTCCTTCTGACGGTGGCGACGATCTGTTTGCACACTTCTCCGAAATTCAGTCTGACGGCTTCAAAACCCTTCAGGAAGGCGCTAACGTCTCTTTCGACGTTACCCAGGGTAAAAAAGGCCTTCAGGCTTCTAACATCAAGCAAATCTCCTAAGTCCTATCTTCTTAGATAGCACTGAAAAGTTTGCTAGAACCCTCACCCATTAGGTGAACGGTTCGAACAGAAAGGCCCGCCTCGGCGGGCCTTTTTGCGTTTGGGTATTAAATCCTCTCCCATACGATCAGTTGAGCATCAATAGTCAGCGTTAGCTGCTCCAAGTTAGCTGCTCGCTCGCGCCCCTCCGCACTGGCACGATACAAATGCGGCGTCATGGTCAGCAAATCGTGGATAACGTCTGCCCCTTCTAGTGAAATAGCGTAGCTAATCTGCTCGGAAGCTCGGTGGGCAAACCCTTCCGGTACATCAGGCGCTTTCTCACGTGCAGGTTTTAAGGTGGGATAAATAATTTCCCGTAGCTCGCGCAGGTGCTCCGGCCCCGCTTCTACTTGAAGCAACTGCCCGCCCGGCTTAAGCACACGCGCAAACTCACCGTGTACCGGAAAGCCAAACATACACAGCACGCTATCCAGCGTTGCTGACTGCACCGGCAATTGGGCGTTACTGCCCACTACCCAACGGCTGATCGGTGCGTGCTTATCGTCTTGCTTCGCCGCCGACTGCACCGCCCACTTCGAGATATCCAGCCCCATCAGTGAAAGCGCCTGCGCGTCTGGCAGCTGTTGGGCCAGTTGGCGCAGGTAGTAACCCTCGCCACAGCCTGCATCCAGGCAACTGTACGTTTCTGCCTGCTCACAGTGGCGCATCACCGTCTGGCTAAGCGCCTTTGCAATGGACGCATAGTCACCCGCCGCCAAAAAGCGCTGGCGTGCGGCCACCATGGCTTTGCTGTCGCCGGGATCGGTGGAGCGCTTTTGCTGCACGGGCAGCAGGTTCACGTACCCTTGCTTGGCCACATCGAAACTATGGTTTGAGGCACACCGCCACGTGCCACCTTCCAACTGGAGCGGTTCGCCGTCTAATGGGCAGGCCAGGGCCTGAAAAGGGGTACGATTCATCGGAAGTTTCTCGTGACGGCTTTTTCTGGTGTGAATAGACGGGCAATATGCTGACACATCATCGATGGGCATCAGGCATCTAAACATTAACGATACCGGAATGCCCATATAACTCAACTTGAACGGTGAGTGTTGCAACACTCACCCCGTTTGCCGACAGTGCGTTAACTTTCGGCGACTAAGGCAACATACCATGCAACCTTTGCTGCGCATCGCGGGCGCTTGGCCCTACTTGATGGCCATCTTTCTCAATGCCTTCGTAGATCTCGGGCACAAAATCGTCATTCAGAATACGATTTTCAAAAGCTACGATGGCGCGACCCAGGTCGTGCTTACCGCTCTGGTGAATGGGCTAATTCTGCTGCCGTTTATTCTCCTCTTCAGCCCGGCAGGCCATATTGCCGACAGCACTCCCAAAGTACGTGTGCTAAGGCTCTCCGCCTGGGCTGCGGTGGCGGTGTCGCTGGGCATTACCGCCGCCTACTACCAGGGCTGGTTCTGGCTCGCTTTTGCGATGACGCTGCTGCTGGCTATTCAGTCTGCATTCTACTCACCCGCCAAGTACGGCCTAGTGAAAGGGCTGTTTGGTAAACCCCGGCTAGCCGAAGCCAACGGGCTAGTGCAGGCGGTTACCATTGGTGCAATCCTGGCCGGTACGGTGGCGTTTACCGCCCTGTTTGAACACTGGGTCACCCCCAGCGCCAGTACGCCAAGCGACCTGCTGCGCCATATTGCCCCGCTGGGCTGGCTGCTGGTGCTTAACAGCAGCCTTCAGGTCGTCGCCCTTTATCAGCTCCAACTGGATGAAGCACAGCCAGCGGCTACCCCGCTCACCTGGGCACGCTACCGCAGCGGCGCTGCGTTAAAAGAGAATCTACGCATTCTTGCCCGCCAGCCGGTGCTGCGGCTCTCTATTATTGGGTTGGCGACGTTCTGGTCGGTGGGGCAAGTGCTGCTGGCCGCTTTTCCCGCCTATGCCAAAGAGGCGCTCAGCATTGAGAACACGCTGGTGCTGCAAGCCATTCTCGCCGCCAGCGGTATCGGCATTGCTCTCGGTTCGCTGTTAGCCAGCAAGCTCTCCCGCAACCGTATTGAAACCGGCTTGATACCGCTCGGCGCTGTCGGTGTCGCCGTCGGGCTTTGGTGCCTTCCTCTCCTCACCACGCCCACCAGCCAAGCGCTCAACTTTGTGTTCATCGGCATGATGGGCG
Source organism: Vreelandella lionensis (assembly GCF_044543515.1). Lineage (NCBI taxonomy): Bacteria > Pseudomonadati > Pseudomonadota > Gammaproteobacteria > Oceanospirillales > Halomonadaceae > Vreelandella > Vreelandella lionensis. Next base: position 15,175 of record NZ_JBITWC010000007.1, on the reverse strand, counting down.
GGCTATTTATCGTGCCGCTCAACGCATTAATCCAGTTTCATGCGGCGGATCACGAGCTAGGCACCGTGCTGGCCGCCAATAACTGGATCCAAAACCTGTCGATGCTGGGCTTTTTGGTGCTCACTGCGCTGTTCGCGCTGGCGGGGGTAGATAGCCACTACCTGCTGCTGTTGGTCGCCAGCGTGGCGATGGTGGGCGGCGGCTACACCATTTTCAAACTGCCCCAGAGCTTAGTGCGCTTTATTCTCAGCTTCCTGATTACCCGCCGTTACCGCGTAGACGTTCACGGGCTGGAAAACCTGCCCGCCCAAGGCGGCGTGCTGCTGCTGGGCAACCACATTAGTTGGGTAGACTGGGCGATGGTGCAAATTGCTAGCCCGCGCCCGGTGCGCTTTGTGATGCTGAAAAACATCTACCAGCGCTGGTACCTACGCTGGTTCTTTAAAGCGCTGGGCTGCATTCCCATTGAGCGCGGCGCAGGGGCTGAGAACGCACTGGCCGCCGTGGCCGAGCAGCTCAACGCAGGGGAAGTGGTTTGCCTGTTTCCCGAAGGAGCGATTAGCCGCAACGGCCAGTTGGGCGAGCTGCGCCGAGGCTACGAGCGCGCCTGCAAACACGCCCACCCAGACGTGCGCATCGTGCCGTTTTACCTGCGTGGCCTGTGGGGCAGCCAATTCTCCCGCTCGTCTAGCAAACTCAAAGAGCTACGCAATGCGCCGCTGCACCGCTCGGTGGTAGTCGCCTTTGGTAAACCGCTGCCCAAAGACACCCCCGCCGACGTACTCAAACGGCGTATCTTCGAGCAGGCGACCCACTCGTGGCAACACGCCATGGAGGAGCTGCTTTCGCTGCCTGAGGCCTGGATCAACAGTGTCAAACGCAGCCCAAGCGCCCCAGCGTTGGCCGACACCTTGAGCCGCTCACTCAACGCAGGCCAAGCGCTCACCGCTAGCCTGCTGCTCGCCAAGCGTTTTCGCCACCGCAGCCTCAACGAATCGACGCTTGGCCTTCTGCTGCCTACCAGCACTGCTGGGGTACTGGCCAATATGGCCACACTGCTCGCGGGTAAAACGCTGGTGAACTTGAACTACACCGCCAGCCAAGCTGCCCTTGCCTCTGCGCTGCAGCAAGCCGATATTCGCACCGTCGTCACCTCGCGCCGCTTTGTGGAAAAGCTGAGCCAACGGGGGCTGGCAGTGGAATCGCTGCTGGAAGGCAAGCAAGTGATCTGTTTGGAAGATCTACAGGCGGGGATCTCCCGGTTTGAGCGCGTCAGTACGTTTCTTGCCGTGCGCCTGCTGCCCGCTTGGTTGTTACAAGCGCTGTTCTGCTATGGGCGGAATGCGGACGCCACGGCGGCCATTCTGTTCTCCAGCGGCAGCGAAGGGCAGCCCAAGGGCGTGATGCTGAGCCACCGCAACCTGATGGCCAATATCAAACAGACCTCCGACGTGCTCAATACCCAGCACGACGATGTGGTCATGGCCTCGCTGCCACTCTTTCACGCGTTCGGCTTTACCGTCACCCAGCTACTGCCATTGATCGAAGGACTGCCGCTGGTCAGTCACGCCGACCCCACCGATGCCCCAGGTGTTGCCAACGCGGTCGCCAAGCATAAAGCCACCATTATGTTCGGAACCTCCAGCATGCTACGGCTATTCAACCGCAGCCCAAAGGTACAGCCAGCCATGCTGGAAAGCCTGCGCGTTGTGGTGGCTGGCGCCGAGAAACTGGATGAAAGCGTACGTGAAGGGTTTGCGCACAAATTCAATAAGGCAATTTATGAAGGCTACGGCGCGACAGAAACCGCTCCAGTGGCGGCCGTTAACCTACCCGACGCCGTCGGCGTTCACTACCAGCAGGTTCAAAAAGGCAATAAGCCCGGCACCGTGGGTATGCCGCTCCCCGGAACCAGCATTAAGGTCGTCGACCCTGAGCGCTTCGAGGAGCTACCCACCAACGAGCCCGGCATGATTGTGATTAGCGGGCCGCAGGTGATGCAGGGCTATCTCAACGACCCTCAGCGCACCGAACAGGCCCTCAAAAGCTTCGACGGCCAGCGCTGGTACGTTACCGGCGATAAAGGGTTTATTGATGAAGATGGCTTTTTAACACTGATCGACCGCTACGCCCGTTTTGCCAAAATCGGCGGCGAAATGGTCAGCCTCAGCGCCGTCGAAGCCGCGGTCAGAGCGGTCGTCGACGACCCCGACATACCGCTGATGGCCGTCAGCCTGCCCGATGCAAACAAAGGCGAGCGCATCGTCCTACTTAGCGAAGCAGCGCTAGACGCCAAAAAGCTCAAAACCGCCCTGCGCAGCCACGGCACGCCATCGTTAATGATTCCCAGCGACTGGCTCACCGTGGAAGAGATACCCCGTCTAGGGTCAGGAAAAGCAGACTTTGCTGGCGCGAAACGGCTTGCCGAAGCGCAGCTGGCGGCTGAATCATCTTAGTAAAAAGGGCAGCGGCATGGCCGCTGCCCTTTCTGGCGAACTTACTCAGCGCTGCCGTCCTGTGAGTCACTTGAGTCGTTTGACTCACCGGTTTGTCCAGTCGCACCTTTCTGTTGGCCGCTTGATTGTTTGGCATGCTCCCCACGCGCAATATCATGATGGCTAATCACCACCACGTCGCGGGGCCACCATTCCGGATGTTCGTCGCGGATATAAGCCATTAGCTTCTCACGCACGTTCATCTCAGCGGTCCAGCCTGCCATTGGGTCGGAAGTCATTAAGTAGCAGGTGACCGTTTGCGCATGGGCGGTTTGGCCGGTGACGTAGCAGAGCAGCTTATGGTGCTCAATCACACACTCTTCTTCCTTGGCGAAATCTAGAAACTTCTCGCGTACCTGGGAGATATCCGCGCTCAGGTGCAGGGTTAACTCCATAAAGCGATACATTTTGGTGCTCTTCACCGAGAGGTTTTCAAACGGCTTGGAGGTGAAGTACGTGACCGGCACGATCAACCGCCGCTCATCCCAGGAGCGTAGGCGGATGAAGGTGTAGAAAATCCCTTCCACATAGCACCACTGTCCTTCAAAGATCACCAGATCGCCAATGCGGATGGGTTTGGCCAGCGAGAGCTGAAACGATGACAGGATATTACCCAGCACCGTCTGCCCCGCAATACCCACCAGCACGGCCAGCACACTGGCCGAGGCCAGAATGGAAAGCCCTAAAGATTCAAACAGCTGGATTTGCCCCAGCACATACACCGAAACCGCCACCACGGTGATTAAAATAATCACCCGGCGCAGGGCGTAGAGTGAGGTTAGCAGCCGGCGTTTGTCTTTGGGTTTGGTATCGTCGATTTCCCCCACCAAGCGGCGGGTCATGCGCAGCATGATGGTATCGACCAGCCGTAGCGCAATGGTGCCTGCGCCCCACGCCATGATACTAATCAGTAGCACCCTAAACGTCGTGGTCGCTACCGCTGAAAACGAGACCACGTAATCCAGCAGCATTTGGGTGACCAATGACATCACAATCATCGCTACCGGCACGCCGATTTGGTCGGCAAAAATAGTGGAAATACCGGAGGGCAGAATGCGCGCAATAAGGCCTACCAAATAGTAAGTAGCGATACCCGTGACGCCAATCGTGATCAGAAAAATAGGGATCGCCAGCCACTCCCAGACCTTCAGCACGCCAAACGACGCTTTGAGCTGCTCGGGAATGTAGCTCTCTAGCATGGAGGGTCCGTACTCTTCATACAGCGCAGGAATTGACGAGACGCTCTCCGGCATAATGAGCCATATGGGGTCTTCTTCGCCTACCCGATAGCGCCCTAGCCGCACATCGTAGGCCTGCCCCTCTATTTGCAGCGCGGCCAGCTCAATGTTGCGCCGTGGCTCGCCAGCCAAAGGGTTTTGACCAGAAGGATCTTCAATGGCGGCATCTTGGCGACCCGGCAGGTTAGAGGCGTTCAGCCACTCACCTCGTCGTAATACCTCCGCCAGTTGCTTGGCTAGCTCCGTACCCCGCGCGGGCTGCTCGCTAGGGTCGATATCAGCCAGGTTCAACAAATGCGCCGCATCGGCGTAATTTTCATCGTCGGTGAAATTCAAAAAACTGCGGATGGTCTCCCGGGGCGACATACGTTTCGCCTCTTCCGGCACCTCATCCAAGCCTGAGTTGATCGCATCCATGGTGAACCAACGCGGGTCCTCGCTCTCATCGCCTTGCGTTTGCGCCATGCCTACGCTAAAGAACAGTAGCGTGACGACCAGCACACCCCAAACGGGCCACGAGCTGTAATTTTTCATACTTGCCTTATTCAGTAAAAGTGAGCCAATACCCGCCATCAACCAACGGCTTGTGCCGCCCGCCCACTTAAATCAGTGGGCTATCCGTGTCGATGGTTGGTCAAAGTACAGACCACGTTACCTTATCCGGCAAGCAATAGCGGCTCTAGCGCTTGTTGGCGTAAGGCGAAGGCAAGAAATGGCCGCTTAGTTTTTCACTCAGTTTTCCAAATTCCCTAGGCGATTAAACGCGTCGTCATACAGCGCGGTGAGCAACAGCTCACCCTCTTTATTGACGCGAAACTCGCCGTAATAGGCCGCTTCATAGCGCTCGGCGTGGCCTTCCTGAAAGAAGAAGGCGTTGGTGGCAACTTGCACCTGCCCATGGCGCAGGCGAAACTGTAAGCGCCGCTCATCCGCTTCTAGCGGCGTGCCATCATCTATTCGCTGGAAGTGAGCAACTCGAGCGCTATCGACACGGACGACCACGTCACCATTCATAGAGGCTGAGAGGTTCTCAGCGCGCTGATACAGCTCACTTTGCAGGCGGTTCGCCAGCGCAAAGTTGAGCGCCATATAGTCGCCCTGCATTAGGGAACGGGGGTCGACCGGGGCGAGCTCTAGGTAAACCACTTCCCCTTGCGCGATATGACGCTCCTTCTGCCAAATGGCGCTGTTGACCACGACCAAAACCGCCAGCGTGGCCAGCAAGACCACCCATCGAAAACGCCTAACGCTAGCGGCCATGGTGTTCACCTCTTTTTGTTATCGCGAAGCACCAGCGTTGCAACCCCCAACGCAGCGCTAACAGCACGCTGCCCAGCACACACAGCAGCGCTGCCTTATGAAGTAGCGAGATATCTAACCAGTAGTAATAGGCGCTGATCGCCGCTAGTAGAAGAAGTATGCCGCTGGCCATTAACACCCGATGGCTAATCGCAACGCCCAGCAGCAGCACCGTGATGCCGCTACTCAGCCCCGGCACAAAATAAGCGAGCACCGCCACCAGCAAGGCAGCGCCATACGCCGCCCACATCACACTGCTTGAAGGCGAGTGGCGGCTCAGCGCCGTATGTGCCACCCATAACAGCGCCACGCCTGCCAACGCCGTACTGATGCTGCGGCTGAGCATCGGGGAAATCGCATCAATTTCAACAAAGTGGCCTAACCACAGCGCCTGCCCTGCATGGGCAACGCCTTGCAGCATAAGCACGCCCACTAACAGGCCCACGCCCCAGGCATGCATATCACTCAGGCGCTCCGGCCAGCGAAACTCGTTCAACCACAGCCCCACCAGCGCTAATACCACAAAGCCACTAGCCACCTGTGTCAACCCGCTGGCGGCAAGCGAAAACTCCAAGGCAAGGCACGCCAACACCACGGCCACAAAGCGGTGAAGGTGGCTTGGCATCCCCCATGCAAAGGCCATTTGCATGATTACCAGTGCCCAGCCTAAGCCCACAGAAAAGCTAAGCGCATCCGCTAGCGGCCACGCGATCAACAGCTGCCCCACCAAGCTAAACGCCAGCGCCATATGTTCCATGACATCGCTATCGGGTGAACGTCGCAGCAGCGCATACGCGCCTAGTACCATCAATCCGCCGACCAGTAATGCAGCGAGCGGGCTTTCCAGCACCCACACCACGCCGGTGGCGATAAACCCCAACAAAAACAGCGCGGCCAGCCAGCCCGATAGCGCTTGAACGCCGCGCACGAACCAGGGCATAGAATGCGTGGCAGTGGCCCGCTCATTCAGAACCACTCCCGCTTGCGCGAGTGCTTGCTTCAACGGTGAATATTGTTGGCTCATTGGATAGCCTCACGCTGTAGGCGTTTTAGCCACGCTACGGCTGCCGCTCCTAGCGCAAATACCGTCACGGCAACGATCAGCAGTCCGCCTGGATCGCCTTGCCCCTCCCACATCACCATGCGAGCCATACAAAGCGTCAGCACGGCGATAACCGATACGCAGCCACCGGCCAGCATAAACAGATCCAACCGCCACCAACGGTAAACGCCATAAAGCGCAGCCAACCAAACGGGGTAAAGCAACGCGCTTGGCGTGACGCCAAAGGTGAACCCAGCCACCCAACTCATCATGAGCAGCGTGATGGGTAGGCCACTGCCCAGCGCCAGCGTGCGTATTGCCCAGCGCCCTGGCCAGCCTCGTCGCTGGGCGCCCCACTCCCACACTGCTTGCGCCGCTACGTTGGCTGCCCAAAGCCCCCATAAGCCCGACTCCCCGGCGAGAAAGCGGCCATTCACTCCCCAGCCCCATACGCTGGCATGCAGCCAAATCGCCAGATTCCCCACGCCCAGCCATACCAGCCAAAGCGGGCTAAAACGCGCCGCCCACACCCACGGCAGCCCCAAGAGGGCCCAGGCGAAAAAGAGCTGCCACGGGTCTGCGCCGGTTTGGTATACCTGCCCTACTAGCGCCAGCAGAACGCCCAGCAGCACAAAGGCAGCGGTCAGCGCGACCTGAACCACCCGGCGGCTGGCTGGCCACCAAACCGCTGCCCCAATGGCCACCAATAGCGCCGCTTGCACCAAGCCAAAGCGCAGCCAGTGGCCCATCGCCACCCAGTGGTACGCCACGAAAAACAGCACCGCAAAGGCCAGTGCTAAGCCGCCTAGCCACAGCAGCAGCCTATCGAGCAGTGCCGCCCAGGCGTGAGGCGCAGGATGCAGGCCTGCCACGCTCACGGCCTTGGCTACCTGCTCAGGGGCCATCGCCCCTTGCTCAATCAGCGAGACGAGTTCACGGCGGTTCGTGGTCACAGAGGTTCCTTATGCACAGTTTTTATGCACAGTCGTTGTATCTACCGGTATTCGCAGCGCTGCGTTATACATTCGTTAAACTTGCGAGATAAACTCTTTAACACCCCGTGATGTTCCCGTGACGCGGAGCGCCGAGACTAACAGTGAGCCTACCAACCCGGCAGGTCTTCTCTCGGAGAGTTAAGCACATGAACAAGTTCACTACTCTGGCAGCATTATGCCTATTCAGCCTGATGGCAATGGTCAGCCATGCAGAAGAGATGAAAAACGATGGCGGCATGATGCAAGACAATATGCAATCCGATGGCATGAGCCACTCCATGGACGACATGAGCATGGAGAGCGGTCACATGGACTCCACCGACAGCATGAAAGAGTAACGCCCCTTTCGAGAGCCAGGAAGCTATGACGCGAAACGTACTGATCATCGAGGACAATCCAGGTATTGGCGAGCTGGTTCGTATGCACGTGGCCGAGCTGGACAGAGTGCTGAGGCTGGAAATGGGAGCGGATGACTATCTCAAGCGTGGCAGAGCTTTCCGCCCGGGTAAAAGCGCTGTTTCGGCGAGTGGATGCTATGGCTTACGCCTCACTTGAAAAAATCAGGGCGTATCTTTCTGCCTGCGTCTACCGGCTCATTCACCGTGTAAAGCCTGAGCCGAGAGCGCTAAGCGTGGCACAAAAAAACGCCCACCGACGTCGGTGGGCGCTTGTGTTGATGCGTGTGTGAATGCTTTAGCAGCGTGGCGAATTAACCAAACACACGGCGCAGGTGCGTACGGTAAGCGGCTTTATCACGCTCTACATTCGGCACCTTCATCACATCATTGGCAATAAAGGTCGGCTGAGCCTCAAGGCCAATAAACTCCTGAGATTTGTGGAACGGGAAGTAAACGCCATCCACCCCACGGCCTTCAAAGAAGTTATCCGGCTCGTCGAACGCTTCAATCGGCGCGTTCCAGGTCAGCGACAGCATGTAATGGCGGCCTTGCAGTAAGCCACCGCTGCCATACTGCTTGGTCGGGTCTTGGCGAGAGCGGCCATCGCTGGCGTACAGAGAGCCATGACCTTCAGTAAAGACTTCATCAATGTAGCGCTTTACGGTCCAGGGGGTGCCCATCCACCAGCCGGGCATTTGATACACAATGCTGTCCGCCCAGAGGAAGTTTTGCACTTCGGTGGCAACCTCATAGCCCTGCTCGATGACCGTTTCGCGCACTTCATGGCCTAGCTCTTTCAGCGTATCCACCGCCACGGCATGCAGGGTATTGTTGAGTTCACCACCAGAGTGGGCAAACGCTTTACCACCATTGATTAACAGTATCTTCATTGCTTCAACCTCACCGAGTATCGTGACCGCCCCGCTTAAAAGAAGTAAGCAGGGCATTAATTGGCAAGCATTGTGCAGTGCAGAGCAACAAAGAAAAACCAAACATCTAGCAAGAGACTTTTGCGCTAAAATCAACAATCAACCTTTTATCGAGGCACCCCAAACCAACAATGAAAAGCACTCTGGAAGAGCAGCAAGCGTTTATCACCGTGGTGGATTGCGGCTCGATTACCGCCGCTGCCGAACGGTTGGGCATTACCGTGTCAGGCGTCAGCCGCGCACTAAACCGCCTGGAGCAGAAGCTCGGCACGACGCTGCTGCGCCGCACGACCCGCCGTTTGGAACTGACCGAAGAAGGGGAAACCTTTCTCGCCCACTGCCGACGCATCCTCGCCGCCGTGGAAGAGGCCGAAGAGGCCCTGCTCGACCGCCACGACCAGCCTAAAGGCCGGCTGCGGGTCAACGCCGCGCCAAGCTTTATGCAGTATGTGATTGTCCCGGTGATTGGTGAATTTCGCGCCCGCTACCCTGGCATTACCCTAGAGCTGGATACCCATGACCGCTTTGTGGATTTGCTGGAGCAGCGGGTCGATCTAGCCATTCGCATTGGCGCATTGGAGGACTCTTCCCTTCACGCCCGCCCCCTTGGCCATAGCGCACTGCGGGTGCTGGCCAGCCCCGCCTATTTAGCCCGCCACGGCACGCCGCAGCAGGTAGAGGAGCTTTGCCGCCATAGCCTGCTCGGTTTTAGCCAGCTCGACCACTTGAACCACTGGCCGCTGACCTGTGCCGATGGTAAGCGCTTACATATCACGCCCACCCTCGCTGCCTCCAGCGGCAGCACGCTGCTGGAGCTCGCACTCAAGGGTGAAGGGATCGTGTGTTTGGCTGACTTCATGACCCGCGCGCCCCGGCAAAACCGCACCTTGGTAGAGGTACTGCCCGACCACACCGAGCTCGTCACGCAGCCGATTAACGCGGTTTACTACCGGCAAGCCACCCTGTCTCAGCGTACACGGCTGTTCATGGATTTTTTAGCCGAGCGGCTCCCCGCGCAGTATGCCCACGGCCCGTGAGAACGCTAAGCGCCGCTTGCTTCGCTTTGGGTAAAACTCGGCCACTGACCTACACTGGGTAGGCAACACAGGAGGCCGTTGCTTGGCGGAACGCCCATCATCCCATTAGCCAAGCATGGCCATTCGCTAGATCAGCATAAGGAGCATGCCGTGACAGCCACCCACACGCATACCTATCAACGTGGACTGCCCCTCTTCCATGCGATTTTTCTGGTGGGGTGCCTACCGCTGTTTCTAGGCGCAACGCTCAGCGACTACGCCTACTCCAACAGCTACCAAATACAGTGGGCGACCTTCGCCTCCTGGCTCAACGCAGGCGGGCTAGTGTTTGCCGGGCTAGCGCTGATCAGCGCGCTGATTAGCTACTTCCGCGCCCAACCGCGCAGCATTATGCTGCTGATCTACCCAGCGCTACTGCTACTGACCTGGGTACTCGGCTTTGTGAACGCCCTGTTACACGCACGGGATGCCTGGGGCATGATGCCGATTGGTTTTGCGCTCTCCCTGGTGGTCACCATCTTTGCGGGCACCGCCGTTTGGGTCGGTTTTTCCCGCTTTGGCCACGGAGGCAAACCATGAAGGATGCCATTCAGCTCCCTCGCCTTTACGCCGCGCCGCTCTGCCTGCTATTGGCGGCAGGCAGCGCCAGCGCCCAAGAAATAACGCGCTACGGCCCCAACCCCACGCTGCCCGAGCCTTCCCGTGGCCTGCTGCCGGATATGAGCGTGCCCGAACCCGCCGAGTGGGGCGACACCCTACCCAGCGTGCCGGAGGGCTACACGATTACCGCCATTGCCACCGACCTGCAGATCCCCCGCCAAACTCTGGTCCTGCCCAACGGCGATATTTTGGTGGCAGAAGGCAGTGGCGGCAGCGCGCCGCAGCTCAAACCGAAGGACTTCATTGCCGGGCTGATTAAATCCCAGGGCACCACCTCGGTGCAGAGCGGTAATCGCCTGACTCTGTTGCGCGATGCCGACGGCGACGGTCGTTATGAAGAGCAAACCACCTTCGCCGACGACCTCAACGCCCCTTACGGCCTCGCGCTGGTGGATAACAACCTCTACGTGGCCAACCAAGATACCCTGGTGCGTTTTGACTACGAAGAGGGCCAAACCCAAGCCAGCGAGCCACCGGAGGTAATTACCCAACTCCCAGCCGAGATCAACCACCACTGGACCAAAGCGATGACCGCCAGTGCCGATGGGCAGTTTCTCTATGTGGGGATTGGCTCCAACAGCAATATCACCGAGCGTGGTATGGAGGCAGAGGTCAATCGCGCGGAAATTTGGCAGATCGACCCTAACACCGGCATGCACCGCCCCTACGCCACCGGCCTGCGTAACCCCACCGCTATGGCGATTCAGCCCGGCACCGAGCAGCTATGGACGGTCGTCAACGAGCGGGACGAGCTAGGCCCCGACCTCGTGCCCGACTATCTCACCACCGTGCAGGAGGGCGGCTTTTACGGCTGGCCTTACAGCTACTGGGGCCAACACGTAGACTCCCGCGTGCAGCCCCGCAACCCAGAGAAAGTCGAGAGCGCCATCGCGCCGGATTACGCCTTGGGTTCCCACGTGGCACCGCTAGGCCTCGCCTTTTCTATCCCCGAAATGGGCGATGAGTTCGCTGAAGGTGTGTTTATTGGCGAACACGGCAGCTGGAACCGTGCCGATCCGGTGGGCTATAAAGTGGTCTTCGTACCGTTCAGCGACGGACAGCCCAGCGGCGACCCCATCGATTTCGTCTCGGGCTTTCTTACAGATGATGGTCGCACCCGTGGTCGCCCGGTAGGCGTGACCGTTGACCCAGATGGCGCGCTAATCATTGCCGACGACCTATCGAACGCTATTTGGCGGGTGACGCCGGATAGTCCATAAGCCCTCGGCGGGTGGCCTGCCACCCGCTCACTCCTCACCTGCCCACCCCCACATTGCCTCCCCATCGCGCACTTGCTTAGCGGCACTCACTATAGTTTATTAAGTGCTATCGCTACGCGGCGCTTAGCGCCTTAATGCTCACCTCGCTGATAAGAGACCGCCTATGCCCGCTGCCAATGCGCTTCACGCTCCGCTGTTTCACACCCACCATGCGCACGGGCACGGTGCCTGCTGCTGCGGTTCACCTATGCTGCAGCAGTTTCACGAGCGGGTAATGGCCGACCTCACGCGCCGCCAAGTTCTGGGCGGCACCGCTGCGTTGATGGCGATGTTTGCCGGGCTCAGCGTGCCCTCGGTGGTGAGTGCGCAGCCCCGCCAAACCAACGGCCCGCTGCTGCTCACCAACCTGCAGCTTTTCGATGGCAGTGGCAGTGCCCTGCAAAGCGGCGTTTCGGTACGTATCGAAGAGGGCCGGATTCACTCCATTCTCCCCGCCGATGCCGCCGCCGAAGGGGCGGAAGTGTTCGACTGCGGAGGCAGGCTACTGATGCCGGGGCTCATTGATGCTCATTGGCACACAACGCTGGCGGCGATTACCCAAACCGCTGCCATGACTGCCGATGTGGGCTATGTCCATTTAGTCGCGGCCCAGGAAGCCAAACGTACGCTAATGCGTGGCGTTACCTCGGTGCGGGATGTAGGCGGGCCTTCGTTTGCGCTACAGCGCGCCATTAATGAAGGGATTGTGGATGGCCCGCGCATTTTCCCCGCCGGGGCGATGATCTCGCAAACCTCCGGGCATGGCGATTTCCGTATGCGCCACGAGATTCCACGGGGCACCAACACCCCGCTCAGCGAGCAGGAGCGCCAAGGGGTAGCCGCGATTGCCGATGGGGAGGATGAAGTACTGCGACGCACCCGTGAGCAGCTCATGTTAGGCGCTTCACAAATCAAGCTGATGGCCGGTGGCGGCGTGGCCTCGCTGTACGATCCACTCGACAGCACCCAGTTTACCGAACGCGAACTGCGCGCCGCCGTAGAGGCCGCCGACGACTGGGGTACCTACGTCATGGTGCATGTGTACACCCCAAAAGGCATACAGCGCTCGCTGCGGGCAGGCGTCAAATCCATCGAACACGGCCAGCTGGCCGATGAAGAAGCCGCCCGCATGATGGCGGGCGAAGGTTCCTGGTGGAGCCTGCAGCCGTTTTTGCAGGATGAGGACGCCAACGTTTACCCCGACGCCGCCCGTCGCGAATCACAGTGGCAAGTGGCCGAAGGCACCGTGCGCGCCTACGAACTCGCCCAGCGCTTCGACATCCACACGGCCTGGGGCACCGACATTCTGTTCAGCCCACAAAACACACCTAACCAGCTGCGCCAACTGGCCAAACTCACCCGCTTCTACGACCCGCTCACGGTGCTGGCCATGGCCACCAGCCGCAATGGCGAGCTGCTGGCGCTTTCTGGCCCGCGCAACCCCTACCCCGGCACGCTAGGCAAGATCGAACCCGGTGCCTGGGCCGACCTGCTGCTGGTAGACGGCGACCCCAGCCGCAATCTGGATTTTCTGCACGACCCAGAGCAAAACCTGCGCATGATTATGAAAGGCGGGCGTATTTACAAAGACACCCGCTAAGCCTCGGTTAAAAGCTCATTATCGGTTAAAAGCCTAGTAAACGGCGACGCACCGGCCGGATAGCCACCAGAGCCAACATCGCCAAAGCCAACCACTCTAACCAGTGGGGCAGCAGCTCTTGCACTTGGCTGGCCTGCTCCACCGGGTTCCAGCCGGCTATGCCAACGGCCACATCAAACAGCCAACCTACCAGTACGGTCACTACCAGCACGCTAGCCAAGTAAACCGCCAATGCTGGGTTACCCAGCTCGCGGCGCAGAATGGCCAGCGTTGCTAGGCTGGTAATCGGCCCCGCCAGCAAAAACACTAGCGCCATCCCAGGCGAGATACCCGCTAACAGTAGCCCGGCCGCCACTGGTGTAGCTGCCGCCGCACAGATATAAAGCGGAATACCCACCACTGCCATCAGTATCAGAGCCAAAATACCGCCCGAAAACTGTGCCAGCATATCCGGCGGTACCAGAGTGACCAGCACACCGGCAAGCAGCAGCCCGGCAAACATCCACGCGCTGATATCATCCAACAGATCGCTAAACGCATAACGCAGCCCCGCACTGAGGCCGCTAGGTTCGCCGGTGTCGGCGTGGTGATCGTGGCAGCCATGCGACGAGCAGCAGCCAGCAGTGGCTGCAGGCGCAACGGCCTCTGCTTCGCGGGTAAAGCCCACTAGTAAGCCAGTCACAATGGCCGTTACCAAGGCGCCGCCAACACGTACCACCGCCATCAGCGGCCCAAGCAGCACGCTGGTGAGCAGAATCGAGTCCACACCCACGCCTGGGGTGCTGATTAAGAACGAGGTAGTCGGCCCGCGCCCCGCACCGCCCCGATGCAGCGCAATCGCGGTAGGAATCGCCCCGCAGGAGCACAGCGGCAGCGGCATCCCAATCACTGCCGCCCGTACAATACTGCCCAGGCCGCGTCCGCCCATCCAGCGCTGCAGTAGGCGCTCTGGCAACCACGCCTTAATCAGCCCGGCAATCACTAGCCCCAACAGCAGCCACGGGGCCGCCGTTAAGGCAATTTGTAGCAGCTCGGTTATCAGCGTCATCTCATCACCTACTTGTTCACGGTGGGAATGAGGACTAGCCTAAACCCTGTAATCGTTACAGGGTCAAGCCGATGACTACGTATTACCGCATTGGAGATGTTGCTGCCCGCACAGGCTGCTCACCAGAGAGTATTCGCCACTATGAAAAGCTGGGCCTATTGCCACCACCCAAACGTGGGGAGCAAGGCTACCGGCTGTATAGTCAGGCCGCGCTGGAACGCATTGGGTTTATTCGCCATGGCCGCAGCCTAGGGCTAGACCTACACAATATTCAGGAATTGCTCGAGCTTTCCGACCACCCAGATACCGACTGCAGCGCCGCCGATGAGATCGCCAGCCGCCATTTAGAGCACCTAGAAGAGCGTATTGCCAAGCTTCAGGCGCTAGCCGACGAGCTGCGCCAAGTGGTTCATCAGTGCCGGGGCGGTAAAACCGCCGACTGCCAGATTATTCAAACCCTCTACGACCACCAACCCACCTGCAGCGAGCGGGGGTGTGGGACAAAACCCAATACATAAAAAATTGGTCTAAAAATATTCAAAAAAAGGTATTAAAGTCATGCAAAATACCGAAATACCCTGAGGTCTTCTGCAATTTTTCCCGTAACTACTTACTAAGTAGTTACTACATACTTGACAGTTTTTAACAATTTTTAAAATCCCCATTGCTCATACACAAAAAAAGCAGCTGAAATAGTTGAACAACGCACCTCCCTAAGAAATTGACATAAATCATTTTTCTGCCTCCCATTTAACATTAGTTTACAATGCTGTAGTTACTCAGTCTTAGTAAGTGGTTACAATCTTTCTTCAATGGGAACACCACTTTAGCAAATAAAAATCAAATAAGAAGCATAATCACTTACTCCAATACCTCTAAGGCCAACCTGCACATAGCAAAGGGACTACAATGGGAAAAATCATTCACAACCTGTCAATCAAAAAAACGTTAACCATCGTTATGGCAACTTTGGTTTTGTTTATGCTCCTGCTTTCTGCACTGAGTATTGTCATTAACAAGAACGGCTCTAACTCACTGCATGAAATTGCCGACGTTGGTGTTGTGCAGATGAACGCCATTTGAATCGCCCCAGGTTTCATAGACACCTCCAGGCCTTATACTAAAGGTATCTAGGAGGATCCATGAGCCGTCCCCGTTACACTGAAGAATTCAAA
>NZ_JBITWC010000006.1:0-162409 GCF_044543515.1 Vreelandella lionensis | reverse complement strand
AGGGCTCTTCAGAGGGCGTTATACCCGACGATGGGCAGAAGCCGTGCGATGAGGGTGGTGAGTCAGGCCGCGAGTGTACGCCTGCTCTAAACGCAACGAACCCACCAAAATAGGTGGGTTCGTCAGCAGTCTGAGCCACTTAAGTGGCTTTTTGTGTGTTCGTCTTTAGCTCGCGCCGTTTTACAGCCCCGCCAACATTCCTGTCGGATAGGTCAGCGTTAGCAGGTTGGCCATCCCCATCAGAAATAGCGTGACGCCCGCCGCCAGCCCCACGGCAGCTACTGGTTTCATCTGTGCCACCACCAGTAAGAACCCTAGGCAAAATACCGCAGCGGCAAATAGGAAGCCCAGCACCATCACACTGCCTATTAATGCGAAGAAACCGGCGACCCAAATCAACTGCTGACTCAATGTCTGCGTTTGCCACTTCATCGGCTTGATGACCGTTCTGATAATTTCCATCACGCACGCCGCGACAATAATGGCAATCGCCAGCCTAGGCATGATGCCCCCCAGCATGGAAAGGTCCGCAAATGCCCACCACATGTACCCCGCCACTGCTAACAGGCTACCCAGCAACGCGACATCGATCACGCCCAGTGCCAGCGGAGCCACTTCCTCCTGAAGCTCATGGGTCATGGGTTCATTTGCTTGACGGCGCTTTTTCAAGTAGCTGCGTAGAGGCGGGAGTAGCAGTGATGCCGCAATCAGAGCACCAATGATCAGCACGCCAGGCCGCATAAAGGCCTCAGCCCCCTGAAACTGGGCAGCTTGATAGAAGTACGCTTCGGCACCGGGCGCGAGCACAAAACCAATCAAGAAGGCAGGACGAGACCAATTCGCCTGCTTGAACAGCACACCAATCGCGCCAATGATACCGAGTGCAAAGAGATCCCCCAGCGAGCGCGTTGCTTGGTAGGCCGCAAAGAGAATCAAGATGGTAATCAGCGGCGCTAAAATCACGAACGGCACTCGCGTTAAGCTAGCCACCGGGCGCGCTAAACCTAAACAGAGCGCAGCGCCTAAGATATTCGCCAAAGCTAACGACCAAATAATGGTGTACGTCAGGTCAAGGTTCGTCTCCAGCATACTCACCCCAGGCTGAAGGCCCAGCAGTAGCAAACCACCTAAAAACACCGCCGCCGTACCAGACCCAGGAATACCAAACAGTAGCGTGGGCACCATCGCGCCGCAGGCACAGGCGTTGTTAGCCGACTCCGGCGCAATCACACCGCGAATATCGCCTTTACCGAATTGTGATTTATCCTTAGCGCTCTGCACCGCATGGCCGTAGGTGAGCCAATCCACCACGGAGCCCGCCAAGCCAGGAACCGTGCCCATCAAGCTGCCAATCCCCGCGCAGCGAGCTACCAGTCCAGGCCGCTTGGCCACATCCTTAACGCCCTCTTTCCAGCCTTTGCCCAATTGGCAGGGCTGCTCGGCAATCGCGCCGCGTTTCACTAATAAATCAATGATTTCAGGCAGTGCAAAAATACCTAACCCCACCACCACTAACGGCAATCCATCGTAGAGGTAGTCAATTTCAAACGGCAGCCGGAACTCCCCGGTGGCGGGTGCCATACCAATGGTACCCACCAGTAAGCCAACACCGCAGGCAGCAATGCCTTTAAAGACATCTTTACCAGACAGCACCGCCACCATGGAGAGCCCCAGCAGCGTCAACATAAACAGCTCTGAGGAAGAGAACGAAAGCACGACCGGCCGGGCAATCAGGATAAAGGCCGTCAGCACCAGCGCACCGATAAGCCCACCGATCATTGACGACAAAAACGCGCTAGACAGCGCTCGTGCCGCCTGCCCTTTTTTCGCCAGCGCAAAGCCGTCCACAACGGTGGCCTGGGAAGCGCTAGAGCCCGGGATGCCAAGCAGTACCGAGGCAAACGTATCGCCCGTGGGGATCACCGCCACTAAGCCCATCAGCATGCCCAGTGCCACAGACGGCTCCATGCCATAGAGAAAGGGCAACAGCAGTGACATACCCGCAATGCCACCAAGCCCAGGAATGATGCCCACAATTAGACCGATGAGGACACCAATCACCATGTACAGCATATGGGGAACAGTAAACAACTGCCCCAAACTGGAAAATAAGACATCTGTCATTGTCTTGGCTCTTATGTTGTTTAATGTAAGGGAGCCCAAAGGCACTGCCTCAGCCGTGCCTTTTTAGTGTTAACTGGCGTGTTAAATACGGGCGCCGTGCTGCTCTAGCAGCCACTCCACCAGCCACTGCCGCGTGGCATCATCCAGCGACATGGCATCCTGCAGATGCTGCTCGACGACCTCACCAACCACCGGCGTGTAGGGGCCAAGCTGGGCCATGGCGGCTTCTTTGAACGCTTCCGTATCCACAAAACGGCGCGCCGCGTCGCGATACTCCTGAATCAGCGCTTCTGGCGCATCATTTGGCAGTAAAATCAATTTTTGCAGCGTAAACCCGGAAGCAAAGAACTTACGATACGCCTCGGCACCTGGGCCGCTGGGCGCTTCACCATGCAGGCTTTCATACACTTCGTTGAAGGTCGGCAAATCAGGGAAAGCAGGATCGCGCACGATCTCGCCGCTGTCGTTCAGCACGCCTAGCGAAAACAGCGGCACCGCTCGTCCGCTCTCAACCAATGGTTCTACGCTGCTGAAATAGGCAGAAGTGGTTTGGAAGTCGATATCAGCCTCGCCACGCTCAAAGGCTAACCGCCCTTCTCCACGGCTACGCATGCCCGACACGGCCTGCACATCGGCCCCCAGCAAATCAAGCGCAATCAGTACCGGTAGCTCTAGCCCGGTATGGCTCTGCACGGCAAACTTAACGCGCTGGTTAGTTACTGCGTTCAACACCTCCTCTGCGCTATCGCCTAGGCCAGGCTGGGCATAAACCACGCCGCCGGTGGGCGTGGCTAGAATCGGCGTCCAATCATCGTAGCTATAACGCACACGGCGGTCTTGCAGCATGGCAGGGTATTGAGTGGAGGCAGAGGTGCCTATCCACTGGCTGCCATCCGAGTCCGCTCGCATAGCAAACAAATTGCTGCCATTGATAGAGCCGCCGCCGGGTACGTTATCAATCACCAGCGTCGGGTTGCCTTCAATATGGTCACTCATCCAGGTGGTGAAGAAGCGCGCCCATACGTCGGTTCCACCGCCCACACCAAAGGGAATGGTCCAGCGGATGGTGTCAGGCACGTTCACATCGTCAGCGTGAGCATTCACACTGATAGCGCCTAGCGTGGAACAAGCAACGACCAGTAGCGCTTTCTTGAACGTTTTAAACGGAGTGTTCTTCAGGGTGGTCATGGCGATACTCCTGTTATTGATTATTGTCGGTTAGTTATTTTGGTAGCGTTATTCAATCAACGGTTTCGATGGCGTGATGCCCCACTTCCTTTGGCGGGCTCGTGTAAAAAATTTGCCCGCTCATAATTTTGCGAGCCGTTCGAATGAGCGACACGCGCGCTAGGTCAAAGGCATTCTGCTGGCGATATTCCGCCGTTAGCTCAATAGAACCAGAAGGATGCTCTAGTGTAATCTGTGATAACAGCTGCCCGGCAGAAAGCTTCTGAGTGATTATGGCCATGTGATTGGCCACCGAGCCGGGCACGTTAATCGCTGCCGCTACGGCCATCGCCCCTGTCACGGCAATCGCTTTATGGCAGCGATGGGGCACAAAATAGCGCACATTCAGGGTGTGTGATGCCGCTTCAGCCTCTGAAATCAGTACCACCTTGGGCAGCACGCTCTGGCTCACATCGCCCATTCCCATCCGCCGCCCTGCTTCACGGCGCAGGGTTTCTAAGCGGGTTAACAAGGGCGCGTTATTATCCAACTCCGCAGGCGCTTCATGGCCAGTTAGCCCCACCGACTCCGCGCGCAGCAGCATAATGGGGGTGGCGGCATCAATACAGCTCACCTCGACACCTTCTATGTCATCGCAGGCGTTTCCCGTGGGTAACAGCTGGCCCGTTTTACTGCCCATGATGTCTAAAAAGCTAAGCTGAATACCCGCCGCACTGCCAGGAACGCCGCTAATGGTGACGCTGCCTTCGTACTGCACCTGCTTACCCGGCGTGGGTACATGACACTCAATCAGCCGCTGGGTGTTCAGGTTATGCACCTTCACCACGGTCGTACCGTCTTGCGGTTCCACCAACCCTGTTTCGATAGCGTAGGGCCCAACGGCAGAGAGCATGTTGCCGCAGTTCGGGTTAAAGTCGACGCGCTTATTCACTACGTCCACCTGAGCAAACAGGTAGTCAACGTCGGCATCCGGGTGTGACGAGCGCTCCACAATGGCCACTTTGCTAGTGAGCGGGTCGCCCCCTCCAATACCATCGATCTGAAGCGCATGCCCAGAGCCCATCAGGCTCAGCAGAATATCAGCCTGCTGAGCCTGATCACTGGGCAGGTCTTTCATGCGAATAAAGGGGCCTCGAGAGGTGCCGCCCCGCATAATGACACAAGGAATGCTGTTCATATCGCTCCGCCATAGTTCGCGATGACTGGTATGAACGGAGAATGTCAGCCAATGTTTAATGTCTCAAATGCAAATATAGATTGCTATAAATCCGATTTGTGCATTAATGTGTTTTGGTTATGAATCCAACTTTTTAGCGCAACAATCCTATGCTGCATAGACTCGAATTTCTTGACCTCCAGGCCTTCATTTTGGTCGCTGAATTGGGCACCTTTCATGAGGCGGCGCAGCGCCTGCATTTGTCGCAGCCAGCGCTCACTCGGCGTATTCAAAAACTCGAAGAACTCCTTGAAGTTGAACTACTTGAGCGAACCACAAGGCGTACTCGACTAACGCCGATTGGAGCCGATTTTCTGCCCCGAGCCAGACGCATGCTAGAGGAGTACGAGTCCTCCATCTTAGGCATTCGCGAGCTCGTCACCCACCAAAAAGGCACGGTGACGATTGCCTGCCTGCCCACGGCGGCCTTCTACTTTTTGCCTAGTGTCATTCGCGTATTTAGCGAGGCGTGGCCGGGCATTCGCATCCGGATTTTGGATGTCAGCGCTAATGAGGGGCTGGAAAAAGTCATTAATGGCGAGGCGGATTTCGGCATCAACATGATCAGCGCGCAAAGCTCGGAGGTGCGCTTTACGCCGCTGCTGCGAGATCCGTTTGTACTGGCACTACGCTCAGACCACCCGCTTGCTAGTAAAAAGCAGATTGAGTGGAGCGATTTAGAGGATGTGCGGCTCATCACCGTGAGCCGCGATAGTGGCAACCGCACGCTGCTGGATAACGCTCTATCAGCCGAGGGTATCCACCTCAACAGCTTTTACGAGGTACAGCACCTCTCTACCTCGTTGGGACTGGTGGAGTCAGGCCTTGGCGTGGCTATTTTGCCGCGCATGACCATGCCCGGACCGGACCACGACACGCTCTGCTCTCGCGATTTACCCGAGCCACGCATTCAGCGCTCGATTGGCTTGGTACGCAGCAACTCGCATAGCTTATCCAGCACGGCGCAGCTGTTTATCGATCTTTTGTTAGAGCACTGGGGCAAAGAGACTGTTTAGCAGCGCTTGAAGACGCAATTAGCGCCAGGATCGCGTCGATATCCAGGTGCGCTTCTAGCGTATCGGCCAAGCGCTCCAAGGCTTGTTCGCGGTGGGCGTTGTAATCGACGCTGCCTGCTTTGGCTAGGCCAAGCTTGGTGAGGAGCGCTTGGCAGGCTTCTGGGTGATCGAATAAGCCGTGTAGGTAAGTGCCCATCACTTGACCATCCTCGCTGATGGCCCCATCCAAGTGGGTGCCTACATCGAAGAGTGGCCTGCTCAGGGCGGGGCCTTCGCTAACACCGTTATGAATCTCGTACCCCTCTACCTTTGCCTCTTCCCCCACCAACACGCCGCTCACGTTGCGAAGCTGTTTGCCCGCTACCATGCGAGTCGTCAGCGGTAATAGCCCCAACCCGGCCATCTTTCCAGGAGCACCTTCCAGCCCGTCGGGGTCATCCACCCACTCCCCCAGCATTTGAAAACCGCCGCAAATGCCCAGCACTTTGCCGCCGTAGCGCAGGTGGCGGGTAATCGCCGCGTCCCAGCCCTGGCGCTTTAACCAGGCTAAGTCGCTCGCGGTGCTTTTACTGCCGGGAAGTACGATCACATCAGCGGGAGGAATAGGCTGATCGGGGCCGATAAAACTAAGCGATACCTGCGGGTGCAGGCGCAGCGGATCGAAATCGGTGTGGTTACTGATGCGCGGCAGTGCGGGCACGATGACCTTGAGCGTTTGGCTCTCTTTCTCCGCCTGCACGGTGCCGATGCTATCTTCGGCATCCAGCAGCAGCCCTTGTAGATACGGCAGAGTGCCCAGCACCGGCTTTTGGGTGTGCGCTTCCAACCACTCTAGCCCTGGCTCTAACAGCGCAATATCGCCCCGAAAACGGTTGATGATAAAGCCTTTGGTGCGGGCCTGTTCGCTGTCACTCAGCAGCGCAAGCGTGCCGACCAGCTGAGCAAACACGCCGCCACGGTCAATATCGCCCACCAGCAGCACCGGGCAGTCAGCGGCTTCGGCAAAGCCCATATTGGCAATATCGCCTTTGCGCAGGTTGATTTCCGCCGGGCTGCCTGCCCCTTCGGCAATAATCACATCATAGCGCTGCTCTAGGGCTTGCCACGCTGCCATCACGCTCTCTTGGGCGGTGCGTTTGAAGGCGTGGTAGTCCAGCGCGTCCATATGGCCATACACCTTGCCGCGCAGAATCACCTGGGCACCCCGGTCGGTTTCTGGCTTTAGCAGTACCGGGTTCATATCGCTATGGGGAATGACGCCCGCCGCTTGGGCCTGTAGCGCGGTGGAGCGGCCAATCTCGCCGCCATCGCTGGTCACCGCGCTGTTCAGCGCCATGTTTTGCGGTTTGAACGGGGCCACCGAAACACCCCGGCGCTTGAGAACACGGCAAAGCCCCGCCACCACGGTACTTTTGCCCGCATCTGAGGTGGTGCCTTGAATCATCAGTGTGGTCATGCGTGGCCGCCCTGGCTAAAAGAGCGAACCTTAGCGGGCGTTCAAGCGCGGCGCAACCCAGTCGCGCCGCAGGCGGTTACAGCCCGAGGGTTTCTGCCCAGAGGGCGATACGCTGGGCCACGGTAGTATTCATTACAATATCCAAATGTGACACACCGGCAATAAATTCAAACTCCGCCTGGGGCGCGTGGGGATGTATGGTGGGCTCAAACTGCTTGGCATAAAACGCCTCATCCCTATCCCCCACCAGCACCAGAATCGGCGCGCGGATGTTGGCAAGATCGGCTTTGTAATGTGCGGTGCCAAAGCTCTCCATCATTCGATAGGTGTAGCTCAGGGTGTCCGAGCCGGTGCGGTACGCCAGCGGCAGGTTAAACCGCAGTACTGGCCAGTGATTAAATCGGGTGACGTTCATCTGATTGAGCAGCGCCAGCGGCACGATGCGCCAAAGGTTCGGCGTGGCCCATCCCGCCTGTTTACGCACCGTGGCGGCATTATAGGCTAGAAACGGTGCCAACAGCACCACACCAGCAAGCTTGCCCGCCTGACTACCCGCCGCAACACGCAGCGCCAGCCCACCGCCGGAGGAGTGCCCGCCAATAGCCACCCTATCGTGTGGGGCGTGCTCTTGTTTAGCGTGCTCAATCAGGTCGGCCAAGTCATCTTCCAGCTGGCCGATATAATCCACATCGCCACGCTGCGCAGGGTTTGGCCCATGGCCGCGTAAATCGGGGGTAATTACATCGAAACCGGCAAACTCCGCCAGATATTCCGCCATCGGGGCCAAATAGTGGCTGCTGGCCGATGAGCCGTGCAACAGCACTAACAGCGTGGGCGGTGTGGCCCGCCCGGCAACGTCGGCACTTGGGTAGTAGCGGTAACCCAAGGTGCTGCCATCCCGCGCGGTGTAGGATTGCAGCGGCGGGATATCCTCTGCGGAGGGCAGAATATTCACCAGCACATCGAAGTTTAAGCCGTTGGAAGCTTGCGCTTTTGGCATCGCGTTGTCTCCTTCTAAGCCGTGGTGGCACTGTTTGGCTGGAGGTGCTCCCGCCGAAACCGTAAGTGGAACGGACTAAGCAAGCTCGGCATGGGAACTTGGCCGTTGAGTTTCTCCGGTGGCTGCAGCGTCCAGCGGGCACGCCGTTGAAGTGCGGCGAGCAATCGGCTGGTGACGAGCAGGACGATATGCCTGCCGGGGCAGACCCCTGGCCCGCCGCTAAACGGCACCAGCGGCCACTGACCTGGTCCGTCGGGGGTTAGCCACATCTCTGGCATAAACTGGTGAGCGGCGTGTAAGTAGCGCTCATCACGATGAAAATAGGGCGTATGAATCAACAGCGATGTATGGGCTGGCAGGGTGCCCTGCTTCCACTGGGTAAGCCTAGTCGACTGCCTTAAAATCAGCGGGGTGGTGGGCCATAAACGCAGGGACTCTAAAACGCTGGCTGTTAACCGATCTACGGCGGGCGGCGACGTGCCATCGGCCTCTGCCATCGCCTGTGCCGCGAACTCGGGGTGCGCGCACAGTAACGCTAACGCACGAAACGCCGCCATGCCTGCGGGTTCAAATGCGAACAACCACTGGGGCACCTGCTGCAGCGGCGCTTGCTCGCTTTCCGCGCCTTGCGCCGAGAGCATCGCCATCAGGCTGTTCGGTTCCGCCCGCTGGTAGTAAAACGCCAGGTGCCGTTCAAAACGCTGCTGCAACCGCTTGCGTTTAGGGTGCATAAAACCCCAGTTGGCGGCTTTACGTAGGGTAGCAAGCTCTTTGGTGAGCGTGCGGTCGTAGCGGGCGATATCCCCCAGCACGATGCGCCGCACAATACGCTCCCAGGTAACGTGAAAGGTTGCCCAATCCAGCTCATCAAAGCGCGTTCCTACCCGCGCTACTAGCTGTTCGGCCTCCTCCTCCACAATCCTGGTAAACGCCTCAGCGAAAGTATGGCGGGGGCAGCTACTCTGTAGAACCCGCTCATTCAAGGCGCGGCGTTTTTCTCGGGCCTTGCCGCTGGAAACCAGCGCCATTTCCGGTTCAAAGTGGCCCAGGGCGCTGCGCTTTAACCGCTCATCGGTCGCAAACGGCTCGGGGGTGTGCTCCAACACGTCGTTGGCATCGGCGGGGTCCAGCACCACCGCCATCGGCTTGCCAGGCACTTTCAGCATCAGCGGCCCACGGCCATACTTTTGGCTTAACGCTTGAAGCTGCTGCACACCTTGGGCATCCAGGGCGAAGCGCTCCACTACCCCCACGATTTTCGGGCGGCGGCGTATCACCCCTTTCGCCACATTAGGCGCTATCACACGGCAAACAATGGCAATAGTTTCGCTCAGCGTGGCCGTCGGTAACGGCGCTGGGTTGGATCTCCTATCCATTCCTGCTCCTTGAAATGCACGGCTAACGCTTCAGTCTAGAATTCGCCGCCCCATACGCAAGGGAATAGCCCTCAACCCGCGTCAACCAGCACTTAAATCAAGCTAAGGGTTAATGAAGGTGGGTTTCTCCACGGCAGACAGGCCCGGCAAATTCCGCTAGGGTAGCGGCTCCCGCCACCAACCGACTACGCCCGATATGCAAGAGATACTGAACGAGATAGTCGCCGAGCTTGCGCAAGAGACCGAGCGCGGCAAAGTGGCCGACTATATTCCCCAGCTTGCCCATGTAGACCCCAGCCAGTTTGCCATTAGCCTAGCCACGGTAGAGGGCGAGCGCTTTTCGGCGGGCTGCGCGACCACGCCCTTCTCGATTCAGAGTATTTCCAAGGTATTTACTTTGACTATTGCGCTGGGCAAATGGGGCGATGGGCTGTGGTCAAAAGTAGGCCGCGAGCCTTCCGGCGACCCGTTCAACTCCATCGTTCAGCTAGAGCATGAGGGCGGCAAACCGCGTAACCCGTTCATCAATGCCGGGGCCATTGCGGTGGTGGATGCCATTATGATGGGCCACGAACCCAAAGAGACCCTGGCGGAAATTTTGAGCTTTGTGCGCTACATCGCAGACGACAGCAGCATCTGTTTTGATCATCAAGTCGCCGCGTCGGAAATGGAGCACAAAGATCGCAACGCTTCGCTAGCCCACTTTATGAAAGCCTTTGGGCGGCTGCGCCACGATGTCGATAAAGTGCTCGGCACCTACTTTCACCAGTGCGCCATCGCCATGAGCAGCGAACAGTTGGCCCACGCCGGGCTGTTTCTGGCCTCCGATGGAGTCAACCGCCCCAGCAACCTGCGGGTGGTATCGCCCCAGCGGGCGCGGAGGATCAACTCGCTGATGATGCTATGCGGCCACTACGACGCCTCGGGAGAGTTCGCCTTCCGCGTGGGCCTGCCGGGCAAAAGCGGCGTGGGCGGCGGCATTTTAGCCATCGCGCCGGGGCGCGGTTCGCTGGCGGTATGGTCGCCAGGATTGGATCACTACGGCAACAGCCTGCTCGGCGCACGGGCGCTGGAGATGTTCGTGCAGCGCACCGGCTGGTCGGTGTTTGGGCACTAGCCGTGGGCGCTTTCCAACTGTTCAGCGTACTGGGCAGCTTCCCAGGCCTGCACTTTGCGTTTCACATCTAGCCCCCAGCGGTAGCCGCCTAGCGCGCCGCTTTGCTGAATCACCCGATGGCAAGGAATCCACAGCGCCACCGGGTTCGCCCCTACCGCGTTCCCCACCGCCCGCGACGATTTCGGTGCCCCAAGTAGCTGGGCAATATGCGAGTAGCTAGCCAGCTGGCCATCAGGAATCAGCAGCAGCGCGCGCCACACGTTCAGCTGAAAATTAGTGCCACGCACGTGCAACGAGAGTGCCCCAGGTACAGCATTATTCTTTGGCTCGAACAGTGCTTCAACCGCATAACGGGTGGCCTCTGGCTGGTGGTGCAACGTGCTGCGCGGCCACTCGGCGGCCAGCAGGGCAAGAATATCCGCCTCGGGTGTAGCGGCAAGAAAGCCCATCCGGCAAATGCCCCTAGGCGTGGTGGCCACCAGCACCTCGCCAAACGGCGTGAGGTGAATGCCGTAAGCAATCTCCACGCCCTCCCCTTGGCGCTTGAACTCTCCAGGCGTGACCGCCTCCAGTGTCACAAAATGATCGTAAAGCCGCGAGCCACCGCTTAGCCCCAGCGCCTGGGCGGTATCGGCCAGGCTTTGCGCCGAGGCAATCAGCTGTTTACCCCGCTCCAGCGTTAGCGCCTGTAAAAAGCGCTTCGGGCTAACGCCTGCGTAGCGGCAAAACAGCCGCTGAAAATGGAACGCGCTCAAATGCACCTGCGCCGCGATCGTGTCCAAACTGGGCTGTTGGGCTGCATTCGCCACCATAAAGGCCATGGATTTTTCGATGCGGGCATAGTCGTTCATTGCTTCTATCTCACGGGGAAAGTGACGGGATCGCGTGCATGATCATTCAAGCTTACTCAGCTAAAGCGCCAAACCCCACCCGAATCTTGCGCACTGTTCTTTCGAGCCTTCTTTCGCGCCGTCTTGCGCACTGTTCTCACACCCTACACATGGCAATAAATCACCAACAGTGGATGATCCAACTGCCGCTGTAACAGCTCCGTTTGCTGGGCGCTCACCGCTCCCGTTCTTGGGTTAATCGCCGTGAGCGAAAAACGCGAGAAGCCTTGCATAAAGGAGTAGTCGAGCTGGTTCACGCTAGCGACATTTCCACAGCACGGCAGCGTTTGTGGCGTTAGCCCAAAGCCACGTTCCAGGTCGTAATCCTGCTCCATCAGAAGATGCCATTGAGGAATCGTCAGCTCCTGCCCACACACGTGGCAGCGCACGTACTCAAAATTACTGCCGCAGTCATGAAACTGCACGTACTCAGTTACCGCCGCTTCAATCGCCTCTGCCTCCGGTATCCACTGCCATAACGCCGCTTTCGCACTGGATACCTGCTGCTCAGTGGGCAGGTAGTGGGGGGCTGCTGGAATGAAAACGATATGGTGATCACTCATCTAAGAAGATCCATAAAATGTGAAAGAAGCATAATTAACAGCCAACCAGCACCAAAATGGCACTATTAAACGGCGTTCTATACCAAAACAGCGCCCGCTCACGACCAAGCACGCTACATAGTCTACGCTGGACAATACCCCGTCACACGCACAGTATGGGCCGCCGAAAGGATCGGCACTGCCATTTACGTCAGGAGGACACCATGGCCAGTCATACCCCCAATCACCGGGACGCGGTGAAACTACTCGCACGTTTAGGCTACGCCTCGCGGGGCGTGGTTTATTTACTGGTAGGCGGCCTAGCCGCGCTGGCAGCCTTTGGCCAAGGCGGCCAAACCGAAGGCAGCCGAGGGGCGCTGGAAAGCGTATTAACTGCCCCCTTCGGCAAAATAATGCTCGGCATTATTGCCCTTGGATTAGTGGGCTATGCCATGTGGCGCACGCTGCAAGCGCTTCAAGACACCGACCACCACGGCAGCGGCCTAAAAGGGTTAGCAATTCGTGGGGGTTTGCTGGTCAGTGCCGTCACTCACACGCTGCTGGCTTTTTTTGCCGCCAAGTTAATTGTTCGTTTGGGCAGTTCCAGTGGCTCGGGCGGTGGCTCTGAAAGTGCCGCCAGTTGGCTGATGCAGCAGCCCCTAGGGCGCTGGATGGTGGCGGCAGTGGGTGCGGCATTGATTGGCGCGGGCATCGCCCATGCCATTAAAGGCTGGAAGGCAAAATTCGACCGCCACTTCTCCATGCCCGCCCACGTACAGCGTTGGGCTTACCCCGTATGTCGCTTTGGCTTGGCGGTGCGTGGCTTAGTCTTTGTGATTGTGGGCAGCTTATTTATCATAGCCGCGTACCAATACAACCCTAGCCAAGCAGGCGGCACAGCAGAAGCTTTGAACGCCTTGAGAAACCAAGCGTTCGGACAGTGGCTGCTGGCGTTTGTGGCCATCGGGTTATTCGCGTTTGGTATTTATAGCCTTCTCACTGCTGCCTACCGGCGCATTAACCCTTCCGTATAGCGGTCTCGACTCATGGCCTTTACATCAAAGCGAACCAAACAGTGGTTTGAGCGTATTAACGGCTCAAAAAACATGCTGTGGCTGCTCGCCATCCTCTCTTTTTTAGAAACCATTATTCTCCCGATTCCCATTGAGCTGGTATTGATTCCGCTCATGGCGGTGAACCGGCAGCGGATCTGGGCGATTGCCACCGCCACCACGCTGGGCTGCTTAGTGGCATCCATCGTCGGCTATGGCGTGGGCATGGTGTTGTACCAATCTGTGGGTACTTGGTTTATCGAATTTATGGGGATGGAACAGAGCTACCAAGCTTTCCAAGGCTTCTTTGACCAATACGGCTTCGCCGCCATTTTAGCGATTGGTATTTTGCCGATTCCGTTTCAGGTGGCGATGATTACTGCCGGGCTTTCCGGCTACCCTATTCTGCTTTTCGTATTGGCCGCATTGATTGCCCGTGGGCTGCGCTACTTCGGCCTTGCCTGGCTGGTTCACCGCTTTGGTCACCGAGTGGAAATCATGTGGAAACGTCATGCGCTAAAAACCAGCCTGGCACTAGGTAGCGTGGTGCTGCTGTTAGTGCTGGGGATGCAGGCGCTGGCGGGGCTTGTTGTTTAATTGTTGTTTAATACCACGGCACCGCAAATCACCTCCCCAAAACAAGGCGCTATGCGGTGTTAGCGTACTTCTTCCCACCAACGAGAAAATGACTGTTCGCGCTGATCAAGGTACATAGGCTGGCCAATGGTAGGTGTCC
Source organism: Vreelandella lionensis (assembly GCF_044543515.1). NCBI lineage: Bacteria > Pseudomonadati > Pseudomonadota > Gammaproteobacteria > Oceanospirillales > Halomonadaceae > Vreelandella > Vreelandella lionensis. The sequence continues at coordinate 148,696 of NZ_JBITWC010000006.1, read as the reverse complement.
AAAGTGCATACTCCTGCCCTTGGCTGGCATCCGCCAGGCGCACAAAGGGGTCATCCCAAGCATGCGGAGAGAGCGAAAATCGCCCAACGTGTTTAGGCGTCATCGCCCGCGCTTGCAAGTCATTGGCGGCCTGTACCGCCTGTTCAGGGTTCATATGGATATTTGCCCACCGCGGGTCATACTGCCCAGCATCCAGTGTCACCCAGTCAAAAGGGCCGTAAGCCTGCCCCAATGCTGAAAAGTGCGGGCCATAGCCCGTATCGCCACTGAAGAATAGCCGAGTCTCTGACGATAACAGCGCAAAGCCTACCCACAATGTTTGATTGCGTTTGAACGTCCGCCCTGAATAGTGGCGCGCAGGAGTCACCACGATATCTAGCTCCGGCAGTATCTCGATACGCTCGTACCAATCCGCTTCGATCACCCGGCTCATGTCATACCCCCACCGCTCAAGGTGTGCCCCGATGCCCAATCCAGTGATCACTTGCTGAACGTTGGGTTCAAGCGCCAGCATGCTGGGGTAATCAAGATGGTCATAATGGTCGTGGGTAATCAGTAATATATCGATGGGCGGCAACTCCTCAGCGGTGTAGAGATGAGTGCCTTCAAACGCTACGTTAGTCCTTGGTACAGGTGAGGCATTGGCGCTAAATACGGGGTCGATCAGGATACGTTGGCCTGCCAGCTGCACAAAATACGAAGAGTGCCCCAGCCAAATCACTTGGTCTTCTCTGCTATCCAATGTCTTTAGATCAACTTTTTCAGTAGGCAGAGCTGCGCTGGGATGGGTGCTTTCTGAACCGTTCAGAATATTTTCCAACATCATGGAAAAGCGTGACTGGTCGGTGGTCAGCATGGGTGTTTCGATGAGGTTATGGAATTCGCGATCACGATAGTTCGGCGACGCCTGAATAGTGGCAAGCCGCTCCCCCTCGGGTTGTTGACCAAAGACCGGATGCTGCAAATACGCGACGCCACTTACCACCAGTAATACGCCCACCGCTAATACCATCAGCAATAATCGTTTAATTGTCATGTCGTTCCTGAGCAAAAAGAAAGCGCCCTCCTGGCATCATCCCAGGATAAGTGCTTAGTGATTGGCGTTAATGAACCATGAAAATAAAGTTTTACGACAGGTGTTCAGTAAAGAAGGAGGTGAGTTTATCAAAGGGAATCAAGTCGACCCTATCGTACAGGTCAACATGACCCGCACCTTCAACCCATACTAACTCTTTCGGCGCCATGGCACGTTGATAAGCATCTTCACTAAATTCTCGTGAATGTGCCTGATCACCACTAATGAACAGCATAGGACGGGGTGAGATAGTCTCAATATCGTTAAAAGGATAGAAGTTCATAAATTTAACGTTACTGGTCAGCGTGGGGTGTGTGGTCAGCTGCGGGGTACTACTGGCAGGAGTGTACTCACCGCGAGGAGTGCGGTAAAAATCATAAAACTCACGCTGAATGGGATGGGTATCGGCAGTGAGTTCATGCACGGTTCCGCTAGTATACTCAGTTGCACTGCCTTCAAATTCAGCCCAACGCTGTTGCGCTGCCGCTGCAATCAGCTCTTTGCGCTGCGCGAGGCTTTGTGAATGATTCAAAGCATGCCGGTTAGCAGCCCCCATGTCATACATACTCACGGTGGCAATGGCTTTCATACGAGGGTCAATCTTCGCTGCGCTAATCACGAAACTACCGCTGCCACACACCCCAATCGCTCCAATTCGCTCACGATCAATAGCAGCGTGTGTGCCGAGATAATCAACGGCGGCGCTAAATGCTTCCGCGTATACATCCGGCGACACAATTTGGCGTGCCTGCCCTTCACTTTCACCCCAAAAAGGAAGGTCGATGGCGAGTGTTGCAAAGCCCTGCTCAGCCATCTTGGTCGCGTATAAGTTAGCACTTTGCTCTTTTACTGCGCCCATTGGGTGCCCCACCACAATGGCGGGCAGCCTGGAAGAGGCATCAGCATGGATAGGCAAGAACAAATTACCCGCCACATTGAGACGGTACAGGCTAGGAAACGCCACTTTCTGCATCGTTACCAGATCGCTGGTGTAGAAATTGTTGGCCCCATTAGACATATCTTGCGCTCCTACAAAGGGTGAATAAAGACTGGATGCCATACCCAGTGCAGCCACACCAGCCCCCATATACTGAAGGAACTGACGACGGTCGATTTCAATCCGTGCGGCGCTTGCAGGTTCATGCTCATTCATAGTGACAACCTCTTAGTGAAGTACTTGGAGCTACCGTAGCGTGAGTGGCAGCTACGTCAGTGATGCTGCTGTTGCATGGAAAAAGTGATCGACACACGCCCCTCTCCTAGAGCGTCAGTAAGGCCCGAGGTATCCACGACTTTTCCCAGAGGGGTGTAAGAATAGGAGGAGTTAAATGTTGAATAGAAAACGACCAGCGTATCGGTGCCATACAGCATTACATCGCCGTTATTAATCACGCCCGGGCGAACTGAATCCGTTGGCAGAGGCTTTGGCAACTGGGCATATTTTTCATTACGGTGTAAATCAGACATAGCCAGCGTTAACGGCAGCTGTTCCATCAAAGCGCTGGCAGTGGGGGTATCGTTTAGCTGGATATCAAAGTGACGGCCATTAATGTTCATTCGCATATAGGGCTCATTTATACTTAGCGATGTATTTAGAGATAAATCTACAGAGTGGGCCCTAGCGCGCTCAGAGTTCCTTTCAGCGACACTTTCAGAAGAAAGTTCTTCCGCATGGCTCACACTGATGAAAAGCGTCAGCACAAGCAGCCATCCACATCGTTTAAATACGCTCATAACGACCTCCTGCTTATCCAACGGGCTAATAAACGCTCGCAGCCGTTTCACGAGCAGTACGCCACGCTAATAACGCGGATATTAATAACAGTGCCGCACTTCCCAAGAAGACACTTTGAAAACCACGAGCATCTAACAGCAATCCACCCGCCGTGGAGCCAAGCGCAATCGACAGCTGAATGACAGCCACCATCAAGCCACCACCCGCTTCCGCATTTTCTGGGAATGTTTTAGGTACCCATGCCCACCAGCCAACGGGGGCGGCGGTAGCCACTAATCCCCAAGCGCCCAGTAAAGCCATGGCAACGGCTGCTTGGTCTCCAAAGAGGATGAGGCATATCGCAATGACCGACATCACCACAGGTATACCCATCAGCGTTTGATAAAAGCCTCTTTTGAGAATGGCATTAATAAAAACAGTACCTACAACGCCAGCCACCCCGATCACCAAAAGAGCAAAAGGAAGTGCCGAAATGCCCACCTGTGCAACAACTTCTAGAAACGGCCGAACATACGTAAACAGCGTAAACTGCCCCATAAAAAAGCAGCCGACAGCAAGCATGCCCATCAGCACGACACGCTTTTTTAGTAACTTAAAGACGTTTAATGCGCTACCCATCCCACCAGCACGCTTTTCCACAGGCATAGAAGGCAAGCTTATCCATTGCCAAATAAAGGTAATAATGGCGATAGGAACCAAACAGAAGAAAGCACCGCGCCAACCCACCAAGGCCCCTAAATACGCCCCCAGTGGCGCAGCGACCACCATCGCTAACGCATTACCGCCATTAAAAATGGCTAAGGCGCGGGGTACCCGGTGCAAAGGGACTAATCGCATCGCAATGGCAGCGGACATAGACCAAAAGCCACCCACCACCACGCCAATCAGCGCGCGACCCACCATGTAAGTAAAGTAGTTAGGGGCCATCGCCACAATGGCGCCCGATACACCCATCGTGGCGGTTAAACCTAATAACAACGTTTTGCGATTCAAGCTTCCCGCTAACACGGAAATAAATAGGCTGGTGAAAACAGCAAACGCCCCTGAGATAGCAATACCCTGCCCCGCTAATCCCTCACTGATGCGCAAGTTGTCAGCAATAGGTGTGAGCAAGCTAACAGGCATGAATTCTGAAGCGATAAGCGAGAACACGCACAGCGTCATCGCGAATACACCGCTCCAATAAGCAGGGCTGCTGCCCTCATTCACCCTGCTGATGGTGGTTGGCAAGCGTTCGTCGTCACTGGCTAATAAGTCCTGTTGCACATCCGCCTCCATCAGCGTGTGGTTTTGCGCATAAACGCCTACAAAGCCACTTCATTGGCTAAGGTTTGGATTTTCACAGGACGATAAGGGGTTGACTAGCTAATCAATTCTTATTGAAGATATAAGAATAGCTAATCAATAAGCGGGGCATAAAAATGGCAAAGCGCAACTTCAATGACTTACAAGCATTTGTGATGGTTGCACGAGAAGGCAGCTTCACCCGGGCTGCCACGCGTCTCGGCGTCACTCAATCCGCGCTTAGCCAAACGATTCGTAACCTAGAAAATCAGCTCGATATTCGCCTTTTAGCCCGTACCACCCGCAGTGTCACACCAACGCAAGCGGGAGAACGGTTACTGGCAAGCGTGGGGCAGCATTTCGATGACATCGAAGCTGAATTAAGCTTGCTCACAGAGTTTCGTGATAAACCCGTGGGAACAGTACGGATTACTTGCGGAGATCACGTGTTAAGAAACGTGTTACTTCCAAAACTGACACCGCTGTTGCGGCAGTACCCTGATATTCACATGGAGTTTGACGTGAACTATGGGTTTCGCGACATAGTAGCCGACCGCTTTGACGCGGGAGTGCGCCTAGGCGACACCATAGATAAAGATATGATTGCCGTACCGATCAGCACTGAGCTTCGTATGGCAGCGGTAGCCTCACCGGCCTATTTTAAACGCAACTCACGCCCCCAAAGCCCCCACCACCTCATCCACCATAACTGTATTAATCAGCGTTTCCCCTCTAGCGGAGGGCTTTACGTGTGGGAATTCGAGCACCAGGGGCAAGAGCTGAACGTGCGCGTAGAGGGGCAGCTGGTGCTAAACACATCTACAGCCATCGTGGATGCTGCCGTGCAAGGGTTAGGTATTGCCTTCTTACCTGAAGACGAATTTTCCCCTCATCTTCAAGAAGGCCGTTTAGAACGCGTACTCGAAGAGTGGTGTGAGCCCTTCGCCGGTTACTATCTTTATTATCCCAGCAGACGCCAGCCCACTACGGCCTTTTCCATGGTGCTGAATGCACTGCGCATATAGCGACGCGGGTTACTGCACGTAATATCCACTCACCCGCCACGTGCCCTCTTCCAGATGTGGCGTTACTACTTCAACCAAGCGCTGGTTGTTCGTGAACTGAGTTTGAAAAGTGAACTCTTTGTAGTCGTTACGGGGGGCACCCGGCATCGAGGTGTACTGCGACATACGGATACGCCGCCGCGACTCGACGCTGCCTAAATCATTGCGGGCCAGCGTCACCACCCGCTGCAGCATGGTGGGGGAAAGCGGTGTTTTCAGCAGCGGCGACGACTTCTCCCACGCCTGTTCGTACTCACCTTGATCAATCGCCTCTAACCATGCCAGCGCGGCTGCTTCAGCCGCCTCGTTGGATGCCTGCGCGTGAGAGGCCAACGCCAGAAGCATAGCGGAGAGAAATAGGGCAAGGGGTTTTGGCATAGCAGCCTCGTGTGGCAATCATAAAAAACGTGCGACTTAAGTAGTTATCGGACCATCGCAGACTTTCTTTAATGACATTAGCCCTAAAGCGCTAGCCGAACTGTGAAAGAGTGCAAATTCACTCAGTCAGCCGCCGCGTCATAAAACAGCTATTCGGATCTAGTTGATAACTACCAAACGGCCCGCAGTACTCAAACCCGAACTTGGCGTATAACCGCCGGGCAGGCTCGAAAAAGGCCATCGACCCCGTTTCTAAGCTCACCGTGTGATAACCCCGCGAGCGCGCTTCCTCCAACAGATGTGCTAATAGCTGAGCGGCGACGCCCTGCTGGCGTGAGGCTTTCGTGGTGCGCATGGATTTCAGCTCCGCTTGACCGTTGCCCAGCGCCTTCAACGCCGCACAACCTAACAGCACGCCGTCCCGCCGAGCGCAGTAGAAGGTAATCTCTGGCGCTTTGAGCGCCGCCACATCAAGGGCATGAATACTTTCAGGTGGCGATGTGGCGTGCATATCGGCCATATGCTCTTCAAGCAGCGTTATTACGTCTTGCTCTTCCAATGTCTCAACGCGTATTTGCATACGTGGCTCCCCTGCCTTCGCTTCTCAAACCCCAACCGCTCGTTTACTATGCGCCACCCAATTTATTTCAGCCCCCCACCATTAGGCCACTATGTCCGTCAACGCACTCTACACCGACCTTTCTGGCTACTACGATTTGATGTGCGTCGACATCGACTACCAGGCCCAAAGCAACGCCATTCGTCGCTTGCACCAAATTTTTGGCAACGCAGGCAAACGCCATCTGGACTTAGCCTGCGGCACCGGCCCTCACGTGCGTTATTTTCTGGATGCTGGCTACACCAGCAGCGGATTGGATATTAACCAACCGATGCTGGATATCGCCGCCCAACGCTGCCCAGAGGCGCACTTCTCACTGCAGGATATGAGCAGCTTTGAGGTGGACGAACCGCTGGATCTCATCACCTGCTTTCTTTACTCCATCCACTACAGCGATGGTCTAGAGAAGCTAAGCGCCTGCATTGCCAGCGCCCACCGCGCCTTAAGCGAGGGCGGCGTGCTCTGCTTTAACGGGGTGGATAAGCAGCGCATTAATAACGATCTGTTCGTTAAGCACACGACTAAACAGGCAGACGCCACGTTTAGCTTTCGCTCGGGCTGGCACTATAGCGGGCAAGGGGCGCGGCAGTCGTTACGGCTAAGCATTGAAAAAACAGAGGCAGGCGCAACGCAGGTGTGGAACGACGAGCACCCCATGGTGGCGGTCAGCTTTAGCGAGCTTATCGCCCTGCTGGAGCCTACCTTCGAGGTGCACGTGTTTGAGCATGATTACCAGACCATCACGCCCTGGGATAACGTCTCAGGCAATGCGATCTTCGTGTGTGTAAAGCGCGAGGGCCTCGCTTAGCCTTTATCGTTCGGGCGCAGCTGAAGCTGAACACCCATCAGGAAATTGCGCAGCATTTGGTCTTTACACTCACGGTAGTTCTTATGGCTCGGCTTGCGGAAAAACGCGCTGAGCTCATGATGGCTTAGCGGCAGCCCCACCTGCTCAAACACTTCTAATACATCGTCGGCCTTCATGTTCAGCGCAATGCGCAGCTTCTGAAACACCATGTTGTTGTTCAGCTGCGATTCTGGCGCAGGCTGCGGGCCTTCACGCTTGCCGCGCTTAAAGCTGATAAAACCGTTCAAGAACGCGGCCAGCTCGCGGTTCTTCATCGTGACGAAGGCGTCGTCTTCGTCTTTCTTCAGCCACGCGGTGACCTGCGACTGGGTAACGGGCACTTCTGCCAGCGCGAAGATATCCACGATGGTGTTGTCTTTTAAATCAAAGGTGTAGCGAATACGGCGAAAAATATCGTTATTGGTCAAAATCAGGTTCCTAACCGGTAGTTAATGTTGCCAGCAGCTCATCAATTTCTGCTTTGAGTTCGTTATCTTCAATAGTGTGGGCACTGGCCTGGGCCTGCTGCAAGCGTTCAATCGCCGCCTGGTTGTCGCCCAGCTCCACTTGCAGCGCTGCCATGGAAAAACCAATCGAGGCAATGTGGTCGTTCGACTGCTTCGCCACCGCCTTATCCAGCGCTTTTTGGTAGATCGGCAGCGCGTCTTCTAGCTCTTCTGTGAAGTCGGCCAGGGTTTCCCACTGCTCCGGGTGGTCTTTCTCGGTGTTCTCGTGCTCGGTGCAGATCGCCTGCAGCTCGGCATAAAGCGCTTCAAAGGTGGCGCGGTCATCTTTGGCAGCGGCCTTCATCAGCTTTTCGGCGAGTTCGTACACCGCCTTGTAAATTTTGGTGTTAATCATGGACCACTACCCCTATTGCTCAGAAACAGATGACGCAAAACAGACTCATAACAAACCCGGCAAGCGTGAGCTTCTGGGTGAATGGAGGGATTATACCTTGTGGGGATGGGGGTACGGTGGAAAGGTTGGATGGAAATAAACGCGTATTCGAGCAACGAACGGTTGATTTTACGCTATGCTGCACCACTTTTTATTTTCGACACCCCTTACGACACTCTGTCAGAGCTTCTCATGCCCTTTGCAAAACTAGGCTTATCCAGCCCTCTCGTACAGGCGATTACCGAACTCGGTTACAAAACGCCAACGCCCATCCAAGAACAAGCGATTCCTGCCATTCTGTCGGGCAAAGACTTAATCGCCACTGCACAAACCGGCACGGGCAAAACCGCGGCCTTTGTGCTGCCGCTGCTGGAACAGTTCAGTAAAGCCGCAGAACCGCTGCGCGGTAAACGCATCCGTGCGCTGATCCTTGTGCCCACCCGCGAGCTGGCGGTTCAGGTGGAAGCCAGCGTGGCGCAATACGCCAAGCATACCCCGCTCACCTCGATGGCCGCGTATGGTGGAGTGGATACCGCGCCGCAAAAAGAGCGCTTGATCGAAGGGGTGGATATTCTGGTCGCCACACCGGGCAGGCTGCTGGATTTGGCGCATCAGCGCGCGCTGCACTTTGATGAACTGCAAGTCATGGTGCTGGACGAAGCAGACAGAATGGTCGATATGGGCTTTGTCGATGATATCCATAAAATCATCGTGCGCCTGCCGGAGAACCGACAGAACCTGCTGTTCACGGCCACCATGACCAACGACGTGCGCGCCATCGCCCACGCGTTTTCAGACAGCAAAATGACCGACATGGCGGCGAACATCTCCATTACGCCCAACGTCCGCGCCGCCGCCACCATCAAACAGTGGCTGATCACGGTCGACAAAGACACCAAGTCCGCCCTGTTGAGCCACTTGATCAACGAGCAAGCGTGGGATCAGGCACTGATTTTTGTCGAGAAAAAGCACAGCGCGGCCAAGCTAGTGGCTCAGCTGGAAAAGCGCGGCATTCAAGCGGATTCCATCCATGGCGGCAGAAGCCAAGCCATGCGTGAAAAAGTGTTGGATCAGTTCAAATCGGGCGAACTGAAGTACCTGGTAGCTACAGGCGTCGCCGCGCGGGGGTTGGATATTGGCGAACTCAGCCGTGTGGTGAATTACGATTTACCCTTCCAGCCGGAAGAGTACATCCACCGCATTGGCCGCACCGGCCGAGCGGGTGCGTCCGGTGAAGCCATCTCGCTGGTCGATATCAGCGACTTTAAAAATCTGTGTGCGATTGAAAGGCGCTTGAAAAACACGATTGAGCGCAAAGAAGTAGAAGGCTTCCCGGTCAAAAAAGCCGTGCCCGCGTCTAACTTGAACCACGTTAAAAAAAGCAGCCGTTAAGCGTTCACCAAGAAGCTCACCTCTGAAGTCATGGGTGAGCTTCACCTCTACTCAGCGGGCGAAAAAGCATTCAACAGCTCGGCATTCGTGGGGTATTTCTCCAACAGCGCAAACAGCTTCTGCGCGCCTTCTATGGGCTTAAGCGGTGTTAACGCTCTGCGCAGTGTCCTTACTTTTTCAATATCTTTCCCATCAATTAATAGCTCCTCTCGGCGGGTACTGCTTTTCGCAATATCAATCGCCGGGAAAATCCGTTGATTCGCCAGGTCCCGTGATAGCACCAGCTCCATATTGCCCGTGCCCTTAAACTCCTCGAAGATCACCTGATCCATACGGCTTCCCGTATCCACCAGCACGGTGGCCAGAATGGTGAGCGAGCCGCCGTTTTCGATTTTTCGCGCCGCGCCAAACAGTTTGCGGGGGATTTCCATCGCCCGGGCATCCAACCCACCCGACATGGTACGCCCATTACCCCGCTGCTCGGCATTGTGAACCCGCGAAAGCCTGGTGAGTGAATCGATCACGATCATCACATCGTGCCCCTCGCCTGCCTGCTTACGCGCCGTATCCAGCAGTTGATCGGCCATCCGCACATGGTGCGCGTAGCTTTCATCGGACGATGAGGCATGCACCTCTGCCGAGACGCTGCGCTTAAAGTCGGTGACTTCTTCTGGGCGCTCATCAATCAGCAAGGCATACAGTTTTATCTCCGGGTAAGCCTCTGCCACGGCTTGGCAGATATGCTTTAACAGCGTCGTTTTGCCAGAACCGGGCGGCGCCACAATCAACCCCCGCTGCCCCATGCCGATGGGCGTAATCAAATCCATCGCCCGCACGGTGCGCGGCTGATCACTCGGCGATAAATACAAGCGTGGGGAAGGATGAATGGCGGTGCCGTTTAGGAAGCGTGTTATGGGGTCGGTGGTGGTTGGGTCTTCGACTTCGTTGGTGGGTTTGGGCTCTGTTGGTCTTTTCGTTTTGAGGCTTAGGGTTTTGCGGGTCATGGTAGGGTGGATTGCCTTTTAAATTTGGGTGTTAGCTACTTGCCACTTTCGCCACCGGCAAAGCTAGCTTACGTAGCGGCATATTCATTGATCTGATTGATAAAGCCCGCCTCGTCCCTGATACCGACCCTGTTGCCATCTGGATCTGTGAGGTTGATGGTTCTGCCCCAAGGGTTTTCAATGATGGTCGCTTGAATGCCCCAAGCATGGACCTGCGCGAGTGCCACCTCTAGGTCATCCACGTTGAATCTTAACTTGAAGCTGCTTTCTTCGGGTGTTTTTTCGCCCTGCTTTGCTCTCCCGCCCTGCTCTACCATCAAGTAACCATCACCGTTCTTCAAGCACGTGAGCTTAAAACCATCTTCGTCACGTTCGAAAAGCAGCGGTAAACCAAAAAGGGCACGGTAGAAAGCCACACATTCGGTGTAATTTTCGGTGTTAAGTATGATGCCGTAGCGGGCTGTTGTTACTTGCATGAACGCTCCTTCAATTAAATTGCATAACGCTCAATCAGCCGATTCGTCAGCAGTCGGCTGCATTGATTTGTTAGGGCTAAGATTATAGGGAACGCCCCCATTAGTACCAAAAGCCCCACCATAGTATTTCTTCAAACTAACACCTATATTCTTCTTCTCTTTATATTGCAAAAGCATGTCCTCACTAGCCATCGCTATTTTAGAACCAGCAAGTGAATAGCCATTTTTACGCTTTTGTATTGGTAGGTGCTCTAACATCTGAAACTCTACTAGAAGATTTTTAAATTGCCCTGAATCTGACACACCATCTAGACAATTAACAAAAAGCAATGCGAGCTCTTTTGTAGAAAGCTGCGCTCTCAGAATACTTGAGTATTTTCTTTTTTCTTCGTAGGTCAATTTATTTTCTTCGTAGCCATCAATAATTTTTAGAGCTTGGTATAGATTCCTAAAATAGCGGCCTAATATGTGATTGTGATGCCTCTGAATATTTTTATAGCGCTCTAGAGCATCTTCCGGTGTTTTAGCCTCAATTGATAAGAATGCCAGAATCTCTTCAAATACAGCTCGCCCTTCAACCTTGGATTTTTTAGATGATGCGCTCACACCTAATTGCGAGTTTATAAAAGATGCAGCAACTCCTTTAAGGGCTTTTTCAGCCTCACTCCTATAACTCAATTCTTCTAAATCAACCTTTAGATTATCTACAATTTTATGGTGCAGATCGAGAATGTTAAAAAAGTCGTTTCGATAGCTTGTGTACTAAGAGCATCAGCAGTCTTTTCATATTCGTGACGGGCCAAACGCAGCTCTTGTCGTTGAATCACGATGGTGGCGATTAGGCCAAACAACGTGAAGAAAGTTAGTATTGGATTTAGGGCTCCACCTAAAAAATCTCCGAAAACTCCACCTCGTTCAGTGAACGATATCAAAGCCAGATTAATTAGCAATAGTAACCCGGCACTTAATACTGCAAACGAGAGAACTTTAAACAAAACCTTATTAAGACTTAGGCTTCTTTTATTTTCATCGGATTCGGTGAACATAGCTTCAAAATCAGGATATTTTTGATCTAGATAGCTATTCAACCTGTAAAATTTTCTTTTTAAACAGCCTTTCATTGTTTATTCCATCATTCGAGAATTTCTCAGGCTTAAGCACTAACCCCCGCATTTGCGGCTGGTTTGGAGCGCAGCGGAAAACCAGTCCGACAACATGGGCTTGTTAGAGCTTTCTACAGATAAACACACAGTATCGTGGTGACTCCCATTTGGCTCCATATTTTAATTGTATGTCTTCTTCCGGATAGGTTTCGTCAAATCCATCAATAGCGAAACCAGTTTCGACCAGTTTATTGATGTACTCTGATAACGGTCTGTGATGGTACGGCACTCCACTAATTTTATTTTTTGAATCTTTAGTGATTGCAAATGACACGGTCTTGGACATTGGGGTCTTGGACATTGGGGTCATATAATTATATTCATCTCCGAAAAACCCCTTATATTCATTATAAAAGCAGGGGTGAGGGATTGAAAAAATAAAATGACTGTTGGCTTTCAGGTGCTGCCCGACTAATTCAAAAAATTCATTAAGGTCATCAACAATGTGTGCAACAAGATGGGAGAAAGCAACCTCATAAAGCTGGCTTTTCTCTAAGTTGAATGAAGTACAGTTCAACAATCTAACATCGGTTAAAGACAAGACGTCTTTTGCGACCCCATACATTCCGGTAGAAAGTTCTATTGCTGTAACAGAAAACCCTAATTCAGATAGCTCTTTAGAAATATGGCCAGTTCCAGCGCCTACTTCTAGAACATTGCTAGGTGAGAGGCTCTTAATTTGACTAACTAAAAGCGGCTTAAAAACCTCGTTGAATGTTAAGTCTGCTCCTGACTCAATTTGCTCTCGACGTATTTGCGCCGAATTACACCACCTATGGGGCATTAGCCAACTCCTTGGATTTTCTAATTATGTCCTTCGCCATTGCAATTATTTGGGGGCCTGAATTGTTGTCAAAAATTGTAATCTCGTGGTCAGGATGAACTCCACGAGCAATGGCGAGCTTTTCAGCGCCGCTGCGATCTCCATTCACTAATGTAAATCTAGCTTCAGGAGATACATTCTCTTTTGTGACAATAAAAGATGCGCCATTCAGCTTTTCTCTAAGTACCTCTGGAACTTCATTTGGAGTAATAATTTCAACATGAGTGCCTTTTTCAATTTTTGATTGAAGAATTAATATAAGCTTATCGTTAGCTGAAAGCCATGACACTCGGTTACTCACAACAGTTGCACTAGTGCCCGTAGAAATAAAACTTTCCATAAACTTAAGAGTGTCTTTTGGCTCTTTATCAGTTTGTGTATCTGGAAGATACTTCAGTCCTTTTTTTGCAAGCATTAGGATCACCGCGACCACCTCTACAATCACAGAGCCTATTAGCCACTCCAAATGTGGGAGTTCTTTCGCTTCCGAAAAAAACCAAGCGTAGCCAATACCTACTAACGTCATTGCAGCAGTTAGACCAGTAATACATAGAAAAAGGTAAAGTGTATGTTTTACAAGATTTTGCATTTAATTCCTTTAATGATGCTGATATTCAGGACTGCGTGAGCTCTAACGCCCGGCTCACGCGCCGGTTTGGAGCCGTGAAGCGGCGGAAAATCGGTCGCTGTGCAGCCGATTGTTAGAGCACCTCAGGCTCATACACCCAATCTTTTTCGTCCAGCTCGTATGAGATCTTGGTGCGCCTTCACGATTTCTTCGGCAGTTTCATGCAGGCTATTAACAACATCAAAAAATCGTTTTGGATTTTCTAGTTCCCATTCAGGAGGAACTGTTTGCCTATCCGGATTATTAGCAGGAAACGTGTTGACTGCAATTTGACCCAAGTAATCTCCAATGAGCTGGTGCAACTTTGATCGGAGACTTTCCAGCTCATTACTCAAGAATTCATGCTCTGCGTCATCCCACTCATGATAGAACTTTTCAAGTTGCTCAAGGTTTTTTCTCGGCCATGAAAACCCAGCCATATTCTGCTCATCTATAAAACTTATGCTGCCCTTCGATGGCAATGTAGATTTAAATACTTCGAATAAATCTTTGTCGGCATCAGTTGGCCTCTCCACGTGTTCAGGTTTGACGGGAGCCGCGTTCATTGGTCCGTGATTCTCAAAGATACTTTTTAACGCACCGACTAATATTTTTCTGAGTGAATTCCGTACTGGCGCCTTCTCTTCTGCATCCTTAGAGACGCTGTAAGTCAGTACTCTCCTAGATCGGAGGTCAAATGGCAGGAGCTCTGGCTTTCCATATTCGGTATTCATAACCAATATGACCCTGTTCCAACCAAGCACTTTCACCGCGTATCCGAGTTCGATTAAAACATTAGGATTGGGAGAAGGCTTCTTCGCCTTTGAGTCGAGAATCGAAACATCACACACGAATGCTGATGATTGATCAATTTTGGAGAAAATAGATTGACTGATGTCTGGAGAGCCCGAAAGACCCAGAGTGTCTCTATCAATAGCAGGCTCTACCTCGATTGATTCGTCGCTCTTAACTTCTTCAATCGCACTCTTAAGCGCTGCGGATATCAGGTTTCGATTTGTATTTCCTGGACTGTCTGATTGCCAGGAATAGAATACCTTCTCGGTCATAGGAATCCCTTAGTTCTAATAGTGATTATGCAGCATTCCACATAACACAATTGAACAGGCCAGCAAATTTACTGATGTTACATAGCCACTCTAACCCTCATAAATCACTGTTTTAATTAAACTATTTCTGTTGTATGGCGACATATCCAAAATTCGCGTGCCCGCTGCTTATTACAATTTAATCATACTCTATTCATAAATTTAGCTTAGGTCACGCAGAATTTTTGGGAGAAATGTGTTGGGTTAAGGTGTGAACCGCCCCGGTTATTCCGGAGACCGGTTTGTTTGAGTCAGGCAGCTTCACCCGACTCCTCCAATTGACGATAATACGTCCTTTCTCGTTCTGCTGGTGGAACGTTTCCTATGGGTTCCAGCAGTCGGCGATTGTTAAACCAGTCAACCCACTCCAGCGTGGCATACTCAACGGCATCTCGCCCTTTCCATGGTCCGCGATGGTGAATCACCTCCGTTTTGAATAAGCCGATGATGGTCTCGGCCAGCGCATTGTCGTAGGAGTCACCGGTGGTGCCGACTGAGGCATTGATACCCTCGTCAGCCATACGCTCGGTGTAGCGGATCGAGAGATATTGGCTTCCTCTATCACTATGGTGGATTAACCCTTGCCTGTGCTTTCGTGCCCACAGGGCTTGCTCCAGAGCGTCCAGTACCAATCCCGTTTTCATCGACGTCGCTACACGCCAACCCACGATACAGCGTGCATAAACATCGATAACGAACGCAACGTAAACGAAGCCAGACCAGGTAGCGACATAGGTAAAATCGGCCACCCAAAGCTGATTAGGACGCATAGCCGTAAAGTCACGTTTCACTAAATCAGGTGCCCGTTTCTGGCCGGGATCACTGAGGGTCGTGAAGGGGCGTTGGCCTCGCACCACGCCGCGAATTCCTAGGCGGCGCATGAGCCGTTCTACAGTGCAACGAGCAACATTAACGCCTTCACGGCGGAGTTGCCGCCAGACCTTACGGGCACCGTAGACGCAGAAGTTTTCTTCCCACACGCGCTGAATCTCAGCGGTAAGAAACGCATCCTGTCGATACCGGTCTGCCCACCGTTCAGGATCAGCTTCAAGTGCCTTGTGGTGGTAATACGTCGATGGGGCGATTGGCAGCTGACTACAAATCGACTCGACCCCGAACTGAGCACGATGCTCGTCGATAAATGACACCATCAATTGGGTTTGCGGTCGGGCTCCGCCTGGGCGAAAAAAGCAGCCGCCTTACGGAGAATTTCATTGGCACGCTTCAATTCGGTGTTTTCACGCTCTAGCTGCTTGAGCCGTTCATGTTCAGACAGGTTAACCGAGCTGTTTTCCTGCGTGAGTTCTGTGCGTTTGCACCAGGCTCTCAAAGTCTCTGGTGTACAGCCGAACTTGCTGGCAATGGAGCAGATCGCCGCCCACTTGGACGGGTATTCGCCTTGCTGTTCAAGGACTAATCGAACAGCTCGCTCCCGGACTTCTGGGGAATATCGTTTTGGTGAGTTCATAACTCCATCCTCTCAAGATATGGAGTCTCCGGTAAAGCCGGGGCGGTTCAGTGTGGGGGACGGCGAATGCTTAGCTTAACTTGAGCTGGGTGCTTGGCCGTGGCTCAGGGGATGGGCGGCTAGTCGCCGCCTTCGCGGGTGCCTTCTTCGCTCGTTGCTCTCGCTCAGCGTTACGCCGCGCTACGGGATTGGGCTATGTGGCTTTATCATCGCGAGCTGAAGCTCCTCCCACAGGTGGTCACATTTAGTTTTGAGGGAATGTTGAACTTTGTGACTTGATCGTCGCGAGCTGAAGCTCCCTCCCACAATTTCAGGCTGCCACCAGCCATAGGCATAGGCATAGGCATAGGCATAGGCATAACGCAGGGTAATGAGGGTTCGATCATTTCCCCCTCACCATTCACCAATTACGCTTCTCCCCTTCCCCTTAAAGCTCTATCCCTTTCTGAGCTTTAATGCCTTGGTCTTTAAAAGCGTGTTTGACCACTTTCATTTCGGTGACGGTGTCGGCGAGGTCGATGAGTGGTTGAGGGGCGTAGCGGCCGGTGACGATGGCGTGTTGCATATCGGGGCGGGCTTGTAAGTCGTCGAGGACTTGGTCTAGGTCGAGGTACTCGTAGCGTAGGGCGATGTTGAGTTCGTCGAGCAGTACCATGTGGTAGCTGTTGTCTTGGAGCATGCGCTTGGCTTGTTCCCAGGCGGCGTTGGCGGCGGCGACGTCGCGTTCGCGGTCTTGGGTGTCCCAGGTGTAGCCTTCGCCCATTACGTGGTAGTCCACGTTGGGTAGGTTGCGGAAGAAGGCTTCTTCGCCGGTGCTGAACGCGCCCTTGATGAACTGCACCACGCCGACCTTCATGCCGTGGCCAAGGGCGCGGGCGAGCATGCCAAAACCGGAGCTGCTTTTGCCTTTGCCGGGGCCGGTGAGCACTAGCAAGATGCCCTGCTCTTTATCGGCGCGGGCAATGCGCTCGTTCATGATTTTTTGCTTGGCCGCCATGCGCTGGGCATGGCGTTCCGGGGTTTTGGCATTTTCGCGCATGGGGTCTCCTTGGGGTGTTTTATGCTTTCAGCACGTAGCGCAGGGTTTCCACGACCTGATCGGTGGTGGTGCACCAGGCTTGCGCTTGGGCGTCGACTTCTTTCAGCGGATGAACAATCTCTTCGCTGTGCAGGGTGATGTAGGGCTTGGCGAGTGCCGCGCAGTAGCCTGCGTCAAAGGCGGCGTTCCACTGTTTGTACTTATCGCCAAAGCGCACCACCACTAAATCCGCCTGCTCAATCATCGTGCGGGTGCGGATGGCGTTCACTTTGGAAGACTGGTGGTCGCGCCAGAAGCCGTTGTCCGGTTTGCCCAGGTGGTCGCCTGCCGCATCGGAAGCGTCGTGGTCGGTCACGGGGGCGGTGAAAACGACATCCAGGCCTGCCGATTCTGCGCCGCGCTGGATCTCTTCACGCCAGTCAGTGTGAATCTCGCCGGAAAGGTATACGTAAAAGCTCATGGTAGCTCCTTTAGGGTTGGGGAGTGTCTCGCCGCTCTATGATAGCCCACTGCTGCTTTATGGAAAAACCTTCCATATTTTTAGGCCGGTCGCTGCGCTTTCCCCTATCAATAACTACGCTAGGCTCTGTCTGAAAAGTCGGCGAGCGAAGGTCAGACAAGGCAAAAATCGGCGAAAAGACGGAGTTTACATGTTGTAAATGAGTACTTTGAGCCGATTTTTAACGCCGTATGGCCGAGCGCAGCCAGTTTTCAGACAGAGCCTATCGCTTGGCCGGTGAAGATATCCGCCACCAGTTTAGGCGCTGAAGGGAAGTAGCCATGGAAGTAGCTGGCTACCAAGGTACCATCACGATAAATCGGTTCGGCTTCGCTACCGGCCAGTTTGCGGGTGCGGGCCAGCGGTTGCATGGAGGTTTCCAGCAGCGAGTGGTGGTAGGTGTGGCCGCGCAGTTCGCCGCTTTGGGTGTGCAGGCTTTGTAGGCCTAGCGCTGTCAGCTTACCGGCCATTTTGGCGGTGCCGGGCAGTAGCCCAAGCATGGCGTGGGCGCTGCCTTCGCCATCGACTAATTGCTCGACACAGCTCATGAGCCCGCCGCACTCGGCCAGTATCGGTTTGCCTGCGCGGTGGTGAGCGCTGATCGCCTCTAGCATGGGCTGGTTGGCGCTGAAGCGGGCGGCGTGAAGTTCTGGGTAGCCGCCGGGCAGCCAGAGGGCATCGCATTCTGGCAGTGCAGAATCGTTGAGCGGTGAGAAGAAGTGCAGCGTCGCGCCCATCTCTTCTAATACATCGAGATTGGCGCGGTAGATAAACGCAAAGGCGTCGTCTTTGGCGATGGCGATACGCACGCCGCGCAAATAGCCCGGTGTGGGCGTGGGGGCGTCAGCGCTTAGCGTTACTTCTTTGGGCAAGCGGCCTAGCCCGGCGTTTTCTAACACCTTGGCGGCGGCATCTAGCTGGGCATCCAGGCCACTCAGCTCGCTGGCTTGCACAAGGCCTAAGTGGCGGTCGGGGATTTTCATCGCGTCGTTACGGGGAATTGCCCCCAGCAGCGTAATGCCTTCCGGCATGCTCTCATTCAGCAGCTTGCCGTGGCCGGGGCTGCCGATGCGATTGGCGATCACTTCGTGAATGGCGAGGTCGGGGTGGTAGTTGGCCAGGCCTTGAGCCACCGCGCCAAAGGTTTGTGCCATGCCCCAGGCATCGATCACCGGCAGCGCGGGGATGCCCGCTAGAATGGCTAAGTCCGCGCTGGACGGTGAGCCATCGAATAGGCCCATAGAGCCTTCCACCAAAATCACGTCGGCTTCTTGGGCGGCTTTGGCTAAGCGCCAGCGGCACTCGTGCTCCCCGGTCATCCAGGGATGAAGCTGGTACACCGGCTGGCCGGAAGCGACCTCTTGCACCATGGGGTCTAGGTAGTCGGGGCCGTGTTTGAATACCCGCACGGTGCGCCCGGCGTTACGGTGCAGCCGCGCCAGCGCCGCCGTGACCATGGATTTGCCCTGGCCGGAACCGGGCGCGCTGATGAGCGCTGCGTGTGCTTTTCCCTGGAACATAACGATCCTGTTTATCGGTTAATGGTGATTCCATGTCCATGCGTTAAAGGCTGAGTATCTGCGGGTCGAACCTTTCTTTGCTAAGGTGAAGGTCTTCGTTTGATTCTATGTTCCGCTCTGTTTCACTCACCGGAGTTTTCCGCATGCGTATTCTGTTTACTGGCGGCAGCGGCAAGGCTGGCCGCCATGCCACTGCTTATCTTCGCGATCAAGGTCATCGCGTCACCAATCTGGATTGGGCAGTATCCGACGTGCCCGGCATCACTACCCTCAAAACCGACCTGACCGATGCAGGCCAAGTGTTCAATGCATGCCAAGCCTACGCAGGGTTCGACGAGCTTGAACCGGGCACCGGCGTGCCGCGTTACGATGCCATTGTTCATTTCGCCGCCATTCCCGCCATCCTGCATCGGCCGGATAATGAGACCTACCGCATCAATACGTTGAGCACTTACAACGTGCTAGATGCCGCCACCAAGCTGGGCATTCCTAAGGTGATCTTCGCTTCCAGCGAGACGACCTACGGCATTTGTTTTGCCGATGGCGAGAAGAAACCGGACTATCTCCCCATCGATGAAGAGCACCCCACCGTGCCTCAAAATAGCTATGCGATGAGCAAGGTGGTCAACGAGGTGACCGCACGCTCCTTCCAGGCGCGTTCGGGCATCGATATCTACGGCCTACGCATCAACAACGTTATCGAGCCCCACGAGTACCGTCAGAATTTTCCGGCCTACATGGATGACCCCGCCCTGCGTCGTCGCAATATTTTCGCCTACATCGATGCCCGCGACCTGGGCCAGATGGTCGATTGCTGCCTGAAAACGGACGGCCTGGGCTACCAAGTGTTCAACGTCGCCAATGACGATCTCTCGGTTGGCCTAACCAACGCTGAAGTGATCGAGCGCTTCTATGCTGGCGTCCCCATCAAGCGCGACATGGGCGAATTTGAGACGTTCTACAGCAACGAAAAAGCCCGTCGACTGGTCGGCTTCACACCTCGCCATGCGTGGCGGGAGGAGCTAGACCAGTAAGCGCTATCCTTTTATCGGCACAAACACCGGCGCGCCATCCACCTCTACCACCGCGAGCTTTTGGCGGTAGAGGCTTTCTAAAGCGCTGGGCACCAACATGGTGTCGCGCGGGCCCCAGCAGGCTTCGCCGCTGGGGTAGAGCAGCAGAATGTGGTCGCACCAGCGGGCGGCTAAATTCAAATCGTGCAGGCACATCATCACCGCGCTGCCCTGGGCGGCCTGCTCGACCATTAGCGCCATTACTACGCTTTGGTGGTGTAAATCCAGGTGGTTGGTGGGTTCGTCCGCCAGCCAAATATTGGGCGCTTGGGTAAGCACCGTCGCCATCGCTACCCGCTGGCGTTCACCGCCGGAAAGCGTGTTGACCAAGCGGTGGCGAAGATGCGCCACATCCAGCGCTTCCAGGGAGGCCTCGGCGCGGGCGTAGTCGTCGGCACCTTCCATCTGCCACAGGGAAAGGTACGGGTGGCGGCCAATCAGCGCGGTCTCTAGCACCGTGGCGGGAAAGCCGTCTAGCCGCTCTTGAAACACCAGCCCTAGCTGCTGCGCCACTTGCCGCCTGCGCAGCTGGCTTAGCGGCGTGTTGCCTATCAGCACCTGCCCTGAACGGGGGGCGTTTAACCCCGCCAGCGTATGCAGCAGCGTGGTTTTGCCCGCCCCATTGGGGCCAAGCACGCCCCACACCTGCCCTGGCTCGATGGTGAGGTTCAGCGCCGTGCCTGCGCTGCGCCCTGGCACGTTGATGATCAGGTCTTGAGTCGCCAAGCGGGTCATCAGCGGCTCCGGTAAAGCAAAAAGAGGAACGTGGGCACGCCCAGCAGCGCGGTAATCACCCCCACGGGGAGCTGCTCAGGGGCAATCATGGTGCGCGCTAAGGTGTCGGCCAGTACCAGCAGCGTGCCGCCTGCCAGGGCGCAGGCGGGCAGAATCAGCCGCTGGTCGTTGCCTAACAGCAGGCGCAGCATATGGGGCACTACCAGCCCCACAAATCCAATACTGCCTGCGGTGGTCACGGCGGCGGCGGTTAAGAGGCTGGCGGCAATGTAGATGCCCCACTCCAGCGGGCGAACATCTACGCCGAGGGCAGCCGCTTGCTGCGGGCCACGGGCCAACACGTTGAGGCTGCGCCCCAGGGGTATCAGCAGCACGCAGGTGGCCATCAACAGCAGCAAAGGCGGCCAAGGCGCGCGGGCGTAGGATAAATCCCCCATCAGCCAATAGAGCATGCCCGGCAGCCGCTCGGCGGGGCTTAGCGCGAGCATCAGGGTAATCACCGCGCCCCACCCCGCTGCTACCACCACGCCAGTCAGCAACAGCCGTGAAGGCGTCCAACCACCGCTGCCGTGGGCTAGGCCAAACACTAAAAACGTGGAAAGCAGCGCGCCTAAAAATGCCGAGCCGGACATCAGCACGCCACCCACGCCTGCCAGCATGGCCGCCAGTGCACCAATCGATGCCCCGCCGGAAAGCCCCAGAACGTAGGGGTCTGCCAGCGGGTTACGTAGAAGTACCTGCATTAAGGCACCGGCCACCGATAGCAGCCCGCCCACCGCAAAGGCGGAAAGCGCCCGTGGTAGGCGAAGCTCTATCACCATAGTGCGCGCCAGCGCATCGCCCTGGCCCTGCACCACCGCCCAGAGCTGCGCTGCCGAAAGCTGCGCGCTGCCCACTGCCAGAGAAAACAGCATGGCGGCCAAGGCAATCAGCGCCAGCAGGCCAAGGGGTTGCCACAGGCGCGCCACCATTAAGAGGCCCCGCGCTTTTGGCGAGTGTGTTCGAGCTTTTCACACAGAAGCTGTGCCCCTTCCAGCAGGCGCGGAGTGGGCCGCTGAATTAAAGAAGGCGGCACGAAATAGAGGTTACCCGCTTCCACAGCGGCAAGGTTGGGGTACTGCTCCCAGTGGGTGAGCCAGTCGCGGTTCTCCTCCCCCATGCCACCGGCAATGATGGCTTCGGGGTTGGCTGCCAGCACGGCTTCATCGTCTAAACGCGGTACTAACCGGTGCTGATCGCCAAAGACGTTCTCGCCGCCGCAAAGCTCTACTACCTGACCAATCAAATGTTCGTTATTAACGCTCATCAGCGGCTCGTCCCACACTTGATAAAACGTGGGTACCGGGTCGCGTTCGCTGTAGCGGGCGGTGAGCGCGGCCATGCCGTCTCTAAACTCGCTAGCCGCCTGCCGCCCTTTGGCTTCGGTGCCTGCTAAACGGGCCAGTCTCTCAATGGTGTGGGCGACTTCTTCCACGCTGCGCGGCTCAATGTAGAACACCAGCATGCCCAGCGCTTCAAGGGTTTCCATCTGCTCGGCGGGGTTACCTGTTACCCAGCCGATGACTAAATCCGGGGCAAGCCCGACCAGGGCCTCTAAATCAATCCGCGTGTGGCTGCCCACCGAAGCCACTTCTTGGGCTTGCGGCGGGTAGTCGCTGTAGCTCACCACGGCCACGACCTGATCTCCTGCGCCTGCGGAGTAGGTCAGCTCCGTTGCCCCTGGGGAGAGCGTGGCAATGCGGTTGGCTGAGGCGTGTAGGCACACTTCCCGCCCACGGTCGTCTACCGCGCAGCGGCTGGGGTTATCCGCGTGCAGCGGGTTAGCAAACCCGCTACCCAGCCATAACAAAGCGGCGCCAAGGGCGCCGCAAAACGGCTTTGGTTTATTGGCCAAAGTGAACACTCAAAAATCCTGCCCGGCCTGCGTTGATATAGTCAGCGCCATCAAACGAGCGCGTGGTGATGTAGTCTTGGTCCAGCACGTTCTCTAACGTTACCCGAGCGCTCCACAGCGGCGCAAACTGCCAGCCCGCGCGCAGGTTCACCAAGCCGTAGCCGCTGAGGCGGTCTTCGTTAGAGGCGTCGCGGTAGCGGTGGTTTTGCGCGACCCAAGAGCCACCCAGCGACCAATCGCCCAACTCACGGTCTACGTCTAGGCGCAGGCTTTGCGAAGCGCGATTCTGCAGGCGCTTGCCGGTCAGGCGGTTTTCAGGGTCGGTGTAGGTCAGCGCGGCGGCCAGCGTCCACTCATTCACTTCTACGCCAGTGCTAAGCTCAGCGCCGCGAATACGAGATTTCGGCACGTTAAACTGTAGCCCTTGGCCCGCAATCAGGTTGTCGATATCGGTTTGGTAAAGCGCCGCATCCCAGAACCAGCGGGCATACTGGCCGCGCACACCGACTTCAACCGACTCGGAGGTTTCAGATTCTAAGTCCGGGTTGCCAAAACCGGGGTAATAAAGCTGGTTATAGGTAGGGGCATTAAACGCCGTGCCGTAGTTGGCGCGCAGCGTGTGGTGGCCATCTAGCTCATAACCCACGCCGACGCTTCCGGTGACTTCGTCACCATAAGATTCGTTATCATCAAAGCGCAGGCTGCCTTGTAGCATAAAGGGCGAGAAATTCAGCAGCGCCTGCGTGAAGACGGCGGCATTGCTACGGCTGGTTTCATCGTAGGCGGTGGTGCTGTCCACGCGGTCTTCACTGTATTCAGCGCCAGCCACTAGCTCGTGGGCACCAGCAGTCACGGTGTTTTCCCAGCGAGCAGTACGAATTTTGGTATTGAAAACGGAGTCGCCGTAATCCGCGAAGTTATCGCTCTCATCTCTCGCTTCGCTGAGCGTTAACCGGCTGCGCCAGTTGTCGGCCAGTGGCAGCTCGCCGTACACGCCAGCTACTTGCTGTACAAAATCGTTTTCCCCACCGTCGTACTCGTTATGACCTCGGGCACGCAGAACCAATACGCCCGCTTCTGCCCCGTTATCGAAGGTGTGGGAGACCCGCGCCAGCGCGGAGGTGTTGTCGTAGCCTTTGTCGTCGCCATTACGACGCACTGGCTGGCCGTCGGTATTGAAGTGGCTACCAGAGAAGCTGTAGCGGGTGCCGCCCTCTTTCCCACTAATACCCGCGCTTAGGCGCTGGGTATTGAACGAGCCGCCGCCTGCGGAGATACGCGGCTGGGGGCTGTCTTCTTGGCCTTCTGGCGTAAACAGTTGAATGACACCGCCAATGGCGTCGGCACCATAGAGGCTGCCACGGGGGCCGCGCACGATTTCAGCGCGCTCAAACATGCGCGGCTCAAGCGATTGCCAGGCGGCACCGCCGCTGGTGGCTGAATTCAGGCGAATACCATCGATCAGCAGTACGTTTTGGGCACTGCCCGTGCCACGAATAAAGACGCTGCTGTTCTTACCAAAGCTGCCGTTACTGGAAACGTCCACGCCCGGCTGGCCGCGCAGCAGGTCGGTAATACTCACGGGGTCTTGGCGGCGCAGGGTGGCTTCATCAATCACCGTGACCGATGCGAGGCTTTCATTGGCGGTGCGCGGTGCCAGTGCGGCCGTGACGACCACTGGATTAAGCGAGCCGGAAGTGTCTGCCGTTTGCGTCGAGGTTTGAGACTGCGCTTGCGCCTGAACGGCCATTGGCAAAGCAGCCATGGCGAACGCCGCCAGCGAAGCGGTGGTGCGGAAACGATATAACATGGTGGGGTCCCTTGCTCACTGTGCTCACCCGCACAGTGTGTTTTTAGTGACCGGGCAGGGGCACACAAGGGAAAGCAGCGGCTGAACGCCTCTGGTATTCGCCCTGCACATGCCCTCCGCATGCCGGTAATTCGTGGCTTCTCTAAGCCATCACTCTTAGGCCGGTCTCCGGGCTGACGAGCGAAAGGGGCGGCTTAACGTAAGCGCCATGCCTTTCCGAACGACCACCTTCCCATGCGTAAGCACAGTGGCGTCTCTAGCCGTTCTTATCTCGATCACCGTTGCGGGGGCAGCGTTGGATTCATCCCCAAAGGGTCACCAACTTCCCGTTTAACTGATGGCATGCGTGCCATCAGCACCTGAGAGTGCGCGTAAACTAGCAACTTGCTGTCAGCAGGTCAATTTTACCGCTCGCCTCGGCGGCTAGCCTTTTAGTGCTTGCACTAACCCGTGCCGCACGTACCACACGTGGCTTGCCTGGGCAGCGGCATCCTGTGTGAACCAGCCGCTTAAATCCCGCAGGCGGCGCTGGTCACGAGCCATGGGCACCAGCCCCCGGCCTAGCTCATTAGCAATCATCACTAGCGCTACGTTATCTGCTTCTGCGGCCTGGTGTAGGCGAGGAAAATCTTCTCGCCACTGGGCACGCCATTCGTCAATGCTGAGATCTGAATCAAGCGTCGCCATTAACCATTCAAATAACCCGTGCACCACCAGCGGTGTATTGGGCAGCATCACTTGGGCCACTTCCTGAAGGCGCTGGCCAGGCGCTAGGCGCCACCAAAGCGCGCCGGGAAAGCGCTGTTTTACGGCGTCGCGCTTTCCTGCGCAGGCACCGCCGATGAATAGTTGCATTGCCACCCTCCTTTTCCATCCGACCCTACCTGATAGACAAGCTGCCAACGTCGCCCCTGGGCTTGGTGCACAATGCCCTCCCAAAAATCGAGGGTTTCAAAGCGCCGACGCAGCTCCCGAATCACCCCGCCGTGGGTGACCACCAACACTTTTTGATAACCGTGCGCCTGGCTGTGAGCCGCCACATCGTCAAGCCACGCATCCAGACGCTCACGCAGCTGGCCGGACGACTCACCGCCGGGAATCTGCAGCTCGCCGACGCTGTCGATCCAGGCGCGATAGTGCGGCAATTCTTTTAATTCATCGTAAACCTTGCCTTCGTACTCGCCAAAATCGAGCTCCCGTAGGCGCGGTTCGGCATAGACGGGTATACCCGGCTTTGCTGCTTGTGACCACGCCAGCGTTTGCTGGCAGCGGCCAAGGTCACTGGCATAAATCGCGTCAAAGCGTTCATCCATAAGGGCTTTCCGAAGCGTTAGCAGCCCCTCCTCCGCATCGGGAAACAGCAGCGGAATATCCCGCTGGCCCTGGTAACGGGTCTCTAAATTCCAGGCGGTGATACCGTGGCGTACTGCCACCAACTCCACATGAAGACCAGTAGCCAAAGCTCTCCTCCTTCAATGGTGGCACCGACCATATCGCCGTTAATGCCGTTAAATAGACGCAGCAGTGCCGCACGCGCCAGCGCTACCCAACAAACGACTGCCACCAGCCACAGCACCATCGTGGGCCATGCCAACGCCAGCGGTAGCAGCGGCACCAGCGCTAGCCCTACATCGTGACGACTAAGCGACTGCTGCCAGCTCCAAGCCAGGCCGCGTGGTTGGGCACACGGGGTGAGTATGAGTAGCGCCACACCTGCCCAGCGCCCTAGCGCAGGCACGATCACCAGCCACCACAGCGGCGCGTGATACTGCAGCAGCGCCCAGAGCAGCACGCCCTTCCAGGCCAGCAAAAACAGCAGCGCCAGCATACCGAAGCTGCCGATTTGTGGGTCTTTCATGATCTCCCAGCGCCGTTCCAGCGGCTGGTTGCTGCCCAGCGCATCGGCCAGGTCCATCACGCCATCCAGGTGCAGGCCGCCAGTTAACGCCACCCACACGCTGAGTAGCAGAAGTGCGGTGATCGGTATAGGAGTATGCAACTGCCCCAGCAGCAACGCAGCCAGCGCGAGCAAACCGCCCACCAGCAGGCCCACTAGCGGGTAGGCGCGAATAGCCCAGCGGCGGGTACCGGGTGTCCAGGGGCAGGCCACCGGAATGGGTAATCGAGTGAGAAACTGTAGGGCGAGCAGCCCGCCATACATGATGTTGTTCACGAATTCGCGACCGCCTTCCACTCGATGGGCTGACCCGCCACGACCTCAATGACGCTATCTGCCTCGGCGGCCAACCAACGGTGAAGCATTTGCAAAAACTCCACGTAGCGCAGCGTTTCGGACCCGTTCGGCAGCGGCGCTTCGTTAAGATCATTGGAGACAACCACTAAGGTAATATTTCGCGCCCGCGCATCTTGTAGGCAGCGTACTAAAAGAGAGAAACCTTCAGTAGTGGAAAGCGGCTCGCTCTCGTCGTCTTCCTCATGAAACATGACCTGACTACCCCACAGAGTAAGGCAATCTAACAGGGCAGCGTGACCGTCCGGCACTTGGGACACCGCTTGATCAATCGCCAACGGTGCTTCCAGCGTTACCCAAGAAGACACCGCACTGGAGGTGGACCGTTCCACTTTGTGGCGCGCTACCCGCTCAGCCATTTCATCATCATAGACACTGGCGGTGGCCACATAGAAACAGGGCTTACCGTTAGCTGCTTGCATTACGCACTGTTCAGCAACGTGGCTTTTACCGGAGCGCGCGCCCCCACTAACAAACACAATCATGTAACACCTTTAACAACCGATCATTTGCTGAACCATCGCGCACGGCTAGCCGCAGCCAACTACCGTTTAGGCCCGAAAAGCTATAGGTATGCCGCGCCAGCATACCGGTATAAAGCAAGCGTTCAAGCAGCAGCACGCTGGAAATACCGCGCTGGCACAGCTCAGCTCCAGGGCGCACGAGAAAAAAGCAGCTGTGGCTAGGCACCACTTCAAGCCCCATGGCGGCCAGCGCTTGCCCCATGCGCGGCTGCTCACTGGCAAGCCACTGCCGGGTACGCTGAGCAAATACCACATCGGCCAGCAGCGGTGCCACTAGCTCGGCGGCGAGGTGATTGACGCTCCAGGGCGGCTGATGGCGTGCTAAGGCGGCAATGTGCTCGGCACTGGCCAACACATAACCCAGGCGCAGCCCGGGCAGGGTGTAAAACTTGGTCATGGAGCGCAGCAGCATAAGCTGCGGATAGCGGGCTAGCAGCGGCGTGAGCGGCTCAGCGTCTATGGCTAAATCAATAAAGGCTTCATCCACCACCAGCGTTGCCGTGGTAGGCATGCACGAGAGCAAACGCTCAATCTCAGCAGCGGGGATCAGCGTGCCGGTGGGGTTATTGGGGCGACATAAAAACACCACATCCGCTTTAGCAGCCCGCACGTTTAACGCCGCCGGTTGCACCTCAAACCGCGGTGCCTCAAGCACATATTCCGTCACAGTAAGCCGATGCGCTGCACAGGCTCTGGCATATTCACCAAAGGTGGGCGTCACGATCAACCCGCACTGGTGGGCGTGGTGGGCGGCGGCCAAAAAAATCGCTTCCGCCCCGCCGTTGGTGAGCAGCACTTGCTCTGGCGCCACGCCCTCGTGCTCGGCAATGGCTTGTCGTGCGGCGTGGTAGCTGGGCTCTGGGTAGCGGCTTAGCTCGCCAATACGCTCAGCCAACCAATCCGCCACCCAGGGCGGCGGCCCCAGCGGGTTGAGGTTAGCACTTACATCCTCGAACGGGTGATCCGCAGGCAGCCCAAAGCGCTTCAATAGCGCCGCTGCGTCGCCGCCATGGTTTGGCCAGGGAGTGGAGGTCATCTCAGCCCCCAGAGAGTCAACGCGGCTAAGGTAAAGAACAGCAGCCACCCGCCGTGCATCAGCCGCAGCGTCATGGAAATATGCGCCACGTTGAGCGGCATTTGCCCGCTCCCCAAGGTCGCCCGATGGGAGGCCACTCCCTGATAAAAATTAGTGCCGCCTAGCTGTACGCCCAGCAAATTCGCCACCATGGCTTCCGGCCAACCGGCATTGGGGCTGGGGTGGCGCGGCGCTTCCCGGCAGGTGGCGGCTAGCGCGCCCCGCCAGCGTGACCCAGTAACTCCCCGCCCTATCAAACAACCGCCTGCCAGCCATAAACAGAGTGCCGTCAGCCGGGCGGGCAGCCAGTTGGCGATATCATCGAGTTTTGCGGAGGCGTAGCCGAAGTCATTAAAGCGTTCGTTACGGTAGCCCACCATCGAATCCAGGGTATTCACCGCCTTGTACGCTAGCGCTAGCGGTGCCCCGCCAATAAGCGCAAAAAACAGCGGCGCAGTGATGCCATCCACGGTATTTTCTGCCACGGTTTCCACTGCGCCACGGGTGATGCCTGCTTCTTCTAGGCGTTGCGTATCGCGTCCTACAATCATTGCCAGTGCTTGGCGTGCGGCGGGCAAGTCGCCTTTGCTAAGTGGTGCTGCCACCGCACGGGCCGCATCGCCCAAGCCTTTCATCGCAAGCGCCGTGGAAAGCAGCCACAGCTCGGCTATCAACGCCAACCCGGGGTGAAGCCTGGCAAGCACTAAGAGAAACAGCCAGCTCACCAACCACACGCCACCCACCACCGTCACGGTTAGGAAAGCACCACTTAGCTTACGCTGCCGCGCCGTGCCCCGATTCCACAGCCGCTCATAGCTGCTAATCATCCGCCCAATGATCACCACCGGATGTGGCAACCAGCGCGGGTCGCCCACTAGCAGGTCAATGAGAATGGCAAAGGCGACGAGGATAACTGCGGCAGGCATCCCATCAGTCATAAAACTCATGCGGTGTTACTGCTAACACCGGCCTGAGTAAAGGTGGCCATCTCCTTCAGCATGGCGGCGGCCGCCTGCACCAGCGGGAACGCCAGCGCCGCCCCACTGCCTTCACCCAAACGCATGCCCAGCGCCAAGAGCGGCTCGGCCTGAAGCGCTTCTAGCGCGGTGGCGTGGCCCGGCTCTTCAGAACGATGGCCAAAAATGAGATAGCCTCGCACCGCTGGGCACAGCCGGTAGGCCGTTAGTGCGGCGACGGTAGCAATAAAACCATCCACAATGGCGGGTAGCCGATGGGCGGAAGCGGCTAAATAGGCCCCCGTCATGGCGGCGATTTCCAGGCCGCCGAGTTTACGCAGCACATCTAAAGGGTCGTTGCTATCGGCTTGGCGGGCGTGAAGCGCCTGCTCAATCACCGCCACTTTATGCGCCTGCTGGGCGCTATTAATGCCGGTTCCTGCACCTACCACTGTTGCGACTGGCACTTGGGTGAACGCCGCCAGCATCGCGCTGCTGGCGGTGGTGTTGGCAATACCCATTTCTCCGACGATGATGCTTTTCGCGCCCTTTTCAGCCAAGCGCCCTACCGAATCGGCACCAACATTGATAGCGCTCAGGGCTTCCTCACGGCTCATGGCGTCTTCCTGCACCATATTGGCGGTACCGGCGCGCACTTTGGCATCGACCACGCCCGGCAATGAAAGCGATGACACCACGCCCACATCAATCACTTCTACCTGCGCGCCAATTTGGCGGGCGAAGACGTTAATGGCTGCCCCACCGTGAGCAAAGTTAGCCATCATTTGCGCGGTCACTTCTTGAGGGAAAGCCGACACCCCTTCTTCAGCCACGCCGTGGTCGGCGGCAAATACCGCCACGCCCGGCGGCGAAACGAAAGGAGCGGCTTGGCCGGTGATGGCGCTAAGCTGAATGGCCAGCGCTTCGAGCCGACCCAAACTACCGGGGGGCTTGGTGAGCGTATCGATATAAGCACGGCTGCACTCAGCGGCGGCGGTGTCCACCGCATTGATGCGTGCCAGCAGTATTTGAAGCCGCTGTTCAGCGGTCGGCTCGTTAACCATCGCAATTCTCCCCAGGCTGGTGGCGCAAGATAGTAGCAAAAGCAGGACTGCTATACTTGCGCTTTAAACGCCAAACAGGCGCTTGAGCACCGTTTTTTTCTATCATTCATCAAAGCATCATGTGCCACGGCGATAGTTGTTATCCATTAGGGTAATAAAACTACAACTTAAGCTATAAATAGCGTTTTTATTGCCGTAAAGTCTCTTATATCGACGCCATAAGATGTAAAATAACTACAAATCTGGATTCACCGTCTCTACACATGCAGAGGTCTCTATGCCTGGTTCAACACCCGCCACACTCAATCCTACGGTTGCTAAGGTTACCCAACGTATTCGTGAGCGCTCTGCCGAGCGACGCGCCCTGTATGAGCGCCGCATGGCGGACCAGCACAAGCGCGGCGTTCACCGCTCTGAACTCTCTTGCGGTAACTTGGCCCACGGCTTTGCTGCCTGTAGCGCCCAGGAGAAAGACTCCCTGAAGCTGATGAACAGCGCCAACCTAGGGATTATTTCTTCGTACAACGACATGCTCTCGGCCCACCAGCCGTTTGAAACCTTCCCGGAAACCATTAAAGCGGCCGCCCGCGCCATGGGTTCTACCGCGCAGTTTGCCGGTGGCGTACCCGCCATGTGCGATGGCGTAACCCAAGGCCAGCCGGGCATGGAACTCTCGCTGTTTTCCCGCGACGTGATTGCCATGGCCACCGCCGTGGGCCTATCGCACAACATGTTTGATGCCGCTCTTTACCTCGGCGTATGCGATAAAATCGTTCCCGGACTATTCATCGGCGCGGCGCGTTTTGGTCACTTGCC
Organism: Vreelandella lionensis; assembly: GCF_044543515.1. Lineage (NCBI taxonomy): Bacteria > Pseudomonadati > Pseudomonadota > Gammaproteobacteria > Oceanospirillales > Halomonadaceae > Vreelandella > Vreelandella lionensis. The sequence goes on along the minus strand of NZ_JBITWC010000006.1, from coordinate 117,499 downwards.
CGCCATGTTCGTACCCGCTGGCCCAATGCCCAGCGGCCTGCCGAACAAAGAGAAAGCGCGCATTCGCCAGCTCTACGCCGAAGGCAAAGTGGGCCGCGAGGAGCTGCTGCAGGCGGAGTCCGACTCTTACCACAGCCCCGGCACCTGCACCTTCTACGGCACAGCCAACTCCAACCAGTTGATGATGGAAGTGATGGGCCTGCACCTGCCGGGCACCTCGTTCGTCAACCCGGGCACCGAGATGCGCGAAGCGCTCACCCGCTACGCCACCGAGCAGGCCATTCGCAACACCGAACCCGGCGGCGAGTACCGTCCGTTCTATAAGCAGATCGACGAGCGCGCCATCGTCAACGCCGTGGTCGGCCTGCTTGCGTCTGGCGGCTCTACCAACCATACCATGCACCTGATTGCTATGGCGGCAGCGGCGGGCATTACCCTCAACTGGGACGACTTCACCGATCTGTCAGCGGTCACGCCCAGCATCATGAAGGTGTACCCCAACGGCCAGGCGGATATTAACCACTTCCAGGCAGCGGGCGGCATGAGCTACCTGTTCCGCGAGCTGCTGGGCGCGGGCCTGCTCCACGGCGATATTCCCACGGTGTTTGGCACCGACCTGACCGCTTACACCCAAGAGCCCTTCCTGGAAGATGGCAAAGTGGTATGGCGCGAAGGCCCGGAAAACAGCCTGGACGAAGAAGTGCTGCGCCCGGTCGCTACACCCTTCGCCCCCACCGGCGGCCTGACCGTGATGAAAGGCAACCTGGGCCGTGGCGTCATCAAAGTCTCGGCGGTAGCCGAAGAGCACCGTGTAGTAGAAGCGCCGGTGAAGATCTTCGAGGATCAGAACGAAATGAAAGCGGCGTTTGAGTCGGGCGACCTGGACCGCGACGTCATTGTGGTGGTTCGCTTCCAAGGCCCCAAAGCCAACGGCATGCCCGAACTGCACAAACTCACCCCCTTCCTGGGCGTACTCCAGGACCGTGGCTTCAAGGTCGCTCTCGTTACCGATGGCCGCATGTCCGGCGCGTCGGGCAAAGTGCCCGCCTCCATCCACATGAGCCCGGAAGCGCTCGACGGCGGCCCGCTGGCCAAGCTGCGCGATGGTGACGTGGTGCGCCTGGATGCCAACGCCGGCACGCTGGAAGCCAAAGTGGATGCGGCCACCTGGGCCGACCGCGAGCGCGTAGTGGCGAACCTTGACCACTACCACGTTGGCCTGGGCCGCGAGCTGTTCTCGGGCTTCCGCCACTTGGCAATGCGCGGCGAAGAGGGCGCGGGCTCGTTGGGCGGCTTTGAAGCCGACGATCTCGCTCGTCAAGAAGGTCAGATTTTTCAAGAGGACGCCTGATGCGACCGGCATTAATCGGGGACATTGGCGGCACGAATGCTCGCCTGGCGTTGGTCACGCCGGGTGAGGTCACGCCCCACGACATTCTTAACCTGCCCTGCGCCGATTACCCCGGCGTGATCGAAGCGATTCAGGACTATCTCGCTCGGGTAGGCGCAACGGGCGATAACGCCCCGCAAGAAGCGTGCCTGGCCTTCGCCTGCCCGGTGCACGCCGAGCGGGTGAAAATGACCAACAACCATTGGGACTTCATGAAAAGCGACGTTCAGCAGGCGCTGAATCTGTCGCTGTTTAAAGTCATCAATGACTTCACCGCCCAAGCACTGGGCGTTCCCCACGTGGGGGAAGATAACCTGGTGGAAGTGCAGCCTGGTGAAGCCCAGTCGCACTCGACCCGCTTGGTCATTGGCCCTGGTACCGGTTTAGGCGTGGCCGGGGTGTTCCCCGGCCAGCACGCCTGGATTCCGCTGCCCACCGAAGGCGGTCATGTCACCTTTGCGCCCACCGACACCACCGAACGCGCGCTGCTGGACGTGTTCTTACAGCGCCACCAGCGGGTGAGCGTCGAGCGCATTCTGTGCGGCCAGGGGCTGCTAGAGCTATACCAAGCCCACTGCACCCTGGAAGGCCAAACGCCGCGCTGCGAGACCCCCGCCGAGGTGACCCAAGCGGCCAACCAGGGCGATGCCCTGGCCACGGCTACCCTGCTGCGCTTTTTGAAAATTCTCGGCGACGTGTGCGGCGATGCCACCCTGACCATGGGTGCGCGCGGCGGCGTGTATCTCTGCGGCGGTATTCTGCCCCGCCTGTTGGACTGGCTGCCCAAGTGCGAGCTTCGCGCAAGCTTCGTCAACAAAGGGCGCATGGGCGCGTACAACGCCGATATTCCTGTGTGGATCGTGACGCACCCATGGACAGGCCTGCTAGGGGCCGCCGAAGCGCTGCATAACGAAGAAGTCTTTTAATTGATGGGAAACGCCATGGCTGCTGTTACGTTCGACGTGCCGTTTGTACTCGGCATGATGCGCCTGCATGAAGCACAAGAGATGCACCAAGCGAGCCATTTGGCCGACTGGATCGAAGCTCGCTTAGAGCAGGGTTTGCACTGGTTCGACCATGCCGACATTTACGGCAACGGAGCATGCGAAACACTGTTTGGCCAAGCGCTGCGCGCCCGCCCAGCACTGGCTAAGCGGCTAAATGTCGTCACCAAAGCCAGCATCGCCAACGACAACCCGCCCCCCGGTTCCGGCAAGGTAAAGCACTACAATGCCAGCCCGGACTACTTAGGCCGCGCCATTGACGATGCGCTGGGCCGTTTGGGCGTCGAGCGCCTGGACCACTTTCTGATTCACCGCCCGGACCTGCTGATGGATGCCGCTGCCACTGGTCGCGCGCTGGATGATGCCATCGAGGCGGGCAAAATTGGCGCGGCGGGGGTTTCCAACCATCTGCCCAGCCAGTGGCGCAGGCTGCAACGCCATATGCACCACCCGCTTCAGGCCAACCAGATCGAACTCTCCGTTGCCCATAGCGCGCCGCTATTCGACGGCAGCTTTGACGACCTGGGTGCCGATGGCCATGCGCCCATGGCGTGGTCCCCGCTGGCGGGCGGCCAACTGATGCAGGGTGAGGTGAGCCGCGTGTTGAACCGTTTAGCAGGCGAGCTGAACAGCACCCCCGGCGCGCTGGCGCTGGCATGGTTGCGCACCCTGCCCGGCCGCCCAGCACCGGTGGTGGGCAGCGTGAAACCCGAGCGTATTGCCGATATGCTGAACGGCCCGGAAACGCTGCCTAGAGAAGCCTGGTACGAGCTGTTGGAAGCCGCACGGGGCCACTGCGTCGCCTAGCGCTTTTTTCCAATTTTGATGCCAATAATGACAAGGAATGATCTATGACGCCGGTGATTGCTTTCGGTGAAGCCTTGATTGATATGCTCTCTAGCCGATTGGGTGATAGCACGGGGCCGGAAACCTTTACCCCCTACGCTGGCGGCGCGCCCGCCAATGTGGCGGTAGCCTGTGCACGGCTCAACGTGCCCAGCCAGTTTTTGGGCATGGTGGGTGACGATACCTTTGGGCACTTTCTAATTCGTGAGCTGAAAAGCCACGGCGTGGATACCCAGGGCGTGGTGCTCACCAAAGAAGCGCGCACGGCGCTGGCGTTTGTCTCCCGCGACAGCAGCGGCGAGCGCACCTTCGATTTCTACCGCCCACCGGCCGCCGACCTGCTCTACCGCTTGGAGCATCTGCCCCACGGCGTGTTCGAGCAGCCCGCCATCGTTCACCTGTGCAGCAACAGCCTGACAGACCCCGAAATTGCCGAGACTACTCTCGCCATCGCTGCTATGGCCAAGCGTGCGGGCTGCCTTGTGAGCGTGGACGCTAACCTGCGCCACAACCTATGGGCAGAGGGAGCTGCGGACACTTGGCTGGTCACCGATCTGATCGACAGCGCCGAGCTGGTGAAAGTATCGCTAGAAGAGCTGGACTACCTGCGCGGCGACCACCCACAAGACGCGTGGCTGGCCGAGCGCATGGCCGCAGGGGTCAAAGTGGTCGTGGTCACCGATGGCCCCAACGATGTCGTGCTCAAAGGCATCGGCATTGACCAAACCGTGAACCCGCCCCGCGTCACGGCAGTGGACACCACCGCCGGTGGCGATGCCTTCATTGGCGGATTGCTGGCAGAGCTTTCCAGCTACGGCATCAGCGAGAGCTGGCACCAGGACAGCGCGTTTCTCACCCGCGCGGTGAACATTGCCTGCCGCTGCGGCGCCCACGCGGTCACCCGCCCCGGCGCGTATGCCGCACTGCCCACCCACGCTGATATTGAAGCCCTGCGCAGTTCGGCAGGCTAGCGCTCAGCGTCGTCGAGTTCGCTACTCGGCGACGCTTTGGGTAACCCCTTCCGCCACATCCACCCGCCCACTGACGACTTCCAACGTAACCGGTTGACGGCGATGATCGACAAAGCTCACCTGGGTGATGCAGCGCTGCTCGGTGGCTCCTTCAATCAACATTTCCAGCGTACCGTGATCGCACCACCACCGCACCGTCACCGTTAACCCATCGACGCTGCCCGCCGCGTGATCACAGGCAAAGTGCTCATCGAACGCGGCCTGACCGTTACTCCCTTGACGCTCATAGTGTAGCGACGTTGTTGATTCATCTGCGGTCAGCCACAGCCGCTGCTGATAGCCCTGCTGCAGCGATAGCGCCAGCCTTGTGCCTGCTTTAAGCACCAGCGTCAGCTGGCCGTAAACCGCCGCGCCCTCTGGCAAAGCAATGCAGTGCTCCCCTGCCGTTTGAAGCGAGCGAGGCGATATGTGGCTTAGGGCGCTGAGCGCTTGAGCTGCTTCGCGAGCAAAACGCTGATGTAACCGCACCCCACAATAAGTCGCGCGCAAGGTAAGTTCTCGGGGCAGGCTCATGGTGCCTCGCCAGCCCGTTTCGGGGGCATGATTGGCGTACTGCCAGTTGTTCAACCACGCCAGCGCAAGCTGCCGACCAGGCGTGTTAGACCAACTCTGCACCGCGTAAAAATCCCGCCCTTCGTCCATCATCAGCACGGCGTCAGAAGCGTTGTCATTGGTGAAACGCTGGCCGTCAAACTCGCCGATAAAGTACTGGGTAAACGAGCCAAACGGGTTATCCGGCGTGGCGCCAATCCCCACCACCAGTACCCAGCGCGTGGCGGGCTCATCCGGCCCAGCGCCGTCCACCGGCAGCTCAAACAGATCCGGACACTCCCAGGGGTGCTGAGTATGCGCGCCCTCGCCTTCGCCAAAGGCGCTGGCAAACTGCCACTCCAGCAGGTTGTGGGAGGTATAGAAGTGAATCTCCTGCCCACAGGCCAGCGCCATGACCCAGCGCTGGCTAGGGCCATGCCAAACCACTTTAGGGTCGCGGAAGTCTTTAACACTTGGCGGCGGCAGAATGGGGTTACGCTCGTAGCGCTGCCAGGTACAGCCCTTATCGCGGCTATACGCCAAGCACTGGGACTGCTGGTAATCCTCCGGCTCATCAGAGAGCACCCGGTGGCAGGTGTAAAACGCCAGCAGTCCCGGCTGGCCGTCAAACAGCCCCGTGACATCGTGCTCATCCACCACGGCGCTCCCCGAAAAGCAGGCACCCTCTTCGTTGGGTGCCAGCGCAATGGGCAAATGCTGCCAGTGGCACAGGTCACGGCTGACCGCATGCCCCCAGTGCATTGGCCCCCAGACGGTGCTGAACGGGTGGAACTGATAAAACAGATGGTACTCGCCCTCGAAAAACACTAGCCCATTGGGGTCATTCATCCACCCCATCGGCGGCGCAAAATGCACAGCCGGGCGCTGGGGTTCAAAATCCGCTAACGTCATGCTTAAACCTTAACTTAATCGTTTAAGTTAGCGTATCACGACTGCTTATGTTCTGAACCATCCCCTTTAGGTGTAGACACAAAAAAGCCCGAGCATGGCGACATGCTCGGGCAAACGTCTTGCTCACACGACCCGACATCAGTGAGGCAAGTAACGAGAGTGCTCGGTAAGGCGTTACCTACTAGTGATGGAAACGCTTAGTGGTGGAAACGCTCCGCTGCTTGGCGGGCGAGTTCGCGGATGCCGTCCCAATCTTCGGCATCGACCATTGCTTTCGGCGTCAGCCAAGAGCCGCCGACACACATCACGTTGGGTAGTGACAGGTAAGATTCGGCGTTATCAACGGTGATACCACCCGTGGGGCAGAAACGCGCTTCGGGGATCGGTGCGCCGAACGCTTTGATCGCTTTGGCACCGCCGCTGGATTCAGCGGGGAAGAACTTGAAGCGGCGGTAGCCGTACTGCCAGCCGGTCATCAGCTCAGAAATGGTAGAAACCCCCGGCAGCATGGGCACCGTGCTCTCTACGCCGTAGCGGTAAAGCGCGTCGGTGGCACCGGGCGTAACGACGAAATCAGCGCCGACTTGCTCGGCTTGGCGATATTGCGCGGGCGTCAGTACGGTGCCTACACCAATGCTGGCACCCGGCAGTGCTTCTTTCATGCGCTTGATGGCTTCCAGGGCACAGTCGGTGCGCAGGGTAATTTCCAGCACGGTCAGGCCACCCTCAACCAAGGCGCGGCCCAGCGGTACGGCGTCTTCCAGGCGCTCGATGGTGATCACCGGGATTACTTCTGCTTTTAGGCAGATGCTGTCTAGCTCGGCGGTGCGCGTTGAGGGTAGCTGTTTATCGATGGTCATGAGTGAGTCTCCAAGCAAATTGTTATTGGCGAAAGTGTAGCGTTAGGGCGCCCAGTAGATCGCCAGCGGGCAAGATAAGAAGGCGCGGATGGGCAGTGTACGAACATCGTCACCACTCATGGCATTCGCCAATACGGCACGCTTATCGTCGCCGGTAATATGTAGAATGTGGCGCTTTGCCTGATGCAGGCGGTCCGCCGAGAAGGTAATGCGCGGCTGAGGCTGGCTGGGAGTACGCACGGCCACTAGCGGTTCATCGGTGGAAAGCGCTAGGCCCAGCTCTTGGCTATCGGGGAACAGCGAGGCCGTGTGGCCATCGCCGCCCATGCCTAAAATCACCACGCTCGCTGGCCAAGCCAGCCCGGCGGTGGCTTCTGCTACCGCTGCCACGCCCTCTTCCGGCGTACCGGCGTCAGAGGTTAGCGGCACAAACGTAGCCGCGGCGGCGGGGCCCTGCAGCAGGTTATCGCGCACCAGCTTGGCGTTGCTGTCACTGCTTTGCTCATCTACCCAGCGCTCGTCGGCCAGGGTGATATCTACCCGTGCCCACTCCAGCGGCTTTTGCGCCAGCGCTTTGAAAAAAGGCACGGGCGTTGAGCCACCGGAGACCACCAGCAGCGCACGCTTCTGGTGGGAAAGGTCATCGGCTAGCGCCTGATAGACGGCTTCCGCTAGCTGCTCGGCTAGCGCTTGACGTGCTTCGCTCATGTTAATAATCCTCGTACCAGCTGCGGCCATCCTGGGTAATCATGGCAATAGAGGCGACCGGCCCCCAAGAGCCTGCCGGGTAGCGGCGCGGCGGGGTTTCACGTGTTTTCCAGCCGCTGATGAGCTGGTCGCACCAGCGCCACGCGTGCTCCACTTCATCCCGGCGCACAAACAAGTACTGCTGGCCTTTCATGACTTCTAGCAGCAGACGCTCGTAAGCATCGGGAATACGCGATTTCGGGAAGGCGCTGTTGAAATCCAGGTGCAGCGGGCCAGGGCGCAGGCGCATGCCTTTATCCAGGCCGCTATCCTTGGTGAGTACCTGAAGGGCAATGCCCTCTTCCGGCTGCAGGCGGATAATCAGCTTGTTAGAAGCGATGCCGCGCTGGTCCGGATCAAAGATGTAGTGCGGTTGCTGACGGAAATGAATGACAATTTGCGACAGTTTTTCCGGCATCCGTTTACCGGTACGCAGGTAAAACGGCACGCCCGCCCAGCGCCAGTTGGCCACTTCGGTTTTCATGGCCACAAAGGTTTCGGTCTGGCTTTGGGTGTTGGCACCCTCTTCATCCAGGTAGCCCGGCACTGCTTGGCCGTCGCTGGTGCCCGCAGTGTACTGACCGCGCACTACGTCGCGCCCAAGCGCTTCACCGGTGAAGGGTTTCAGCGCTTTAAGCACTTTTACCTTCTCATCGCGAATGGCATCGGCATCCAGGTTGGAGGGCGGGTCCATGGCGATCAAGCACAGCAGTTGCAGCAGGTGGTTCTGCACCATATCCCGCAGCTGGCCCGCATCATCAAAGTAGCCCCAGCGGCCTTCAATACCCACTTTTTCGGCGACGGTAATCTCGACGTGGGAGATATGGTTCTGGTTCCACTGGGTGCCGAACAGCGGATTGGCAAAGCGCAGGGCGATCAGGTTTTGAACCGTCTCTTTACCCAGGTAGTGGTCGATACGGTAAATGCGTGATTCGGGGAACACGGCACCGATGGCGTCATTGATCTCTTCTGAAGAGGCCAAGTCATAACCAATCGGCTTTTCCACTACCACGCGGGTATCGTCATCCAGGCTGTTGCTGGCCTGGAGATTGCGGCAAATGTCGCCATAAATACGCGCGGCGACGGAGAGGTAGACCACCATTGGGCGCTTGCTGCCTTCGCGCCACTGGCGAATGGCGTCGTAGCCCTCTGCGGTGGCAAAGTCGAGCTTGAGGTACTCTAGGCGGTTCAGGAAGCGTTCAAGGCTTGCCTTGTCCTGCTCCTCTTTTTTCAGGCGCTTCTGCAGCGCGCCGCTGACTAGCTGACGGAACGCGGCAGTGTCGTGCTCCTGACGCGCCAGCCCCATGATCCGCGTGCTTTCGGGCATTAAGCCTTCGCGGTCAAGATGATACAGCGCAGGAAACAGCTTGCGCATGGCAAGGTCGCCTAGCGCCCCAAAAAGCGCTAAATCAATAGCGTGATTCGGATCGCCCAGCGGGGCATGTGACTGGCTCATCTCAGCTCCTATTTATAATTAGGTCATCTAATGTAGTTAGATTACCTAAAATCTATCTTATATGAGGCATTATACGCAATAATTCGTGTAATTTTACTACAAAATATTGTTCATTGCTGCCCTTTCCAGCTGCACTTCACCGATACGCTCGGCAGGCGCTTCTACCTTTACTCTACGCCCCTCGGATACGCCACCCCTCCTCCCCCCGGGGAGGAGGTGGCCTTGCGCTGAATTAGCGACGCTGGCAGTGAACAAAGCACGTCTAACAACGAACGTGCCCGACAACAACAACGTCACAATGAGGTATGCACATCATGGCAATGGTTCGTCCATTTTTCACGCCGCTGCTCGCCGCTACGTTAGCGGCCACCGCCACCCTTCCCGCGTTTGCTTTCGAAGATGACCGCTTGACCATCTGGATGGGCGATAACAAAGGCCAGGAAGGCATCCGCGCGGTCGCTGACCAATTCCTGGAAGATACCGGCATCGAAGTGGAAGTCGTATTTCCCGACAACCTGACCGACCGCTTCCAGCAGGCGGCAGGCAGCGGCCAAGGGCCGGATATCGTCATCTGGGCCCATGACCGCATGGGTGAATGGGCACAAAGCGGCCTGCTCAAACCGATCGCTCCCAGCGACAGTTTCCGCGAAGCGTTCTACGACTTCACCTGGGAGGCCGCGCTGTGGAATGGCGACACCTACGGCTACCCGATTTCGGTGGAATCCCTTGGGCTGATTTACAACAAAGCGCTGGTGGAAACGCCGCCCGAGAGCTTTGCCGAACTGATGGAGCTGGACGCCACGCTGGCTCAAGAAGGCAAGAAAGCCATCCTGTTCGATTACAGCGAACCCTACTACGGCTGGACGCTGCTAGCAGCCAACGGCGGCTACCCGTTCAAACAGACCGATAACGGCTATGACGTCAGCGATATTGGCGTCAACAATGAGGGTGCCGTTCAAGGCGCGGAGCTGCTGGTCGAGCTGATCGAGAGCGATGTACTGCCCCGCGGCACCGACTACAACCTGATGGATACCCGCTTTAACCAGGGCGAAGTAGCCACCATGATCAGCGGCCCCTGGGCGTGGCCCAATCTGGAGCGCAGCGGTATCGATTACGGCGTCGCCCTGCTGCCTAAAGTAGGCGATGAGCGGGCAAAGCCGATGTTTGGCGTGATGACCGCCATGATCAACTCCGCCACGCCCAACGACTTCCTGGTGGTGGAGTTTTTAGAGAACTACCTGCTCAGCGAAGAGGGTATGCGCACCTTCAACAGCGATGGTTCGCTGGGTGCGGTTGCCCATATCAACTATCAGGCGGAGCTGGCGGATAACCCCAACATTGCCGCTACGCTGGAAAACGCCGAAGTGGGCATGCCGATGCCCAATATTCCTGAAATGGGTGCGTTCTGGGCCGCCATGGAGCCAGCGCTGCAGAACATCGGCAGCGGGCGCCAAGCCCCTCAAGAAGCGCTGGATGCCGCTGCACGGCGCATGCGTCAGTAGCCTCTCTTTTTTGCTCATCTGCCCAGCGGCATTAGCCGCTGGGCAGCTTTCAGGAAGCCATCATGTATACCACCAACGCGTCTCGTGGCCTTCCCCGCCATCGCTCTCGCCATCTTACTGAACGCTACACCCGCTGGGCCATGCGTGGCGTGATTGCTGTTTTGGTGATTGCGCTACTCTGGTTAGTCTTGGCCTTCCATTTGAACGGCCAGTGGATGTTTGCCCTGCTGTTTTTAGTGTTAGGCGGCTCGCTGGGCGTGGTGTTCACCAAACGCACGCTGATGAGCCACCGCTATATTTTCCCAGCAGTGGCAGGCCTCGGGGTCTTTGTTATTTTCCCGCTGATTTACACTTTCGGAATCAGCTTTAGTAATTACAGCTCTACCAACCTGCTTTCAGAAGAGCGGGTGCGTGGCCAGCTCATGAGCCAAACCTATCAAGCGGAGGGTAACGCCTTTGACCTAGCGCTCTACCCCGAAGGTGATTTGGTACGGCTCTATTTGGAGAGCCCTCAGGGCCAGCGGTTCGTGTCTTCCCCGCTCAATTTTGCCAATCAGGAAAACCGCCAGATTGGCGTTCAGGCCGCCGATGCCCCACCCGCCCAGGAAGCGCTGGGCATGCGGGCCATTATTCAAGCACGGGATGCCCTGCAAGGCTTGCGGCTGGTCACTCCAGACGGCAGCGAACTGCGTATGGCGGGCTTGCGCCAGTTTGCTCCGATGGTGAACCGCTACGAAGCCCGCGAGGATGGCGCGCTATATGACCGTCGCGATGAGCGGCTGCTCACGCCCGACCCCAGCATTGGGTTTTTCGTGGCTGACGACGGCGAGCAAATCACCCCCGGCTGGCCGGTGAACGTAGGCTTAGCCAACTACACCCAGATTTTTACCGACCCGGACATTCGCGGCCCGTTCATGCAGATTTTTGTGTGGACCTTCGTATTTGCCGCCCTCACCGTGGTGTTTACCCTGGCTGTCGGTTTCGTACTGGCGTCACTGCTGCAGTGGGACCAGCTCAAGGGCAAGGCCATTTACCGTACGCTGCTGATTCTGCCCTATGCGGTGCCAGCGTTTATCTCGATTCTGATTTTCAAAGGCATGTTCAACCAGCACTTTGGCGAAGTGAACATGATTCTGGACACCTTGTTTGGGGTGCGCCCCGAGTGGTTTACCGACCCGTGGATGGCACGCAGCATGCTGCTGATCGTGAACACCTGGTTAGGCTACCCCTACATGCTACTGCTCTGCATGGGCTTGATTCAGGCCATTCCCCAGGATTTATACGAAGCCTCGGCGGTAGACGGCGGTGGCCCGCTCACCAACCTGTTCAAAATCACCCTGCCGCTGATCATCAAGCCGCTCACGCCGCTGCTGATTGCCGCCTTTGCGTTCAACTTTAATAACTTCGTGCTGATCGCGCTGCTCACCGGCGGCAGCCCAGATATTTTGGGCGCCAGTACCCCGGCGGGCACCACCGACCTGCTGGTGAGTTACACCTACCGCATCGCCTTTCAGGATGCGGGGCAGAACTTTGGCCTCGCAGCGGCCATTGCCACGCTGATTTTCCTGCTGGTGGCGGGCATGTCGCTACTCAATTTGCGCCTTTCCAAAGTGAAGGTTTAGGAGGTTACTGATGCCCATGGTTCAACCCCGCTCCGTTGGCGCGCGCCGCCTAGGGGCGCACTTAGCGCTAATCTGCTTTGTATCGCTGATTGTCTTTCCGCTGCTGCTGGTGATCTCGATCTCGTTTCGGGAGGGCAACTTTGCCACCGGGAGCCTGATTCCAGAGAATTTCTCACTGGAGCACTGGTCGCTGGCGCTGGGGATTCCTTGGGAGCGGCCAGACGGCACCATTGTGCAACCGCCCTTCCCCGTGCTGCTGTGGCTGTGGAACTCCATCAAGGTGGCCGTGGTGTCGTCGGTGTTGATTCTGATGCTGGCCACCACCAGCGCCTACGCGTTTGCCCGCATGCGTTTTAAAGGTAAGGAGCCGCTGCTCAAAGGCATGCTGATTTTTCAGATGTTCCCGGCGGTACTTTCACTGGTGGCGCTCTATGCGCTATTTGACCGGCTGGGGCAGTTTGTTGGCTGGCTGGGGATCAATACCCACGGCGCGCTGATTGTGGCTTCACTCGGCGCAGTGGCACTGCATATCTGGACGATCAAAGGTTATTTCGAATCCATCGATGGCTCGCTTGAGGAGGCTGCCATGGTGGATGGCGCCAGCACTTGGCAAGCGTTTCGCTACATTCTGCTGCCGCTCTCTATCCCGATCTTGATGGTGGTGTTCATCCTGGCGTTTGTGATGAGCATTATGGAGTACCCCATGGCCTCGGTGCTTTTGGTGGACGAGCACAAACTGACGCTCGCTGTGGGTGCCCAGCAGTACCTAGCCGACCACAACCAGCGCTGGGGTAACTTCGCCGCCGCTGCTGTTCTCTCCGGCCTACCGATTACCGTGGCGTTTTTGATCTGCCAACGCTGGATTATTGGCGGTTTAACCGCAGGGGGTGTGAAGGGTTAAGCAGGAACTTACTAGGCTGTTTCCTCGCTTGAGCATGTTGCTCATGACCGGCGCTCAACAGCGCCGGTTTTTTATTGCCTGGGTAATTTTTAGGGAAATTTTACGGACTTTTTGCCCTTGTCATGGTGAGATAGCGCTATAAACACTAGGGCAATTTAGAGTGGACCTACTTAGAGCGGACTTATGGCCACGTTTCCAAGCGCGCGATACTACCGAGATACTTACCGCAACTGGGCGCAAATTTTTAAAATCATGTCGGTGTTATGGCTGGTACTCGCGATATTCATGACACTGCCCCTAATGGTACTGGTGATTGAAAAAGATCCCGATGCACCTGCCTTTGCCGTTTCGCTACTCATTATTTTAAGCGCCACGTTCACTACCTGGGTGCTTACACGTCATGTATCGCTAGAGCTAAAACCTTGGCAAATGTTTATTCTCACGGCAGGGAGTTGGACCAGCATTAGTTGTTTTGCCAGCCTACCGCTGATTCTGGGCGCTCCCCAGCTCAGCTTTACCAACGCCGTGTTCGAATCGGTGTCGGCGATTACCACTACCGGGTCTACCGTCTTGGTGGGCATCGAAAACCTCTCGGACGGCTTGAAACTGTGGCGCGGCTTGATGCAGTGGATGGGGGGCATCGGCATTATCGTCATGGGCATCGCTATTTTGCCGTTTCTAAAAGTAGGCGGTATGCGGCTGTTTCACACCGAGTCGTCCGACTGGTCCGATAAAGTCATGCCGCGTACCGGCGGTATTGCCAAAGCAACACTGATTGTTTATGCCGCTTTGACGCTAATCGCTATTCTGAGCTATTGGCTTGGCGGCATGCTGCCACTGGATGCCATTGTGCATGGCATGACTTCCCTATCAACCGGCGGCTTTGCCAACTCCGATGCCTCTTTTGGTGCTTATGCAGACCAACCTTGGCTACTGTGGATGGGCAGTTTCTTTATGCTCAGCGGCGCGCTGCCATTTGTACTGTATATTCGCTTTATTCGCTCATCTCGCAGCGCCCTCTGGAAAGACCAGCAGGTACGCGGGCTGCTCAAACTGCTACTTGCCGCCATCGTGATACTGAGTGTTTGGCGAGTTCTACAAGGCGACGATTGGTTTGTCTCGCTGACTCACGTGACCTTTAACGTCATTTCCGTCGTCACTACCACCGGGTACGCCTCCGATGATTACACCCTGTGGGGCTCGCTGCCTATTGCCGCTTTCTTCTACCTGACGTTTGTTGGCGGCTGTAGCGGCTCCACCAGTGGCGGCATGAAGATCTTTCGCTTCCAGATTGCAATGCTGATGCTGCGCAACCAGCTGCGCTATTTGATCCACGCTAATGGCGTGTTTACCACCCGCTTCAATCAACAGCCGGTTACCAGCGATATTTCGCGCAGCGTGGTGGCTTTTTCATTCTTCTTTTTCATCACCATTGCGGTGCTGGCGTTAGGGCTCGCCGCGCTGGGTCTAGATCTTATCACGGCGCTCACGGGGGCCGCCACGGCGGTGGCCAACGTGGGCCCCGGCCTGGGCGACATCATCGGCCCCGCCGGTAACTTCGCCACCCTGCCGGATACCGCCAAGTGGCTACTGTGCATCGGCATGCTGATGGGCCGCCTGGAGATTTTGACCGTGGTGGTCTTGATGACACCGATGTTCTGGCGGCGTTAAGGAGTAGGCAATGACACACTCGCTACGCCTACCCTCCCGCAAAGAGCTAGCACTGGTGCTAGGTACTAGCCTCATGGCGCTGCTGGCTGCTTGGTGGATATTCGCCTGGCTCGCGCTGGCCAATCTATCGCTCATTTTTTTGACCGCCGTGTTGGCCTGCGCCGTGTTAGCTGGCAGCTATGCCGCCTTTATCAGCGCGCTGTTGAATTTCATCATTTTCAACGTGGGCTTTACTGAGCCCTACTTTTCTCTGGCGGTGTCTGAGCGCGAGCAGTTAGTCACGCTGCTGTTCTTTTTAATCGTGGCGCTGGTCGTCGGCAACATTACCGGGGTGAGCCGCGAGCGCATGCTGGCCCTCAATGCATCGCGGCTTGCTGAGGAGCATGAACGGCTGCGCTCTGCGCTGCTCGCGTCCGTTTCTCATGATCTACGCACGCCGCTGGCGTCGATCATAGGCTCCGCCAGCTCCCTGCGCGCGCTCGACCCTCAACTGACCTCACAGGATCGTTTCGAGCTGCTAGACGGTATCTTGAACGAGAGTGAGCGCTTGAATCGCTACATTCAAAACCTGTTGGACATGACGCGACTGGGGCACGGTGAGCTTGCCATCCAGCGAGACTGGATCAGCGTCGACGACTTGGTGGCCTCAGCCCGTAAACGCTTAGCAGGGTCGTTAACCCCGTTCAACGTGCAGCAGGTATGGGACAGCGAGCTGCCACTGCTACATGTTCACCCCGCGTTGGTCGAGCAGGCGCTCGTCAATGTCTTGGAAAATGCCGCCCGCTTCTCTCCGGCTGGCGGCCAGATCACCATTTCGGCCGCCACCGATGAGACGGCCTCCAGGATGACACTCACCGTGAGCGATGCGGGCCCGGGCATTCCACGCCACTTACGTGAGCAGGTATTTGAGATGTTCTTCACCGGCAACGACGGCGACCGCAGTTTGCACGGCACCGGCCTGGGTCTCGCAATTTGCCGCGGAATGCTGGGCGCTCATGGCGGAACCGTAACGGCCACCAACGGGCCTGATGGCAACGGCACCAGCATCATCATGACGCTGCCATTGCCGACGCCGTCGCAGGAGCCTAGCCATGAGGACTAAGTCTGCTCGCATTCTCATCGTCGACGATGAGCCCGCTATCCGTCAGTTCTTGCGCATTAGCCTAGTATCACAAGGATTTCTGATTAGCGAAGCCAGCACCGGGCAACAGGCCATTCGAACTGTGGACGAAGCGGCAGGCGCCGATGCGGTCGATGTCGTCCTACTGGACCTGGGGTTGCCTGATATGGATGGTCAGCAAGTGCTTCGTGCACTGCGCCAAAAAAGCACGCTACCGATCATTATCGTGTCGGTTCGTGGCCAGGAGTCCGAGAAGGTCATCGCGCTGGATAGCGGTGCCAATGACTATGTCACCAAGCCCTTTGGCATTCAGGAGCTACTGGCTCGCATTCGGGCAGTTCTGCGCCACTATCCCACTGCGATTGAGCCATCCCGCTACCAGTATGGCGCCCTAACGCTGGACATCGACGCCCATGTGGTGACCTTGAACGGCGACACTGTGCACTTAACGCCCAAGGAGTTTGCCGTGCTGAAACTATTGATCAGTCGAGCGGGCCGAATCGTCACGCAAACCCATCTGCTGAAAACCATCTGGGGCCCTACGCATCAGGAAGACACTCACTATTTACGTATCGTGGTGAGCAAGCTACGCCAAAAGCTAGGCGATGACCCGCAGGCCCCTAGCCTGTTACAGACGGAGCCAGGCATCGGTTACCGATTCTGCGTCGAGTTCGACCGTGAGGAGTCCAACCAATGAAAATTATTATTCTAGGCGCAGGCCAAGTGGGCGCGACCCTTGCGGAGCACCTCGCCCGAGAGGAGAACGACATCACCGTCGTCGATACCGACGGCGCAAAACTGCGCGAACTGCACACCAAGCTGGATATCCGCACGGTGACCGGCGCGGGCTCCTACCCCATTGTGTTGCGCCAAGCAGGCTGCGAAGACGCCGATATGCTGATCGCGGTGACCAACACCGACGAGATCAATATGATCGCCTGCCAGGTGGCCCATACGCTGTTTCGCACCCCTACCAAAATTGCCCGCGTGCGCTCCACCGCTTACCTCACCCGTAAGGGCCTGTTCGCTCATGAAGCGATTCCCATCGACGTGCTGATCAGCCCCGAACAAGTGGTGACGGACCATGTACGCCGCTTGATCGAGCACCCGGGCGCGCTACAAGTGCTGGAGTTTGCCGGTGGTTTGGTGCAGCTGGTGGCGGTCAAGGCCTTCTACGGCGGCCCGCTGGTGGGCCAGGATCTGGCCTTTTTGGGCAAGCATATGCCCAACGTGGAGACCCGTGTGGCGGCCATTTATCGCCGCAACCGGCCGATCATTCCCCGAGGCGACACGGTGATTGAAGCCGACGACGAGGTGTTTTTCTTGGCGGCCCGCCGGGATATCCGCGCGGTGATGAGCGAGATGCGCAAGGTGGAGCGGGACTTCCGCCGCGTGGTGATTGCCGGGGGCGGCAATATCGGCGAGCGGCTGGCGGAGCACTTAGAGCACAGCCATCAGGTCAAGATCATCGAGCACAGCCTGGAGCGCTGCACCACGCTCTCCGAGCGGCTGGATCGCACCGTAGTGCTCCACGGCAGCGCCACCAGCAAGCGGCTGCTGGAAGAGGAGAACATCGAGGATTGCGATATCTTCTGTGCGCTGACCAACGACGACGAAGTGAATATCATGTCGTCGCTGCTGGCGAAACGGTTGGGGGCAAAGAAAGTACTCACGCTGATCAACAACGCCGCCTACGTGGATTTGGTGCAGGGCGGCGATATCGACATTGCTATTTCCCCCCAGCAGGCCACCATCGGAAGCCTGCTGACCCACGTGCGCCGGGGCGATATCGTCAATGTGCACTCGCTGCGCCGGGGTGCGGCGGAGGCCATCGAGGCCATCGCCCACGGCGATAAGCAGTCGTCAAAAGTGGTGGGCCGTACGATTGCCGAGATCGACCTGCCTGAAGGCACCACTATTGGTGCCATCGTACGCGGTCAAGAGGTGCTCATCGCCCATGGTGACGTGCGGGTGGAGAGCGGCGACCACGTGATTCTGTTCGTGATCGACAAGCGGCGCATTCGCGACGTGGAGCGCCTATTCCAGGTCGGGTTGAGCTTCTTTTAACAAAGGCTTTCAATAAACATCGCCACCAGGGGTGGCGATGTTAGATTTCTACCGCGCGGCCAATAAACTCAATGGGGCCGGTGGGCAGCCCGGTGGGCGAGCCAGCGTCATCTTCCAGCGTCAGCTCGAATAGCTGGTTATCTTCCAGCGGTGGCAACTGATCCAACCGCAGGCGCAGCGGTTGCCCCGGCTCTACAAGCCCCAGCGAGACAGGCGCTTGCCAATCATCGGCCTTGGTCCAGAACTCGAGCGCTTTGCCCTCCGGCACTTCAAACGTGCCCAAGGGAATCAACTGAATCTCCTGGCGATTCGCGGCCTGTACCACCCACCCCGCCGACTGAGTTTGCGGCGCTAGCAGCACCACCATGTACTCAGGTGTTGAGGGTCCGGTAACCACGTTCGTCAACATCACGCTCATTGCCAATACAGCAGCGACACTGACCCCCGCCACCCCACGCCAAAACGGCAGGCTGTGGGCCAAGCGACGACGCGGCACATGGGAGCTCGGCGTGCGATGAGGTATCGGACGCGAGGCGCTCGCAGACGATGCCTTCAGACTGCGCTCGATGCGCGGCCAGAGATAATCGGAGGGCGGGACCGGGTCCACCATCGCGGTATAGGGAAAGAAACGCTCTTCCCAGGCCGCCACCGCTTTTTGCAGCTCAGGGTCGTTGGCTAAACGCGCCTCAAAGGCTTCACGCTCGGCTATGGGAAGCGTGCCTAGCACGTACTCCCCGGCCAGGGCATGAAGGTCATTGGGTTCGTTTGAAGGGCTCATGCCATACACTCCCGTAAGCGAAGTAGGCTGCGCTTAATCCAGGCTTTTACGGTGCCCAGCGGCGCGCCCGTGTGCGCCGCAATCTCTGCATGGGACAAACCATCAACATACGCATGCAGCACGCAGTTACGGCGTTCGGTTTCCAACTGCTGCAAACACTCATCCATCCGTTGCCCGGTTTGCCAATCGAAGGCGTCCGTCACCCGCGACGCCTGTTGAAAGGTGTCGTCGTCATCGAGTTCGTGGGGGTCATTCAGGTCGACACTCACTTCGCGGTCACGACCGCGGATGGCATTCAGCGCCAAGTGGCGGGCAATACTGAAGATCCAGGTACAGGCCGCCCCTTTTTGCGGGTCGAAGCTGTCCGCGCGCTGCCAAATGTTCAGGCAGGCATCGTGTACGATATCTTCAGCCATGCCTCGATCTTTCACTATGCGCAAAGCAACGCCCAGCAGCTTGGCACCTTCCTGTTGATAAAGCTGTTGTAGCGCTGCGTGCTCTCCCCGGGCACAGCGGGCGAGCGCATCAGCGTAATCGAATTCTTGAGCGGGCCTTACGTGGCCGTTCTCGGTGCTAATGGTGTTAGCCTTACCTGTTTCAGACATATCACGTTCAGACACATCTTCGCTCCCTGGTAACGCGCCGGCATCGGTCGTCGCACTGCCAGAAGCATAGCGGCTAGGGAGCCTGGATACGAGTCCCTAGCCTTACTGAACTTAATAAAGGTGAGTCAGTATTGGAACGCTTAGTTCGCGGTCCAGAAGATGTAGTCGGCTTGATAGGTAACGACCGCAGTGGCACCGTCGTGACCATCGTCACAGGCAACATCAGGGGCAACGCCACCTTGGGTGTTCAGGCGCTGGATGTAGCTCACGCCGCTCATGGCGCCTTCGCCTTCAGCCGGGTTGGCTTCAACAAGCTGCAACGGAATGTTGCCATCGCCATTCGGCGCCACGGCTAGCTGGGTGCCGGTAATTTTAGAACCATCCAGGGCTTCCCAGGTAGCGGGCGGGCCGTAGTAGCTGCCTACTTGGGTGCCTTCGCTATCGTTCAGCGCAGCGTGCGGGCCTTTGAATACCCAGCCCATGGTGCCGTCTTCTTTGGCTTCACACATGTAAGTAATTGCGCCAACGCCCACGGTTTCAAGAGCGACGGTGTTGCCGTCCGGTACTTGGACTTCGGCGGGCGTCATGTCTGCCAGCGCGACGTGACTGAAGGATGCAATCAAGGTAGCGGCGAGAGTAGCACGCGTCATATGTTGGATGGTCATTTCAGTCTCCTTGGGTTTTGTATCAACCGCTTTAAATAGCGGCTGTATAGGGGATACACACAAGGAGACCGATTGGATGCACTCTTTTTAAAAAAAAGTTTAATTATTTAAAAAATTATCGGCTTACCCCATCCACCGTGACTTGGCGTGGGCAGGCGTTGCCATTGGAGTCAAACAGATGGCAGCGCTGCCCTGCCAACCCCAGATGTGACGCTTGCCCTTCTTCAAGCCGGGTTAAACCATCCAGGCGTTGGGTTAAAGGCGCTTCAATGCCTTCTACCTGCCAGTGGGCCAGAGTTTCATAGCCCAACTTTTCAGCCACCATCAGGGTCGCACTCAGCGTTGCATCCGCTTGCTCCGCCGGCACAAAGTCTTCGGCCCGCAGCCCCAGCGTGGCGCTATCGCCTGCCTGAAGCTGCTGACCATTCACCGCCACCGCCAAAGTTTCGCCGCTATGCAGGCGCACCACGGTTTGGCGCTCGCCGGGGTCGACCACCGTCACCGGCAGCGTATTGATACGCGGCGAGCCGATAAACTCCGCCACCTCAAGGGTATTGGGAAAGTGATACAGCGACAGCGGCGCGCCTACCTGGGCAATACGCCCCTTGGAGAGCAGCACGATACGATCCGCCAGGGTCATCGCCTCGATCTGATCGTGGGTGACATAAATCATGGTGGCATTTAAGCGCTTGTGCAGCGCGGCGATCTGTACCCGCATATCCACGCGCAGCGCGGCATCCAAATTGGAAAGCGGCTCGTCGAATAGGAACACTGCAGGCTCTTTGACCAGGGTGCGACCAATGGCGACCCGCTGGCGCTGGCCGCCGGAGAGGTCTTTGGGCTTGCGCTCCAGAAGCTCGGTGAGGTGCAGCATCTCGGCGGCGTGCTCCACGCGGCGGCGAATTTCTGCTTTGTCGGTGCGTGCCAGCTTCAAGCCAAACGCCATGTTCTCGGCCACGCTCATATGCGGGTAGAGGGCATAGGACTGGAACACCATGCCGATGTCCCGCTCCTGGGGCGGAATCTCGTTGATCCGCTGGCCATCGAGCTGCATATCTCCTGCGGTAATGTCTTCCAAGCCTGCAATCATGCGTAGTAGCGTGGATTTACCACAGCCGGAAGGGCCCACGAAAACGACGAACTCGCCGTCTTCGATGGTGAGGTCGATATCTCGTGAGATTTCGACACCATCGAAGGATTTACCGATGCCGCTGAGGGTTAAACGTCCCATGGCGCATCCTCCTGGGTTTGCGGGCAGCGGGCAATCGCCACCCCAAACGGCGGCAGCGTCAGCGTACCTGCCTGCCACTCGCCGTTTAGCCACTTAGGCGCATCGTCGAGTGCTTCTGCGCGCTCGGGAGCTGTGCGAGTAACGGTTTGATCGCTAAAGTTGAGTGCTACCAACAAGCGCGTTTGCTGATAGGTGCGCTCAAAACAGAGCACCTCGTCGCGTACCGGATGGTAGCGCACCTCGCCTTTAACCAGCGCAGGCTGGGTGCGGCGAAACGCTAGAAAAGCACGGTAAGCGTTAAGCAACGAATCGGCATCCTGCTCTTGTTGATCCACCGCCAAACTTGCGTGGGAATCGGGTACCGGCAGCCAAGGGGTGGCACTGCTAAAGCCCGCATAGCGGGCATCTGCTTGCCAGGGGTGCGGCGTGCGGCAGCCATCACGGCCTTTGTAAGCAGGCCAAAAAGTAATGCCTGCCGGGTCGACGAGCTGCTCGAAGGTCAGCTGCGCTTCGGGCAGGCCCAGCTCTTCGCCCTGATAGAGGCATACGCTGCCCCGCTGGCTGAACAGGAACACCAAATAGAGGCGCAGCTTCTCGAGCTGCCCTTCCGCCTGCCAGCGGGTTGCCAGTCGCGTTACGTCATGGTTTCCCAGCGCCCAGCAGGGCCAGCCATCGCCAATGCGCGCTTCCATTTCAGTAAGCGTTTCGTGCAAATAGCCGGGGTCGGCTTTATCGGTCAGCAAGTTAAACGAGTAGCACATGTGCAGGCGCTTGCCGCCCTGGGAGTACTCCGCCATCACGCCCAGCGCGTCGTCGTCGCCCACTTCGCCCACGCTGGTGGTGCCGGGGTACTCATCCAGCAGCGCCCGCAGCCGCTCCAGAAACAGCAGGTTTTCCGGCTGGGTTTTATCGTATTGGTGAAGCTGATAGCCGTAGGGGTTATCAGGGCGAACGCCCAGGAAGCTCTCGATAATTTCCTGGCGCGGCGGGTTGTCTTTTAACTCGCCGTGGGTGCAGAAATTCACCGCATCCAGCCGGAAGCCATCTACGCCGCGCTCCAACCAGAAGCGCACCTCTTCCAGCATGGCGTCGACTACCGCAGGGGTGCGGAAGTTAAGGTCCGGCTGGCTGGCCAGGAAGTTATGCAGGTAGTACTGGCAGCGGCGGGTATCCCACTGCCAGGCGCTGCCGCCAAATACTGACTGCCAGTTGGTGGGCGGCGCGCCGTCGGGCTTGGGGTCGGCCCACACGTACCAGTCGGCTTTGGGGTTGTCGCGGCTTTGACGGCTCTCTTCAAACCAGGCGTGCTGGTCTGAGGAGTGAGACATCACCTGATCAATCGTCACCTTCAGCCCCCGCGCATGGGCCGCTTCGACTAGGCGGTCAAAGTCTTCCAGCGTACCGAACATCGGATCTACATCGCGGTAGTTGCTGATGTCGTAGCCAAAATCTTTCATTGGCGAGGTGAAAAATGGCGAGAGCCAAATCGCATCGACGTTTAGGGAGGCGATGTAGTCGAGCTTATCGATCACCCCTTTCAAATCGCCAATGCCGTCGCCGTGACTGTCCATAAAGCTGCGCGGGTAGATTTGGTAAATCACCGCGCCGCGCCACCAGTCGGCCCCCTGGCTGCCAACGTAGTGAGAAGTAGAAGGTGTCTGCATCATGGTGAGTCCTTATCCTTGTTATTGCCGACGGTTTTATTAACAACCGAGTAATTACCCATAGTCGGCATGATGCAGGCTACGCCAAGGGATAAAATCCTCCCCCCGGGGGAGTGCCAGGCGTAGGTGCGGGGAGGAGTGGTAACGCGGCGCCTTACTCCCCCTGGATATGCGCCAAGAGCTGTCCGGCCAGGGCAATGGCTTCGTCCCGGCGGCGGATATTCTGCTTTTGGTAGAGGCTGCGGATATGGGTTTTGATGGTGGTCGGTGCTACCGAGAGCTGCTCGGCAATCTGTTCGTTGGAGAGCCCGGCGTGAATCAGCCCCAGAATTTGCCATTCGCGGCGGGTCAGCGGCGAGGTGCGGATCAGCTCTGGCACGTCGGGCCTCGCGACAATATCCGCGATGACCGTTTCATCTAGCATTAAGCGTCGGGCGCAGCCGAAATCCTTCTGTTGGCCCGCCAGCGCCAGCAGCCGCTCTGCCCTCGCCTGCTCTAAAGCCGCTAGCGTGCCGCTGACGAGTAAGCCGTTGAGCAGCTCCCCAAGCGGTTTACCCAAGCGCAGAAAGCTGCCTACCAGCGCGGTGCGGGAAGCCAAGCTGAGCGCTTGATGCATGTGGTGGCGGGCTTGCTCCTCGCTGCCTGCATACCACGCCGCGGCCGCGAGGCAGAGCTGGTTGCGGTTGGCATCGGTGACCAACCCTAACCTTTGGGTGTGCGCCTCTAGCGCCTCTAACAGCGCTCGGGCCTCATCAAAGCGGCCCAGCAGCGTAAGTGCCCGAGCGTGATTGCGTACGTTGCATTGGGCAAAGTGGTTGGTGGCTCCTTCAGTGATGGGCGCGGGCGCTTCTTGGCGCCAGCGCTCCACCGCGTCGAGATCTTGCGTGGAGTGCCACCAAGCCAGCAGCGTGGCGTGGGCGTTAGCGACCCAGTCGATATGGTAATCGCCTTCGGCCAGGATTTTACGCAGCCGCCGGATATGGTCGGCGCACTGAGCCTGATCGCCACGACTCTGGGCAATTTTGGCCAGTTGAATATGGCACTGCAGCGTCCAGCGCTCGCCCTGGTTATCCAGCACGGCAATACCTTTCAGCGCGGCCTGCTCGGCTTCATCCAGACGGTGCCACTCCCAAAGCACTTGGCTACGAATCCGGTAGAGAAATTCCGCCACGGGCAGGTGCTCAAGCTCTGCTCGCTCCAGGTGGGCAAAGGCGCGTTCTTGAATATCGTAGGCAGCCTGCAAGCGCCCTTGAGCCACCAGCGTTTCCGACTGATGGCAGAACGACCACAGCAGCAGCTGATGATCCTCACGCTGACGTGCCAAGCGCTCTACCTCGCGCACCCGCTGCAGCGACTCATCCAGATAGCCCAGCACAAAGCGCGCCTCGCTCAAAATGGCGGTCGCGGTCAGCGGTGTGGAGGCTAAATAGCGGGCGGGCACGGCCAGCGCCTGTTCGGCGAGCGGAGCGGCACGCTCGGCGTTGCCTTGATTGATCGCCAGCTGGGCACGCAGGGTGGCAAACTCCGCACCCAACACCTGCCACTCGGGCACCTCAAGCTGCGCTTCGATCCAGCTAATCACCCGTGCGGTGATATCAAACTGAAACTGGGCGTGGGATACCCAGCCGTAAAGCAGCGCCAGCTCTGGGCGTGTCGAGATTTGCGGCTCCCCCAGCAACCCAAGCCCTTGAGCCAGCAGCGCGTAGGCCCCGCTGGCAAGCAGTGCAGGCCCTTGAGAAACCAGCAGGCTGGCCACATCATCGGGCGCTTCCGCCAGAATGGCTTGGCGCAGCGCCATTATTGGGTCGTTGAGTGCCAACCAGGCCTGGCTGGCCCGCTGGTGCAGGGTGCGCTGGGTGGCAAGGCTTAACTCGTGGCGGCGGTGGCGCAGGTACTCACCAAACAGCCGTTGAAAGCGGTACCACTGGGCATGAGGGTCGGGGCGCTCGATAAACAGCCCCGCCTGCTCGAAGGCATCTAGCCGCTGGGTGAGCCGTTCGCCCTCCAACAAACGCGCCATCAATTCGGGGGAGAAACGCTCCAGCACCCCAAGCTGCAGCAGGAGTTCACGCTCTTCAGGGGGCAGTGCCTCGGCCAGCCGTTCATCGAACCACGCCACAAAATCAGGATGCCCGCCGTTTAACCGCTCGACCAGCGCATCGAACCCGGCGCGTGTAGTGGTGCGCTCCACCAGCCAATTCAGCGCCATCACCCAGCCGCCGCTTCTGCGTAGCGCCCGCTCAAGGCTTACCCGCGTAGGGGGAAAGCTGAGCTGCTCCGCGCAGAGGGTTTGCGCCTCTTCGCTATCAAAGGCCAGGGCGCTAAGGTCGATCTCTTCAAGCTCGCCGCGTAACCGCAGGCTGGCAAGGCCCAACGCAGGGCGGGAGCGGCTGGCCATGGTTAAGGTCAGCCAGGGTGGCTGGTGGCGTAGCCAGTGGGCCAGCCCGGCTAAAATATCGGGGTGGGTAAGGTGTTCAAACTCATCCACCACCAATCGGCAGGCTGCGCGCTGTTCAGGCAGCTCGGCCAGCCAGCGCTCTAATTGCTCAACGCACTTTTGCTCAGCGCACTCCGCCCCTTCGGTCAAAGGCGACAGCGGCGTATGGTCGCCTAGCAGCGACTGGATGGCCGCTTGCCAGTAGCTCAAAAAGCGCTCGGGCTGGTTATCGCGCTGATCCAAGCGCAGCCAGGCCGCCTCTTGTTCCAGGACGGGTAGGCGTTCAGCCAACAGCGTGGTTTTGCCGTATCCCGAAGGCGCTTGCACGACCAGCAAGCGTATCCGCTCGTTCAACGCGAAGAAATCGTTCAGGCGCGGCCTTGCCACGACGCTCAGTGGCAGCGGCGGTGCTTTTAGCTTTTCTTGAAGCAGCGGCATGGCCCTCTCCTTTCACTACCCAAAACCTAGCCTAGTAAACCTAGGCTAATAAAAAGCCCGCGACGAATCGCGGGCAATCAGCATTGGTGAAACAAACGTATCAATAACAGCCTTGCTAGTGAGCGGTTCGCTCTTAGAACCATACCTCGGTTTGTACGCCGAAGGTGAACTCACCACCAGTAAAGCCATCGCTGCCTAAGCTTGAACCGTAGCTGTTGAGGTTCTCATCCCAATCGCTGTAGGTAGTGAACAGACGGATCTCAGGACGTTTCCAGAAACCACCCACTTCCGGCTTGAAGGTCGGTGCAATGGTGAACTTCATGTAGTCGCCATCCACCGCATTGCGGCCGCTGTAACCCTGTGGTTCGAAATCCATCCACTGGTAGCTGGCTTCGTACTGCATTTCAAAGTTCTGGTTAATCTCGTTCGCCAGACGAACGTTCAGGGTCGCCCAGTCGTAGCTGTCACCGCTAGCAAAACGGTCATCGCTGGTTTCCGCCAGGATGGCGGGAGCAATGCGCCACTTCGGAGCAACATACGTTGTACCGTAAACGGCCAGACGCGTCGTGGAGGCATCGTCGGTTAGATCACCGTTGCTACCGAGCCCCTTCACTTCGGCACCCAAGCCTTGGCCATGCAGAACCGCCGCTTTGAAGTTACCTTCACCCATGCCGAAGAAGCTGTCGCCGTGGTAGGCCACCATGGTGTGCCAGCCGGTATCTGCAGCGGTTTGGCCAACGCCAATATCGCGCTCGTCGTTATCCGCGGCAGACATGCCGTTGACCATCACCTGCCAGTTACCGAAGTAGTTGTTGGAGGTAAGGATCAAGTTATCAGTATCGCTACTTTCACCGTCTAAACCAGGGTTTTCGCGGTTGACGACCGGATAGTCGCTGAAGGTGCGGCCATAAAGCGAGAAGTTGGTTTTCCAGTTCTCTGCCAGTTGGACGTCGTAAACACCGCCACCGGTACCGGCCAGGAAGACTACATCGCTATCGAGCCAGTGGATGTCGAAGTTATTGCGGTCAAAGCGCTTACCGGCCCAGATGGAGGCATTCTCAAACGCGCCGGTAAAGCTCGGCAAGTCGCTGAACTCAGCGTAAACCTGACGGACGTTGAGCTGAGATTCGGCTCCCGTCCAATCATTACTGGTATTGACACCGTCCGCAATCATCGTGGTGTAGCGCGCTTTTGCACCGTTATCAAACTGCATCCGGTAGTTCAGGATAGCTTCGGCGTAGGTGTCTGTTTCGTTACCCAAACGGCCCACTGCGCCGCCGTTGCCACCTGCTGGCGTCAGATAAGGGCCACCCGGCGCGCTTTTGCCATCTTCGCCAATTAGCAGTCCAGAGCGGGCATAAACGTTAAACGAGAAACCTTCTTCGCCGCTGGCTTGGCGCTCAACGCGCGCCAGGCGCTCTTCGATATCGGCATCGGTAGTTGCCGCTGCTGGCGCGCTTGAAGCAGGCGCAGCACCGCGCCCCTGCTCAGCTAACTCCGCGCGGCGCTCGGCAGCCTCAGCCCGCTGCTCGGCGGCCGCAATGCGCGCTTCTAGCTCGGCAAAGCGCTCTTCCATCGTTGTGTCGGCGTTGGCAGCACCGCAAAGTCCGAGGCTGGCAGTGGCAACGGCGATGGCTAATGGTGTCTTGAATGTCATTTTGTGCATTGTTTTAAATCCTATTTTAAACCCTATTGTTTTTTATCCCGAACGTCTGAACCCTGTTTCTGCTCTCCGCTTTTAACCATGTTGCTGTTAACCATGTCGTTAAAAGCCAAGTTGTTAAAATCAGCGTTTCAGAGCTGCCACCCGTGTTAGTGACTCCACTCACCTAACAACGCCGCTTGAGGCCCTTTGTCCCTGTGTCCTTTTATTCCTTTGTGTTGCAAAGCAACCAGCATTACGTTTGCAGGAAGAGTGACAGACGAAACTTAATCGATTAAGAGCTAGTAAACCAACAAGCTTTTACTAATTATCGACCAATGTCTAAAGGGTGATTCATCTTAGAAAAATATAAATGAAACAGATTAGACAAAAGTCGCTATTGAACTTCATGGCAACAGACGGCTAACTGGCAGCGTACTTAATCGTTTAAGTAGGCGCTACAAGCGCTCTGATCCCCCATCATTCACAACAATAAACGCTGAGGAACGCCAACATGAAAAAGACACTACTCACTTCTGCTATTGCTTTGGCCAGTATTGCTAGCGCCACTGGGTCTGCCCAGGCGGCCGAATTAACGATTTCCTGTGGCGCAGTTGGTGCAGAGTTAACCCTTTGCCAAGAAGGCGTGCGCGCTTGGGAAGAGAAAACCGGCCACAGTGTCGATGTGGTTTCAACGCCCAACTCGTCTACTGAGCGCCTATCGCTCTACCAGCAGATTCTGTCTGCCAACTCCAGCGATATCGATGTGATGCAGATTGACGTGGTATGGCCGGGTCTACTGGCCAACCACCTGCTTGACCTACGCGAAGTGCTGGGCGAAGACGCCGCTGCAGGCCACTTTGACACCATCGTGACCAATAACACTATTGATGACCGCTTGGTCGCCATGCCCTGGTTTACCGATGCAGGTGTTCTCTACTACCGCGAAGACTTGCTGGAAAAGCACGGCCACGAGGTGCCCACCACGTGGCAAGAACTGACTGAGATTGCGCGCGATATTCAAAACGCTGAGCGCGAAGCGGGCAACGACCGTATGCAGGGCTTTGTGTTCCAGGGCCGTGCTTATGAAGGCTTAACCGTCAACGCCCTTGAGTGGGTTGCCAGCTTTGGCGGCGGCACCGTGGTGGATAACGAAGGTGAGGTGACCATCAACAACGAACGCGCCGCGCAAGCGCTGGATCTCGCTGCCTCTTGGATTGGCGACATCTCCCCTGAAGGCGTGCTGAACTACACCGAAGAGGAAGCGCGGGGCGTGTTCCAAGGCGGCAACGCGGTCTTTATGCGTAACTGGCCCTACGCATGGTCGCTGGCACAAAGCGATGACAGTGATGTGCGTGACAAAGTAGGCGTTGTGCAACTGCCTGCCGGCGGTGAAGAGGGCCAAAGCGCTGCGGGTCTAGGTGGCTGGAACTTGGCGGTCTCTCGCTATAGCGAACACCCCGAGATCGCCGCTGACCTGGTTGCCTACCTGACCGGTGAAGAAGAGCAGAAGCGCCGCGCCATTCAGGCTTCTTACAACCCGACCATCGACTCGCTTTACCAAGACCAGGAAGTGCTGGATGCCGTGCCCTTCTTCGGCACGCTCTACGATACCTTCACGAACGCCGTTGCGCGCCCTTCTGCCCCCACCGGCGATGCCTATGGCCGCGTCAGCAACGCGTTCTTCAGCACCTCTCATGACGTGCTGTCTGGCACCAAAGATGGCGCTCAAGCCGTCGCTGACCTTGAAGGCGAACTGCTGCGCCTGAAGCGTCGTAACTGGTAATCGCGGAGACACTTATGTCGAGCTCTTCTCACCACTCTCAACAAGACGCGCCCCTCGGGGCGCGTTCCGCTACGCCTGCGCGTCGGCAGCGTGGCACCAAGGTACGCCGCCAGCGCGTCAAGGCGGCGTGGCTGTTTTTAGCACCCATGCTGATCGCCCTCACTTTGGTGGCGGGCTGGCCGTTGCTGCGTACGTTTTTTCTTAGCTTTACCGATGCGTCGCTGTCCGACTTGGGCTCAGCGAACCTGATCGGCTTTGAAAACTATCTGGTTTACGACAATGGCCGCTGGTTTGGCGTGCTAGCCGACTCGGTGTGGTGGCAGTCCGTGTGGAACACGGTCTACTTCTCGGTCGTTTCCGTTTCGCTGGAAGTGGTGTTTGGCGTTATCGTGGCGCTGATTCTGAACGCAGAATTTAAAGGCCGTGTGATTGTTCGTGCGGCGGTCCTCATCCCTTGGGCCATCCCCACCATTGTCTCAGCCCAGATGTGGGCGTGGATGCTGAATGATCAGTTCGGCATCATCAACCACCTGCTGATGGTGGTTGGCATTATTGATAATCCCATCGCCTGGACGGCCAGCGCCACCTACTCCATGTGGGCGGTCATTATGGTCGACGTATGGAAAACGATTCCCTTCGTGGCTCTGTTGGTCCTGGCCGCGCTGCAGATGCTGCCTAAAGATTGTTACGAAGCCGCCGAGGTGGATGGTATTCACCCCGTGCGCGTGTTCTTCAAGGTCACGCTACCGCTGATTACCCCAGCACTGATGGTGGCGGTCATCTTCCGCTTGCTGGATGCCCTGCGGGTCTTCGACGTGATCTATGTATTGACCTCCAACTCTACCAGCACGATGTCGATGTCGGTCTACGCGCGCCAGCAGCTCGTCGAATTCCAGGATGTCGGCTACGGCAGCGCCGCATCAACGCTGCTGTTCCTGATCATCGCGCTGGCCACCGTGGCCTACCTCTACCTTGGCCGCAAACAGATTCAATTGGGAGGTGACTGATGAACAGCCGTCAGCTAGCCAAAGTAGCGAAACGCGTCGGGTTCTGGGCACTAATTGCGGTCATCATGGTGTATGCGGTGTTCCCGTTTTACTACGCGGTGATCACCTCGGTGAAACCCTCCAGTGACCTGTTCCGCGTGGAGCTATGGCCCTCGACCTGGAACCTGGATAACTACGCACAAATCTTTAGCCAATCGAGCTTCGTGCGGGCGATTTTCAACTCGATCATCGTCGCGTTCAGCGTGGTATTCATCGCGCTTCTACTAGGCATCACCGCTTCTTACGCGCTGGGTCGGGTACGCTTTCGCGGCCGCTCCACCGTACTGCTGGTCATTCTAGGGGTTTCGATGTTCCCTCAAGTGGCCGTTCTCTCTGGTCTGTTCGAGGTGATTCGCGCGCTGAATCTCTACAACAACCCGGCAGGCCTCATCCTCAGCTACACCATCTTTACCCTGCCCTTTACGGTGTGGGTGCTCACCACCTTTATGAAGCAGCTCCCCATGGAGCTGGAAGAGGCGGCCATCATGGATGGGGCGACGCCCTGGGTGACCATCACCAAGGTGTTTTTGCCGCTGATGTGGCCGGCCATGGCGACCACGGGCCTGCTGGCATTCATCGCCGCCTGGAACGAGTTTCTATTCGCACTGACCTTCACACTGACCGATGCGCAGCGCACGGTGCCGGTTGCGATTGCCCTTCTGTCGGGCGGTAGTGCCTACGAACTGCCCTGGGGGCCGATCATGGCAGCCTCCGTCGTGGTCACCGTACCGCTGGTGATTTTGGTCATTATTTTCCAGCGCCGCATTGTGTCGGGCCTGACCGCGGGTGCCGTCAAAGGCTAACCCACGCAACGAATATATTGATGGGCTGATGTTTATCCGTCAGCCACTTTTTTAAGGAACACAGTAATGCAAGACAACATGATGTGGTGGCGCGGCGGCGTTATTTATCAAATCTATCCGCGTAGCTTCTTAGACAGCCGCGGCGACGGCGTAGGCGATCTGAACGGCATCACCGAAAAGCTGGATTACGTGGCCTCCCTCAACGTGGACGGCATCTGGCTATCGCCCTTCTTTACTTCTCCGATGCTCGACTTCGGCTATGACGTGAGCGACTACCGCGACGTGGATCCGATGTTCGGCACGCTGGAAGACTTCAAGGCGCTGCTGGAAAAAGCTCACTCGCTGGGCTTGAAAGTGATGATCGACCAGGTGATCAGCCATACCTCCGATCAGCACCCCTGGTTCCAGGAGAGCCGCCAGGATCGCACCAATCCTAAAGCCGACTGGTTTGTGTGGGCCGACCCGAAACCCGACGGCACACCACCCAACAACTGGCTGTCGATTTTTGGCGGCTCGGCGTGGACCTTCGATTCCCGCCGCCAGCAGTACTATCTGCACAACTTCCTGACCAGCCAGCCGGACGTGAATTTCCACAATCCGGAAGCGCGTCAGGCACAGCTCGACAACATGCGTTTCTGGCTGGATTTGGGCGTCGACGGTTTCCGCTTGGATACGGTCAACTTCTACTTCCACGATGCTGAGCTGCGGGACAACCCGCCGGTACCGAAAGGCGAAGCCAAAACCCTGGGCGCCCCGGAGGCAAACCCCTATACCTGGCAGCGCCATGTCTACGACCTCAGCCGCCCGGAAAACCTGGACTTCCTCAAAGACCTCCGCGCGCTGATGGATGAATACCCCGGCACCACCACCGTAGGTGAAATTGGCGACGATAACCCGCTAGAGCGCATGGCCGAGTACACCGCCGGTGGCAATAAGCTGCACATGGCGTACACCTTCGACCTGCTCAACATGCCCCACTCCGCGAGCTACCTGCGCGAAGTGATCGAGCGTTTCCAACGCTTGGCAGGTGACGCCTGGCCCTGCTGGGCCACTTCCAACCACGATGTGGTGCGCAGCGCGACCCGCTGGGGCGCTGACGAAGATCCCCACGCCTACCCGAAAGTGATGCTGGCGATGCTTTTCTCACTGCGCGGCAGTGTGTGCCTGTACCAAGGCGAAGAGCTAGGCCTGCCGGAAGCGGACGTGCCCTTCGAGCGCATTCAAGACCCCTACGGCAAAGTGCTGTGGCCTGAGTTTAAAGGCCGCGACGGCTGCCGCACACCCATGCCCTGGACCGACGGCGAACAGGGCGGCTTCTCTCCGGTGGAACCGTGGCTGCCCATGGAAGCTCGTCACTTGGATTTGGCGGTGAGCCGCCAGCAGGATGACCCCAACGCCACGCTCAACACCGTACGGGCCCTGCTAGCGTTCCGCCGCAGCCAACCGGCAATGTTCGATGGCGACTTGGCACTGGTAGACGTTGGCGAGGAGCTACTTGGCTTTACCCGTCAAAAAGGCGACGAGACCCTGCTGTGCGTGTTCAACCTGACCGGGCAAGAGCAGCAAACCACCCTGCCTGTGGAGGTCGCCAGCGACTTGCCGGTCGCCCAATTTACCGCCACGCGAGATGGCAGCACGCTCACGCTGCCCGCGTACCAAGCCGCCTTTATGCAGGTTGCCTAAACGCCGCCCATAACAGTTAATAACGATAGCCGACCCGCTCCGGTCGAGGTCGGCAAGGAGTTACCATGGCAAGTGTTACGCTTGAAAAGGTCAATAAGGTATTTGGCCGCGATCACATCATCAAAGACGTTGATCTTTCCATTGGCGACGGTGAGTTTGTCGTGTTCGTGGGCCCCTCCGGCTGCGGTAAATCCACCCTTCTGCGCCTGATTGCCGGGCTTGAATCGATCACCGATGGCGATTTGAACATTGGCGGCACCGTGGTCAACGATTTACCGCCTCGTGAACGCGGCGTGGGGATGGTGTTTCAGTCCTACGCGCTCTACCCGCACATGACCGTTTACGACAATATGGCATTTGGTCTTAAGCTGGCCAAAACCGACAAAGAAACCGTGCACGAGCGGGTGATGAGTACAGCGAAGATCCTGCAGCTGGAAGAGCTTCTCCACCGTAAGCCCAAAGCCCTTTCCGGCGGCCAGCGCCAGCGGGTGGCGATGGGCCGTGCCATGGCGCGGGAGCCGCGCATCCTGCTGTTTGACGAGCCGCTCTCCAACCTGGATGCCTCGCTGCGCGTGCAGATGCGCAACGAAATTGCCCGTCTACATAATCGTCTGGGTTCTACCATGATTTACGTCACCCACGATCAAGTAGAAGCCATGACCCTGGCGGATAAAATCGTGGTGCTAAACCGCGGTCATGTAGAGCAAGTGGGCAGCCCTCACGAGCTGTACCAGCGTCCGGCCACCAAATTCGTAGCCGGCTTTATTGGCTCGCCCACCATGAACTTTATGCCCGCCGAGCTACTGAGCGGCACCGCCGACGGCTGCCGAGTGAAAGCGGCGGGAGTGGGAGAAGTATCATTGCCCCAAGCGGGCGACGCTTACTCGAAAGGCACCTCGCTCACACTTGGCGTGCGTCCCGAGCACCTTCGCCTGGAAGCGCCTCAGGGCGATAACTGCTTTGATATCGTCAACGTTGAGTACCTGGGTAACGAGGTCTACGTGTATCTGGAGCCGAAAGAGGGCTCTACCTTGCTGATCCATCGCAGCGAAGCGCCCAGCCAGTGGAAAGAGGGCCAGCAGGTATCGCTGGTGCCGGATACCAAACATGTTCATTTATTCGACGAAAGCGGCGCCGCATTAACGCTTTCCGCAACCCGCTCGGCAGCTTAAGTACTGATAGAAAGACCCATAACGGCCTTGGCTGGGTGAGACAACCTTTCAAAGAGGGTAGTCGTCACACCATCAAGGCCGTTATTCTGTGCGCGACAATCAAATAATTAGCCTGCGCTGTAAATGTGTCAGGCACGCACCCTCTCCGCTAACGTTCTTCACTTGTTTAGGAAGCACCGTGACCGCCCCTCGCCGAATGACCCTAAAGGATCTTGCGCTCGAACTCGGCGTCTCAACCGCGACGATTTCCAACGCCTTTAACCGACCCGACCAGCTCTCCCCGCTGCTGCGCGACCGCATTCTTAAGGAAGCTAAGCGGCTGGGGTATAGTGGACCCGACGCCAAAGCACGCAGCCTGCGCACCGGACGCTCCAGCATCGTGGCGGTGATTCTGGCCGAAAGCCTGACTTACAGCCTGAACGATGCCGTGGCCAGTGAGTTTCTCTCTGGCGTGGCTGAAGTGCTGGATGCCCACGGCCATACCATGTTGCTATTACCGGGCCGAGGCCACGCTTCCCAGCCACCCGGCTCGGCTAATATCGCCGATGGATTTATCGTTTACGGGCTGATGCCCAACAATAAACTGCTGAACGAACTGCCCTCTCAACGCCCTTTGGTGTCGGTAGACTTCGATATCGACGGAAGCCCTACCGTGCACATCGATGACCGCGACGCCAGCTACGCGATGGCAACCCATGCGCTTAAGCAGCGCCCTCTTCGGCCTGCCATTATCAACCTGCGTTTAACTAAAGAGCACTGCAATGGCCGGGTGACCAAAGAGCACACGATGCTGCCCGACAGCAGCACGATAAGCCGTGCGCGCCTGGCCGGTTTTCATGCCGCGCTCACCGAACATGGCTTTGATACCGAACAGATTCCGCTGTGGAATATTGAAGAGAACGTATTTGACGTGTGCTCGCCGGTGATTACCGAGATCATTGACCTGCCCGCTGAGCAGCGCCCTGACCTTTTGCTATGCATGTCAGATCGAATTGCGCTCACTGCGCTAACGCTAGCAGAGCAGCGAGGTATTCACGTACCGGGAGAGTTACGCATTACGGGGTTCGATGGCATTGCCGAAGGCCAGTACCGTGCCCCCCGCTTAACTACCGTACGCCAGGACAGCGCAGGCAAAGGGCGAGTCGCCGCCAAAATGATTTTGGGGCGGATACCAAAAACCCAGCAGCTGCTCAAAACCGAGCTGCTGCTGGGCGATACCTGCCCTTAAAGATCAAACAGGCGTTATTTGGCGGTTTTCTGCATCGCGATGGCGGTATCCAACATACGGTTGGAGAAGCCCCACTCGTTGTCGTACCACGCCATGATCTTCACCAGACGACCATTAACGCGAGTATGGTTAGCGTCAAAGGTAGACGAGTGCGCATCGTGATTGAAGTCGATAGACACCAGCGGCTGGGCGTTGACGGCCAAGACCGGGGAGTTCGCGGCGGCTTTCTCAACAATCGCGTTGATCTCTTCTTTGGTGGTATCACGCCCCGCAGTAAAGGTTAGATCCACCAGGGAAACGTTGATCACCGGCACGCGCACGGCCAGGCCATCGAACTTACCCGCCAGCTCCGGCAGTACCAAACCCACGGCTGCCGCCGCGCCGGTTTTGGTCGGAATCATGGAGTGGGTGGCACTACGCGCACGGTAGGGGTCGGAGTGATACACATCCGACAGGTTCTGGTCGTTGGTGTAGGCGTGAACGGTAGTCATCAGGCCGTTTTCGATACCGACTGCATCGTTCAGCGCTTTAGCGACCGGAGCCAAGCAGTTGGTGGTGCAGGAAGCATTTGATACCACGGTGTGCTCGGCGGTCAAAATATCGTCATTCACACCGTAAACGATAGTGGCATCCGCATCCGGGCTAGGCGCAGAAATCAGTACGCGCTTTGCACCTGCAGCAATATGCTTGGCCGCCGCTTCGCGCTTGGTAAACAGGCCGGTACACTCCATGACGAGGTCAATATTCATAGAGGCCCAAGGCAGGTTGGCCGGATCGCGCTCAGAAGAGATCGCAATACGATCCCCATCCACGCTGATGCTCTCTGCATCGTGCTCGACCGCAAACGGGAAATGGCCGTGAACAGTATCGTGGCGCAGCAGGTGGGAGTTTAGGGAAGGGTCGCCCAGATCGTTAATCGCAACTACCTGAACGCGATCACGGTAGCCGTTTTCATACAGCGCACGCAGTACGTTACGGCCAATCCGTCCAAATCCGTTAATGGCAACTCTTATTGTCATGGTAGCACCTCAATCAAGCAGTGGTCGTAGATGGCGTATCCAGTAAAAAAATTACTAAAAATACGTATTTAATCACCTATAGGCCGATTAAAACCTGCCATAACCGCCCCTAAAGGCTAATAACTATCCAATATGTAGTAAAATTACTATATAAAGGCTATCGTAGTCCAATACTTAATCAACGATTCACCCGCCCTTTTTTCGGGCCTCGTTCAGCCAACGCTGCTCATCAGGAGTACCATATGACACGTGCAACGTCCCCGACTCCCCTACGCCGTACCAAAATCGTCGCCACGCTTGGCCCAGCCAGTGACCGCCCTGAGGTGTTGGAAGCCATGCTAAAAGCGGGCGTTGACGTGGTACGACTGAATTTCTCCCACGGCTCTGCTGATGATCATCGCCGCCGCCTCACCGAGGTGCGCGAGATCGCTCAGCGCTTAGGCCGCAGCGTAGCGGCACTGGGCGACTTGCAAGGCCCTAAAATTCGTATTTCCCGCTTCAAAGAAGGCGCTATCCACTTAGACATCGGCCAAGCATTTGTGCTCGATATGGCTATGGATGCCAATAGCGGCACCGCCGAACGGGTCGGCTGCGACTACAAAGCGCTGGTAAATGACGTTTCACCCGGCGACCGTCTGCTGCTGGATGACGGCCGCGTCGTGCTGGATGTCACCTCTATTGTTGGGCAGGAGGTTCACACCCAAGTTCACGTGGGTGGCAAGCTGTCTAACAATAAGGGCATTAATAAACAAGGCGGCGGCCTGTCGGCACCGGCCCTCACCGACAAAGATAAGCAGGACCTGAAAACAGCCATTGAGATTGGCGTGGACTATTTAGCCGTCTCCTTCCCGCGCCATGCCGCCGATATGCAAGAAGCCCGCGCGCTGCTGGGCGAGGAAGGCAAAGAGATTGGCTTGGTCGCTAAACTGGAACGCGCAGAAGCCGTGGCCAACGATGAAACCTTAGATGCCATCATTGAAGCGTCAGAAGCGGTGATGGTCGCCCGTGGCGACCTGGGCGTAGAGATTGGCGATGAAGCGCTGATTGGCACCCAAAAGCGCATCATCAAGCATGCCCGCTCACTGAATCGCGCGGTGATCACGGCCACCCAAATGATGGAGTCGATGATCGAATCGCCGCTCCCTACCCGTGCGGAAGTCTTCGACGTGGCTAACGCCGTGCTCGACGCCACCGATGCGGTCATGCTCTCGGCGGAAACGGCGGCAGGCGACTACCCGGTGGAAACCATCGAAGCCATGGACCGCGTCTGCCTAGGTGCCGAGCGCGAGCGCATCGCCCAAGCCTCTGGCCACCGTATTCATGAAGGCTTCGAGCGGATCGATGAAACCATCGCACTTTCCGCTATGTACGCTGCCAACCACCTAACCGGTGTACGCGCCATTGCCTGCATGACCTCCACCGGCTACACGCCGCTGATTGCCTCGCGCATCCGCTCTGGCTTGCCGATTGTCGGCTTGGCCCACAGCCCCATCGCCCAACGGCGCATGGCGCTCTACCGTGGCGTAGTCTCGATTCCATTCGATACTACGCACATGGAGGCCACCGAGGTGAACCATGAAGCTATCAAACTGCTGAAGGCCCATGGATTGGCACGCCCAGGTGAGCATGTCATTCTTACTCGCGGCGACCATATGAATGCCCACGGCGGCACCAATACCATGAAAGTACTGGCCGTTGACGCCGAGTAACTAACCGCCTCGCCGCACTATCAATAATAAGCGAATGACCAGGAGAGCCATGCCATGAACGATGCCCGCCCACCCCGCCAAGCCGTGCGCACGCTGCAACCGCGCAAGCGTATTGCGCTGATTGCCCACGATGGCAAAAAAACCGAGATGCTGGAGTGGGCGACGCGCTGGCAAGACACACTAAGCC
The DNA here is from genome assembly GCF_044543515.1 of Vreelandella lionensis. Taxonomy (NCBI): domain Bacteria; kingdom Pseudomonadati; phylum Pseudomonadota; class Gammaproteobacteria; order Oceanospirillales; family Halomonadaceae; genus Vreelandella; species Vreelandella lionensis. Next base: position 79,746 of record NZ_JBITWC010000006.1, on the reverse strand, counting down.
AGCACACGCTGATTGGCACAGGCACTACCGCAGGGCGGCTGAAAACCGCCCTGGGGCTAGAAGTGGAAGGCTTAATGAGCGGGCCGCTAGGCGGCGACCAGCAGATTGGGGCGCGCATCGCCGAGCAGCAGCTCGACGTGCTGGTCTTCTTCTGGGACCCCTTTGCACCGCAGCCCCACGACCCGGATGTGAAAGCGCTGTTGCGTTTGGCGGCGCTATGGAACGTGCCGGTAGCGTGTAATGCGGCCAGTGCCGACTTTCTGCTCTCCTCGCCCTATCTTAGCGAACGCTATGATATGTCGATTCCAGACGCGAACGCCTGGGCACAGGCCCGCACGGTATAAACCGCGCGCCGCCTGCGCTCAGCGAGTACGCAGGCGGCGCGCGACCACCTGCTGCCCGCATTGGTAGTTTCCATTCATCGCGCCCAGCGCGCACTGAAGCGTCAGCTCGGCGATGCGGTCATAATCCTGCAGCGCCGAATTAACCGGCTGAGGCAGAAAATCTAACAGGCGGTGGTCACCAAAAGTGGCTAACCGCAGCGTCTCCGGCAGCCCGCCCTGGGCAAGCAGTTCATCAAACACACCTTCCATCAGCGCGTAGGAGGCCGTGACCAGCGCATCTACCTCGCCTGCAGCAAAGAGCTGTTGCGCCAGCTCAACGCCCACATCTCGCTCATAGCGCCCACCGCTAAAGGTAACGGCTTCAACTCCCTTCCCTTCCAGTGCGGCAAAAAACCCTGCACGACGCTCCCGGCTTACCGAGAGTTCAGGCATGGCATCCAACCAGGCAATGCGCCGTGTTGAACCATCCATCACCGAGCACGTCAGCGCATAAGCGGCTTCTTGGTCATTGCTCACCACGCTAGCAAAGCGCTCGGGTGTCAGGCCCCTGTCCATCCCAACAACGCTCCACCCTTCGTTGGCCATATCCGTATAAAAGGTGTCGTTTTCAGGCAGGCAGCTGGCGGTAATCAGCACCTCACAGCGCTGGGCGCGCAGCGCTAAGGCCAGCGCGCGCTCACTATCCGCGCAGTCATCGGAACTCACCACCAACAGCTGGTAGCCGCGCTCGCGAGCACCGCGTTCCAGGCGTTTGGCAAGGCGCGCGTAGCTGATGTTTTCCAAATCCGGCACGATCAAACCGATCAACCGGCTAGCGCCACGGCGCAGCGCGGCGGCCTGAGGGTCAATGTGATAGCGGTGCTGACGCACGACGGCCATCACTTTATCGATAGTGGCCGGGCTGATGCGCCGCTGCTCGGCCTGGCCGTTGATTACATAGCTTGCCGTGGTGCGCGAAACCCCGGCGAGCCGGGCAATATCGGCAAGTGTCATGCTGGTTTCCCCCTAAATGAAGACGGCAGTTTAGCAGCCGTTTTACCCTCTTCAGACCAAAGTCTAAAAAGACAACCCTTGTGTCCAAAAGTGAATCGATTCAGCATAGCCAACTATACACAGGTGACACGATTCATCCAGCTAACCACAACGATCTACGACTAACGTTTTATGCGCGCACTTTCGCCGCCAATCGCAGACGTTGCCGTTGCCTGACCGCGTTTACAGGAGACCCCTATGTTGACACTCGGCCCCGATGACATCTTGCTCGACCGCCACGCGGACAACTGGCAAGCTGCGCTCGACAGCGCCGCCAACGCCCTGGCAGAGGCTGGCTTGGTTGCGGCCGAGTACCGCGATGGCCTCCACGCCCGCGAAGCGCAGTCCTCAACGTACCTAGGCAACGCAATTGCCATTCCCCACGGCACTCCGGAAAGCCGCCATCACGTCAAGCGTACCGGCGTGCGGGTACTGCAGTTCCCTAAAGGAGTGCAGTGGCACGACGGCAACACCGTACATGTAGTGGTCACCATTGCGGCACAAAACGACGAGCACCTGGATATTCTGCGCCAGCTTACCCACGTACTCGACCGCGACGGCGTAGCAACCGAGTTGGCCCGCGCCAGCTCCGCCGCCGATGTTGCGCGCCTGCTCTCGAAGCCGTCATTAGCACCGCGCCTGGATACCGATACGCTGTGCATCAACTTCCCCGCCCGCGACCCGCAGGAACTAGCCCTAGCGGCGGCAGCGCGGCTGCGCCAAAGCGGCTGCGTGGATAACGGCTTTATTAGTGCCGTGGCGAGCGCCCAGCCCCAGTGGTTGGGTAAAGGCTTATGGCTTTCAAGCCACGCCCAAGGGGTGAACCAGCCCGCACTAGGCGTGGCAACGCCCGCCGATGGCACCATCGAACACGGCGGCCATCCGGTTCATGCGCTGTTCTGCCTGGCCACCAGCGGCGATGCCCACCGGCCGCTGCTCGAGCAGCTGATGTCGGTACTGGAAAACGGCGAAAGCGACAGCTTTGTGAGCAAAAACAGCGCTCAGCTACTGGCGGCACTGGCAGGCGAAACCGCCAGCACCCAAACCCGCCGCGTGCGAGTTCTGAACCCCCACGGCCTGCACGCTCGCCCGGCTAAACAGCTGGTACAAATCGCCCGCGCCCAGCCCATGCCCATCAACGTGCGCCTGGAAGAAGGCAGCGCCACCACGGTATCTGCTGCCAGCTTGACCAAAGTGATTGGCCTGGGTGCGCGCCGTGGCCAATGGCTGATCTTCTCTGCCGAGGGCGAACAGGCAAGCGCCGCGCTAGATGCCATTGCCGCCGCTGTCGAAGAGGGCTTGGGTGAAAAAGTCACGCCGTTCGACGGGGGCCGCGATGCCACGCCCGCCGCCAACGCCAGCAAGCCTGCCGTGGAGCCGCTGGCCGCCGACAAGCCGCACACCGGCGTGGCAGCCTCCCCAGGGTTAGCGATTGCCCCGGTGTTCGTCATTCGCCCGATGCAGTTTAATTACCCGGAGCATGCCAGCGACCCCACCCAAGAGATCGCACGCTTAGAGGCCGCTCTGAAAGAGGGCGCTGCCCAGCTGCAGGCGCTGGTACACAACGCCCCTGGCGGCGAAGTGGCCGACATTCTCTCTATGCACGAAGAGATGCTCGACGACCCCGAATTGCACCAGGCGGCGATTGACGCCATTCGCGAAGGCCGCTCGGCGGAAGCAGGCTGGTGGGAAGCCATCGACACCGCCGCCCACGCCCAAGAGATGCTGGCAGACCGCCTGCTGGCCGAACGCGCCGCCGACCTGCGCGATGTAGGCCGCCGTGTGCTCGGCGTGCTTTGCGACGTTACCCTGCCCGAGCCACCCGACCACCCCTATATTTTGGTGATGGACGATATCGGCCCCTCCGATGTGGCCCGCTTAGACACATCCCGCGTGCGTGGCCTGCTGACCGTTCGCGGCGGTGCCACGGCGCACAGCGCTATTCTGGCTCGCGCGCTGGGCATTCCTGCGGTAGTAGGTGCCGGTGAAGCGGTGATGGCGCTACACAACGGCGGCATGATGATTCTGGATGGCGAGCGCGGCCGTGTAACTTCGCAGCCGTCTGAAGAGCGCCTGCGCCGCGCCGAGCAGCAGCTGCTTGATCAACAGCAGCGTGAAGCGGATGCCTGGGAGCTGCGCTTTGAACAAGCGCAAACCCGCGACGGTCACAAGGTGGAAGTGGCTGCCAACCTCGGCAACACCGCCCACGCCGCCGATGCGGTAGAGCGCGGCGCGGAAGGCGTCGGCCTGCTGCGCACCGAGTTCCTGTTTATGGCCTACTCCAGCGCGCCGGATCTCGCTACGCAAATCGCCGAATACCGTGAAGCCACCGATGCGCTTAATGGCCGCCCGCTCGTCGCCCGCACCCTTGACGTCGGCGGCGACAAGCCGCTGCCCTACTGGCCGGTGCCCCAGGAAGACAATCCCTTCCTCGGCCTGCGCGGTATTCGCTTAGCGCTGACCCAACCAGAAGTGTTGGAAACCCAGATTCGCGCGCTGCTGATGGCCGCCGTCGGTAAACCGCTACGCATTATGCTGCCGATGGTCAAAGACGTGGCCGAGTTCCGCGCGGCGAAGGCGATTTATGACCGCCTGCTCAAGGAGATCTCCCCCCAGCAGCGCGCCACCGACGTACAGCTTGGCGTGATGATTGAGGTGCCCTCCAGCGCCTTGTTAGCACCCACGTTGGCCGCCGAAGTAGACTTCTTCTCAGTCGGTACCAACGACCTAACGCAGTACACTCTCGCGATTGATCGCGGCCACCCAGAGCTTTCCGCTCAAGCCGATGGCCTGCACCCGGCGGTACTGCGGTTGATTCAAATGACCGTTGAGGCCGCCCACGCACAAGGCAAATGGGTCGGCGTGTGTGGTGAACTGGCTTCTGATGCCATGGCCGTGCCGGTTCTGGTGGGCTTAGGTGTCGATGAACTCTCGGTGAGCGCACGCCAAATCCCGCTGGTCAAAGCCCGCCTGCGCGAGTTTGATCTTGCCCAAGCCCAGGCCAGCGCCCAGTTAGCGCTGAGCAAAGCCACCAGCGACGAAGTCCGCGACGCCTTGGAGGCCAGCTAATGGCAAGAGTTGTCTGTATTACGCTCAACCCAGCGCTGGATCTCGCCTTCAATCTGGATGCGCTGACGCTGGGGCACGTCAACCGCCCCACCGGCGCGCAGCTGGAAGCCGCAGGTAAAGGGGTAAACGTCGCGCGGGTATTGGCAAGCCTAGGCCACGAGGTGATCGTCAGCGGCTTTTTGGGCGCAGAGAACGACGCCCCTTTCAGCCTCGCCTTCCCCCGTTACGGCGTCGAAGATGCCTTCGTGCGGGTGCCGGGCAACACTCGCATCAACGCAAAACTCGCCGAGCAGAGCGGCCGTGTGACCGACATCAACGGCCCCGGCATGCCCATCGAAGCCGCCCATCTGGAGGCTTTACGCACCACGCTAAGCGGCCTGTTTGAAAGTTGCGCGCCGCCTGAGGCCGTGGTGGTCGCGGGCAGCCTGCCTCCCGGCATCGCCCAGCCCACGTTTGGCGAGCTGCTTGCCTTCCTGAAAGGTTTCGGGGTGCCGCTGTGGGTGGATACCAGCGGTCCGGCGCTGCTCACGGCGATTGCCGCGCAGCCTGCCGCAGTAAAGCCCAACGAAACCGAGCTGGCCGACTGGGCCGGTAGCGCCCTTGATAGCGACCAACAGCGCCAAGCCGCCGCCGAGCGGCTGCACGCCAGCGGCATCGAACACGCGCTGATTTCCGCAGGTGCCGAAGGCGTTTTATGGGTGAGCCAGCACGGCATCTGGCAATCCACGCCGCCGACCGTCACTGCCACCAATACCGTTTGCGCAGGCGACACCTTTGTGGCCGGCATGCTCCACGGGCTGCTAAGCCAGCACTCACCCGACGATACGCTTCGTTTCGCCACGGCGCTTTCTGCCGAAGCGGTACGCCATGTCGGTGTGGGCACTTCCCACGCCGATGATTTTGACTCACTCCAACAACAGACCCGGGTACGGCGTCTTGACGACACCCACACCGAGGGAGCCACGCGATGAACCTAATCCTGATTACCGCCTGTCCCAGCGGCATGGCGACCACTTTCCTGGCCGCCAAGCGCCTAGAGCAAGCCGCCACGCGGCTGGGCTGGAACGTTCATGTAGAGATGCACGGCGAGATTGCGCCACTGCAAGCCGCCAGCGCCGAGCAGATTGCTAACGCCGATTTGATCGTCGTGGCCGCCGACCACGTACCCGCTCCGGAACGTTTTGAAGGCAAGCGGCTATTCCAGGCTCCTATTGCCAGCGCCCTGCCCGACCCCAGCGCCTTCTTAAGCCAAGCTAAGCGGGAAGCACCGATCTACAGTGCCCCGGCAGCCACTGCTGCGGCCCCGGCCAGCAGTGCGGGCGGCAAAAAAATCGTTGCCGTCACCGCCTGCCCCACCGGCGTTGCTCACACCTTTATGGCCGCCGAAGCGCTGGCCGAAGCGGGTAAGGCCATGGGCCACCAGATTCGCGTGGAAACCCAAGGCTCCGTGGGCGCGCAAAACAAACTCACGGAAGCGGAAATCGCCGACGCGGACGTGGTCGTATTGGCCTGCGACATCGAAGTGGACCCGTCACGCTTTGCAGGCAAACGGGTTTATCGCACCTCTACCGGCAATGCGCTGAAAAAGCCGCGCCCGACCCTGGAGGCTGCCTTCACCGACGCCGTTGTGGAAGACGGCGCCAGCTCCGCCAGTGGCGCATCGGCCAAGAAAGGCATGAAAGAGAAAGGCGTCTATAAACACCTGCTGACCGGTGTGTCCTTTATGCTGCCCATGGTGGTGGCGGGTGGCTTGTTAATAGCCCTCTCGTTCGTGTTCGGTATCGAAGCGTTCCAGGACGAAGGCACCCTGGCCGCTGCGCTGATGCAGATTGGTGGCGGCACGGCCTTCGCGCTGATGATTCCCGTTCTGGCGGGTTACATCGCCTACTCCATCGCCGACCGCCCCGGTATTGCCCCCGGCATGATTGGCGGTATGTTGGCCGCCGAGATTGGCTCCGGGTTTATCGGCGGCATTTTGGCCGGTTTCCTGGCGGGCTACGTGGCCCTCGCCGTCACGCGCTACGTGAAACTGCCTTCCAGCGTTGAGTCGCTCAAACCGATTCTGATCATCCCGCTGATTGCCAGCTTGGTCACCGGCCTGACGATGATCTACGTGATTGGCGAGCCGGTGGCTGCCGTGCTGAGCGCGCTCACCAGCTTTTTGGAGTCCATGGGCTCGACCAATGCCGTACTGCTGGGCATTCTGCTCGGGGCCATGATGTGCTTCGACCTGGGTGGACCGGTCAACAAAGCGGCCTACACCTTTGGCGTCGGCCTGCTGGCCTCTGAAACCTACGGCCCAATGGCCGCGATCATGGCCGCCGGCATGGTGCCCGCGATTGGTATGGGCATTGCCAGCTTCGTGGCGCGTAACAAGTTCTCTGCCCCCGAGCGGGAAGCGGGTAAAGCATCGTTCGTGCTGGGCCTGTGCTTTATCAGTGAAGGCGCGATTCCCTTCGCGGCGAAAGACCCGCTGCGCGTGATTCCCGCCTGTATCGCAGGTGGCGCGGTCACGGGTGCGCTTTCTATGCTGGTGGGTGCCAAGCTGATGGCCCCCCATGGCGGTATCTTCGTGCTGCTGATTCCTAACGCCATTACTCCCGCTCTGCTTTACCTGGGCGCGATTGTGGTGGGCTCATTGATCACCGGCCTGGGCTACGCGTTTATCAAACGTGGCGCTGCCCAAGTAGCCGTTGCCAGCTAAAAGCGGCACACTAAGGGCGAGGCAATCTCGCCCTTTTGTTTTTCAGTCAGACATTCAAGACGACCACCATCCCGCTGTTTTATTAACCATTTTTCGCTAACTGTTGTTCTCAAGCGCGCAACATGTAGTATTTTTACATAAATAACAGCGACGCCAGGGGTCGGACACGCCCCGTTAGCGATAACGATGTAAAACAGATGTAAAAACAACAGGACCACCCGTTATGTTTCAACTCACTCGCAGCGTTACTTGGCAGGCCCTAGAGCGCCTGCGCGATAAAACCGCCAATGACCGCATTCGTGACTACTTTACGAATGATCCGCAGCGCTTTGAAAAAATGAGCCTGCGCGTCGGCGGCCTCTTTCTAGATTACTCCAAGCATCAGGTGTCGGATGAAGTACTGACCAAACTGATTGAGCTAGCCGACCACTCCGCCCTGGTACAGCGCCGCGCCCAGATGTTCTCTGGCGACATTATCAACGTGACCGAGAACCGTCCGGTACTCCACACCGCCCTACGCCATCTTGGCGATGAGCCGGTGTATGTGGACGGCGAAGACGTGATGCCAGAAATCACCCGCACCCGCGAGCAGATCAAGCTGTTCTCGGAAGCGGTGCGTAGCGGCGAGTGGAAAGGCTATAACGGCCAGCGCATTAAAGACGTGGTCAATATCGGTATTGGTGGCTCGGACCTCGGCCCCAACATGGCGGTGCGTGCGCTATTGAAGTATCGCCATCCGGAGCTGCACTTCCACTTCGTTTCCAACGTGGACGGCACCCATATTCAGAAAGTGCTGTCGCGGCTAGACCCGGCCACCACGCTGTTTATCGTCTCTACGAAAACCTTCTCCACCCAGGAAACCCTGCTCAACGCCAAGACCGCGCGGCGCTGGTTCCTGGAAAACGCTGGCGAAGACGCCGACGTGGGCGCGCACTTTATTGCCGCTTCCACCAACCGCAAAGCGGCGATGGAGTTCGGTATTCGCGAAGAGAACGTGTTCGAGTTTTGGGCCTGGGTGGGCGGCCGCTACTCCATGTGGTCTTCCATCGGCTTACCGATTGCGCTCTCGATTGGCTTTGAAGGTTTTATCGAGCTGCTGGAAGGCGCCCATGAGATGGACCGCCACTTTATCGAAGCACCTTTCGCTCAAAACATGCCGGTCCTTATGGCGCTGATCGGCATCTGGTACATCAACTTTATCGGCGCGGAAACCCAGGCCATCGTGCCCTACGACCAGGCGCTGAACCAGTTGCCCTCCTTCCTGCAGCAGTTGGATATGGAGTCTAACGGCAAGTCGGTGGATATTTTCGGCCACCCGGTGAACTACAAAACCGGCCCGATTGTGTGGGGCCAAACCGGCTCCAACGGCCAGCACGCCTTCTTCCAGCTGCTTCACCAGGGCACTCGCTACGTGCCCATCGACTTTATCGCCTCGCTCAAGCCGGAACCGGGCGTGGAAGACCACCACTTCGCCCTGCTGACCAACATGCTGGCCCAAGCCAACGCCTTTATGGAAGGCAGCCAAGGCGACAGCAAAGAGCTTAGCCAGCTCGACCCCTACAGCTGCCCCGGCAACCGCCCCTCCAGCACCCTACTGCTCGACGAGCTAACGCCGAAAAACCTGGGCGCGCTGATTGCGCTCTACGAGCACAAGGTGTTCGTGCAAGGCGTGATCTGGAACATCAACTCGTTCGACCAGTGGGGTGTACAGCTAGGCAAGCGCATCGCCGGTGAAATCAGCGAGCGCATCGACGCCAACGCCGCCGACTTCGACGCTTCTACTCAGGGGCTGCTTGAGCTGGTGCGTGCCCACTTCCCCACCAGCGCACGCAAAGCCGATAGCGCCGAGCCAGCAAGCAGCGATAAAAAACCGGTGCGGAAGAAGCGTTAGGTTAAAAGGTAAGTAAGCACAGCGCCTTGGCAGACTGCCAGGGCGCTTTTGGGTCAACGCCTATTGAGTGACTCTCAACCGTCGTAAATCGGCGTGTAGCCGTGGCATATTGAACATTGTGAAAAGGTGAACGTCATGCAGCATCTTCACCAAGCCATCCAGCACTGCCCACGAGTAGCGGTATACGGCACGTTAAAGCACGGCCATCGCAATCATCACTGGTTAAACGGCGCTGACATGCTGGGCCAAGACCGTTTAACAGAGATTACGCTTTACGACCTTGGCCCCTACCCAGGCGCTAAGCTCACGCCATCCACAGGCGTTGCGGTGGAGGTGTATGCCATTAACGCTGAACAGCTAGCGCGGCTCGACCAGTTGGAGGGCTACTTTCACCACGCGCCAAGCCAAGGCCTCTATAACCGCACGACACTACCTACCCAGCACGGTGACGCATGGTGCTACATCTACAACCCAGCCGTTGAGCAAGGGTCGCTGATGGATAGTGGCGAGTGGTAGTCATCACTACGTTATGGTGTCGGCAACGCCTAAAGCTAACGCTTGCCCCCAGCTCGCCGGAGCCTGCCCGCCCTCTGCCAAGCACCACAGCACTGGGTAACCGGGCGGCTGGGGCGGAGTGGCAATATAACCATCGGTAAAGACCACCAGCAGCTCAGGGGGCGAAGCCTCCAATGGTGCAAATTGAGAACTTCGACGGCATTTTGCTTGCCACCACCAACCGCGTGGAAAGCCTAGACCGCGCGGTAATGCGCCGCTTTGATCTCAAGGTCGAGTTTTTACCGCTAGCCCCCGAGCCGCTGCGCGAACTGCTGAAAGCCGTTCTACCCGAACGCGACCACCGCCGTTTAGCCACCATTCCCGCCAACCACCTAGCCCAGCGCCGCCTAACCCCCGGCAACGTGCGTACAGCGCTAGACCAACTGGACTTGCGTGGGCTGCCCATCCGCTTGAACACGCTGCTGGATGCGCTAACACTGGAAGAGCGCGAACAGCAAGGGCAGCGCCAGCAGATGGGGTTTGTGTAGGGTAATGAACGCCAAGAAAAGCCGCCTACTGCTGGCTGATACGCAGTATAGGGCACTTGGTCATCAGGCGATTCCATTGATCAACGTTGAACGCCTGCACATCAAAGGATTTGCGCCAACCGCTATAACGCGGCCCAGACACCCATTCTGTTCGCCAGAGCCTGTCTCGTAAACCTGCTAACTGAGCAGGCTCTAAGTCACTCAAACCTATTAAGGTAATATAGCGCAGCGGCTTATTGACAATGCCATACTCCAGCCCCAAAAAGATAAGGCTGTCACGCAGTTTTGGGAATAAGTGCCGCTCGATAAGCGATTGGCTGACGATATCCGCAAGAAAGCGTTGCCTCTGCTTTTCTCGATGCTGTTCAGGAATAGCACCGCTCTCTGGGTCTTTAATTTCCAGTAGCCATAATTGCGTGTCCCACTCCACAACAAAATCAACGCCACCCTTTAATAGATGCGTTAAACCAGCGGCTGCCACTTGGTCGTCTAGCTTAATTACTTGACGAGCTTGAGAAAAATCAAAGTATAAATCCGACTCGCACCACTCCGGCTTTGCCTCCCAGGGTCTCACGAAAAGTCCCCCAGCGAGTGACGAACTTCCAAGTCGTAAAGACGCTGAAACTCGTCCGCAATTTTATTAGGCCGAATGTCCCGGTAGCGGCTGAAACTATGTGCAATAACCCCATCCTCCTGTGTTAGCTCAAGGGAGAAGTAGCGTGTAGGCGTCTCCTGACGCGCAAAATCCAATTCCCGCAGAAAGGCATAATCGTGGGTTGCTACAAATACTTGCACACCACGCTCTGCAAGCATAAGCAGAATTTTAGCCACCTCTGGCATGAGCGCAGGGTTAAGGTTCGCTTCTGGCTCATCCCAAAATAGTGTGTTGTTGGCAAATAGCGAGCCATTATGGATCAACTGCCAAATCAGAGCCAATTTGCGGTGCCCTTCTGCCACCAGCGACATTTCCAACTTCTTACTTCCTGCGCTAAGGTGAAATTCATCCCCCTCTAATGTCACCTTTCCACCTACCGTCTTGCGGATGAGCTCTAATAGTGGCTTTTCATCATTGAGTGGCATTCCCTTGCGGGCAGGCAAGTAAGCTTGTTTGATAATATCGTAATAGACTTCCTCGAACGCGAGCTCATATTTATCATAGAGCGAGATAAAGCCGGGAGCGAAAGAGAGCACCTCTTTAACGGGAATGAATACGGGGGAACGCTCGACAGCCCACTCACCCTGGAGTTCAAACGTGTGATGCCTAGTGGTATCAAAGGTAAGCGATAACGACTGGGCCGCACTGTTGGACAAGCTAATGCGCGCCGTATTGCTGCCTTTTTTGCGGTTAACCAAGCGTGATACTTTATCGCCGCTAGGGCGAAAAACCGCCGCCAGCTTCTTTTTCAGTTCAGCCGCATCGTGACCCTGCATCTGCAAGGCATACATTAATTTCATGATATGCGTTTTACCGGTGCCATTGGCACCGATAAGCACGTTCACGCCCGGCGACCACTCGAAAGAGGTTTCCTTAAAGGCGGTAAAATTCTCCAACGCCAGGGTTTGGAACATACGCTTTCCTTCAGTGGTTTACTGAGAGATCAGTGCATTAAATGCTGATATTCTATAAACGTCACGCCACCGGCCAGTGGAAAGTGCTTAGGGAGCTATCTCCATCCAAGAGTTATGCTGCCAAAAGCAAGCCTAGCCACCTGAGCGACACCTAATGTCGCACTGCTGTGGGAAGCTGATTGCTCACCACAGTAGGAGACCGCGCATGGGTAGCATAACGCATTACGATATCATCGGGGATGTTCACGGGCAGTTCGACACGTTAGTGAAGCTGCTAATGCGCTTAGGGTATCGCGAAGAGAGCCAGGGTTGGAGCCAGCCGGGGCACTTGGCGGTGTTTGTCGGCGATCTTATTGATAAGGGGCCGGCCCCAGGTGCGGTGCTTCGCTTGGTACGTCAAATGGTCGATGCGGGGCAGGCACTAATGGTTGTGGGAAACCATGAGCTGAACTGGGTACGCGATACCTACCAGCACCAAGACAACCCTCGCGCCTTTATTCAAGCAATGCGACAACATCACGATCGCCAACGGCTGGTCGATGAATTTGCCGCTGAGGAAGACGGCTTAGCGTTGTTGTTGGATCATTTTAAGTGGCTGCGAACACAGCCACTCTACCTCGAAGTGGGGAAGTGCCGCGTGGTGCACGCATGGTGGCATGAAACGTCAATTCAGCACCTCAAGGCAGCCGGTATTCACTGCTTGGATGACCATGCCATGGCGGCCTATCAAGACACTTACTCGCCTACCTATTTTGCAATAGACCGTGTGGTGGCTGGCTGCGAGCATGCACTGCGCCCCTACGCATCAGCGACCGGGTTCCGTACCACACGCAAACGTGTGCGCTGGTGGCCTAATGATGTAGGGCTCACTCACCCCATGGAGTTGGAACCAACATTGGCGCGTGAAAATGGCTACTCAACCAACGCCAACCCTGTCTTTTTTGGCCATTATGCAATGACGGGGTTCCCTATGCGCCTTGGGCGCAATATAGCGTGTTTAGATTATGCAGCGGCCTATGGCGGAGAACTGGTGGCTTATCGCCACTCGCCAGGTGTGGCATTAGCATCAAAGTGGTTCACCAGCGTAAGTGTTGCGCGTTCGTCTACCACAACAAAAACACGCCACGCTGCTATTGCCAGCTAGAGGAACAGAGCCGCAAAGTGATTATGCTTTCGCACTAACCTCCGCCTGGAAGAGCATGAATTTGTGACTACAGCTTTTGCAGGTGGCGGTATAGGTCGGGCCGCTCTTATTCACCACGACGGAGCGCGATTGGCACTCAGCGCAAGTGGGTTTCATCGGCGTGTTTTTATGGCAACTTCCGCAGCGGACGAAATAGCCATATTTGCCGTAGCGGTCTTCCAGCAGATGCGCTTCGCCGCAATGCCTGCAGGTTAAGCGCGCTGTGCGAGGGGCTTCCACCACGCCGGGCTCTCGAATGGTATGCACTGCATGTTCTTGAGCGGGCTGTGAGGGCTGGTAAGTTTTCCTAGCCTCGGCATCCTGCTGAATTAAAAAGTCACCCAGCGCTGAAAGCTCTTGTTCATTGAAACGGGCACGTCCTTTTAATACCGACAACGAACCTAGCGAACCCATCAGTTTTTTAACGTGCTCTACAACAAACTCGGACTTCACCGTAAGTTCAGATATTTTTGCAGGCATCTTCTTGCGGTCTAAAATGGCCGAGCTGGAGACGGCACAAAGCACATGCCACTCTCGCCCGCCTACCTGGCCTTGAATGCCGAGGATTTTGCGAACGAACTTCTCAACATTTGCGCGTAACAGGTCTTTCAATAAGGCCTGCTGCAGCTCGGCTTGCCGTATGGGAGACGGCATACCTCGCCATTCGCCGCGATAGCTGCGAGACCACTCCCCCTCAGCGTTCACATTGACTTTGCCGCTAATACTTTTGGATTCGATGACGATAAAACCAAACGGGTAAACCACCAGATGATCGATCTGTGCGTTTTCTCCGTTATGCGTTAAGCGCAAATCGTTGAAGACTAGCACTTGGTCGTTATCCCCAAATTCACGGCGCAGGTGAAACGCCACATCCTTCTCTTGCTGGTAACCGTACTGGCTGCGCTTATCACTGGACGCTAAAGCATCCTTTTCCTTTAAGATCACTGCATTTGTCTCCTTACTCAAGCTTGAAGCGCGTTCTTTTGGCCCACTCTGATTCACTAGCTATACATTTGACTTTCATCAAAGTCCAATCAGAAAAAATAAACGATAATCAAAAATATTCTTCAGCCTCGCTTGGTGTAACTTCCTCTTGAAAAAAATCTTGTGGGTTTGATTGATTATTAATACAAAGAGCATATGCGCGATCTAATGCTGCTCTAGAACCGACTAAGCTTAATTCAACAAACACGTCATTTCCTGGACCATAAATAGGCTCTAATTTAAGCCTCAGCACATTCCCCTGTTTCATTTCATTTTCAAGACGAGCCATATCGGCTAGGGCAAACTCAAAATAAACAGTCTTATCTCCTCGAACTGTTGAATACTCAACCAGCGCCTCATGAACAGGGTATCTATCTACTCTAAAAAATGCAGGTGCGACTCTTATATATTCAGTAGTTTCAGCACTCGTGCTCTGGCTGAAGTGCCCTTCAACATGTGGAGAGCAAGACTCACCTGGGAAGTCAACAGAGAAGACAAAATCCGAGTAGTCTGTAGAGTTAACCGCTCTATAGAAAACATCATCTCCTAAGGAAAGTTTCAATGATGACCAACGACCATGATCTTGAGACATATAGGAGTTATAAATAGCAGCCTCCAAGCCTTTAAATCCCAAAACATCAAGAGTTGAAAGAAAGTTTAAAACAAAAATAAAAACAAATATTTTAAAAATATTCATAATCACATACCATTTTAAAGATGGCCTAGCACAGCATTAACGACTAGGCCAAGCTCTGCTAGTAATTTTCTACATAACGCTGAAAGCTTCTCTCATAACTGCCAGTTGACACACAATCAACAGCAGCAGCACTTACAGTTTGACCATAACCATTACGAACAACTACTAAAGCATTACCAAATATATTCACTGTCGCTCTTGTTTGTTGGTCATTTTGCTTCCGTACAATTACATTTATATTAGCTTTCATATCTTCAAACACAGCAGGATAAAGCCCTATATTTCCCGTTGGCTGACCACAATCAATCACGCCAGAGCCAGGATTAAGACCATAGTTTGAAGAAATTAAGCCTGAGTCTTTATCAACATTATCAATTGGTGTGTTATTACTTGCAAACCACTCTACAGTGGCTTCCCAGACCTCATCATAACTTTTATCAAATGCAAAGTTTTTCTCGGCAGTATCAGCTGGCAGCCCAGTAACCCCTGCAGCAGCACATCCTCCTAAAAAACCGAATGTTACACACGCAAAGCCTAACTTCAGCATTTTCATTACAATGATCCCTTTTGATCCATAGTTATCGTAGTGGCTTTGGCCACTCTTCCATTACGCAGCCATCATGGCCACGCATTTGGCTTTACACCAAATTCCTTGATACCCCAATGCTCCGACATATTATGTCGCACTATATTTTGCATGTTATGCAGTGGTGATTATTAATGATAGTGAGGTTACCATTATGGCTTATGACGGGCTAGTGCTTCAGGCTACTACTTTCTCCTATTGCCTACCCCTTGGCATGGTGCCTAAGTATGCATATTCAAAAATAACGCGACATTAGTTGTCGTATCACCACCATAACGTATGCCTCTAACATCAAAAAGAGTAAAAGCGATGGTGATGATGCCCGATTGTTTACTTACTGATGATTGCGCTCGGCAGGAGCTTGTGAAGTGGCAGGCAGATCGCGAGACATGGGCTGAAACGCTGCCTGTTATGGGCTTTTTAAGCCAATTTTTAACGCTCTTTCCCGTTACTGAACAGCACTTTGGCAGCGCTAGCACCGATGGCAAGTTTCTCTACTTTTGCCCACGCTATAGCGCCACGCTAACGGAGGAAGCGCGCCTCTATTTGCAGGCGCATCTGATTTGGCACTGTGTGGCAGGCCACCTTATCGCTCCTTTGGTGGCTAGCCGGCATCGTTGGCACCTGGCGTGCGACCATGAAGTGAACACGCTGCTGCTGGCGTTAGGTGTGGCGCTACCGGTTGATGCACCGCTGTTTCCTGTGTGCGTGGGCCGTAACGCAATGGAGGTGTATCGCTGGCTGGCGGGGCACCCTGGCACGTCACTCGAAGTGACGGCTGATATCCACCCTGCCGAGCTTTGTTGGCACCTGCCCGATACGCAGCCCGATGAGCGGATCGCCATGCTCTGGCGGCATCGTGCTCAACTCATCGCTAAAGATTCTAGTGGGTTACCTGAGAGAGTCGCTAAGTTTTGTGAGGCGCGGTAGACTGTTTACTTTTATCACAGCGGCCAAGGTTGGCGTTATTATGTCTGATGCACGCGACACGCTCTTTCGTTATTTAACCATGCTGCAGCTGATTCCCCGTTTTCCTGGGCGTATCGCGACCCCTGTATTAAAAGAGAAGCTTGCCGAGCGTGGTTTTAAGATCGACACTCGCTCCCTACAGCGTGACCTTAGCCAGAAGCTCTCCACCCAGTTTCCGATTGGCTGCGACGATAGCCAGAAGCCTTACCGCTGGTATTTTGATCGTGATTTTCAGTGCCAGCTACCGGCACTGGATGTACCCAGCGCCTTAACGCTGGTGCTAGCGGAAGAGTATTTAAAAGGGCTCTTACCCCCAGTGGTGGTCGGGCAATTATCGCCCCACTTTACCGATGCTCGGCGGTTATTGGATGAAATGAACGCCAACGGGCTTAGCCAATGGGCAAGAAAAGTACGTGCCATTCCCAACGGTAAAGCGCTGATTCCGGCTGAAATAGATGAGTCCACTTGGCAAACTATTTCTGAAGCCTTGCTTGAGCAGAAGGCAGTTGATGTCGTCTACCTGTCGCGCTCTAGCGAAACAGAAAAGCCGTTCACGCTTCATCCGCAAGGCATCGTCAGCCGCCATAGCGCGACCTATTTACTGGCCCATGTAAACGGGTTTGAGGATTTGCGCCAGTTTGCCCTGCATCGCATTAAACAAGCCACACTCAGCCAGCACCCCTGGCAGGCACAACCTGATTTTGATATTGACCACTACATTCAGGGCGGCGCATTTGGTTATCGGCAAGGGCCAAGCGATGTGACGCTGGAAGCGGAGATCGCGAAACCTGTGGCGTGGTTGCTGCAGGAAACACCGCTTTCCGAGACGCAAACCATTGAAGTCCTCCCCGGCAGTGACTGGTACCGGTTAACCGCCCAAGTACCGGATGACCAGCAAACCATCTGGTGGCTGATGGGCATGGGCGCCAATGTGAAAGTCACCGCCCCTGCCACGTGGCGTGAGGCATTAAAAAAGAGTGCTGAGCAGGTACTAGCGCACTACCAGGACACAACGCTCACCTGCGAGACACACTGAGGCTTTGTACGAAAACTGCCTGCGCTCGGATTGGCGCTGCATGGCCACGCTGAAACGTTAATGGGGAGACATAATGGATAACGATACCCGCTTACTCGCGTTTTATCGCGGTGAATCCCCCGATCATAAAGGGCGTTTACTTGAAGATATCTGGGCGCTCTCGCCTTTTTGGCTAGAGCATACCCACGACTATATTCAGTGGCTGTTTCCTATCCCAGAAGCGAGCCGTTTTAATAGCTTTGCGCCGCTCTTAACGCCTGCGGTGCAAGCAGCTTTTGCGAATGACGAGCGCTTACGCCACCACCAGCAACGCTCACTGGATGTAATGTTAAATTTTTTGGGGCTAACACGGGATGGCAACATCATCACCGCTCAGCCAACGCTATCGATACAAACCCATATCTGGTTGAAAGCCGGGGGCCATAACCACCTGCGTATTACGCGCATGATTCGGTCATTAGCGTTATGCCACCAACCAACTTTGGCCCGCGCACTCCAGCAAGCGGTTATTGAGATTGGTACGCAGCATGGCGTGGTGGGTGAAACATCCGTTCGTTATTGGCAAGATGCGTTTTAATGAAAATTAAACTATTTGTTACGCTACTTACATAACTCACATAGGAATAATTAATGATATGAAGAAAATTGCATATATCGAAGATAACATCGTTCCGCAGATGTTCACTACCGCTATTGAAGCATACAAATTTAGCCATAGAAGCACTCTGCGCTCAAAAGGGTTTGACCAACTGGAAACTTTTGGGCTGCTATGGGGCTACTCTATTCCGGCCAAGGGTACATTACCTGCCAAAGTCATCGCTACAATGGCCACCGTTGAAACTTCCGCAGTTCGCCATAACGAGTGGGTAGCCCCCAACTTTGACTCATTACGTAGCAAAAAAGAGTTTTTTGAACACTACTGGCCCAATATAGAGCTAGTTGGAACCTTTCATTCACATCCTTATAAAAACCTCTCAGAGGTTAACGACAATAAGGGATGGAAAGCCTCCGAAGGTGACCAAGAGTTTTGGCCCCATTTCCATGAAGAAGTAGCCCCGGAACAACCATTACTCGCGCATCTCATCGTGACGGTGGCTAATTTGGAAAAAACAGGCTGGGCAATACCAGACCGGCTGAAAGGAAGTGAAAGCTCAAAAGGCTATGTACTTTCAGCTAAAAGTATAAAATTGTGGCTCAGATCTTATGCATCTAGCATATTAGAGCAGGAAAATGGAATAACCTACGAGTACTCCGATGATATGGGGCTTGAAATTCCTTCCTTAGAGCGGCGCTTCTTGTGAGCCGACCGACACCCTAATGTATAGATAGTGAAAATATCAAATAAAATCAGCAGCCTATAATACTTACCAGAGTATTCATGGCTGCCTTTGGTACAGCTCTATCAGCAATAAGGCTTTATTAGATAGGGCTAAGTATCTTATCGTTTTTCAGGCTCGTCTGGTATTAAGGCCAGTAGGTCTGTGACGCCAATATCGATACCTACCTGGAAGAGCAAGGTGCTCACTTGTCCGCGATGGTGGGTTTGGTGGTTGAAGAAGTGGTAGATAAGCTGTGAGAAGCGTTTACTTGAGGCTATGCCTTTCGTGTTGTGGTAACTCAGAGCGGCGTTTAACTCATCATCTGTTAGCGCGACGATCCAGTTGATAATGACGTCATCTAGCCATTTACGATGTGCTGTTAAACCTTCCAAATCATCAAACATCGGCTGATCAAGCCGACCTGGAATAGGCAGCGGCTCCATAACGGCCAAAGTGGTTGAGGAGGAATGGTGGGTCGCAAACCGCTTTAGCCAAAGCGTATCGGCAACGACTAAATGGTTCAGCGTACCTAGAATAGAGCCAAAAAAAGCCCCTCGCTCTTCGGCCAGTTCAGCTGCGCTCAACCTGCTGGCTGCGTCATATACCTTTGCATTCATCCACTGGTTATACCGTGCCATCAGTACAAAATGCGCTTGCAGGCTCATAAGGCAAATTCCCTCTTTCCAGGCAAACCATCACGCACTCATCAGTATGGGCTAGCAGTGTCTTTTATTCCTGCTTGAGTGAAGCCAATCGCTTGGTACTTGCACCTTCTTTCATACGCCATATACTGTATGTTTAAACATATATAGCGACATATCTTACGAGGTGGCAGATGGCGGCGTTTGACCCTTCCCGCGCTACCGTGCATAAAGGGCGCGGTGCAACCTACGACCCGCATAACCGCTTTGCCCCTACCCGCAGCGTGGCGGAGGATGACGGCTGGTGGCAGGAAGAAGCGTCTACCTCGCTGGCAACAGAAGTGCGCGAGGAAGCCAGTAAAAGCGCGCTCTCTTGGAACAACTCTCCAGATTTACCCTTTGATCGTTCGCTTAACCCGTATCGCGGCTGTGAGCATGGCTGTGTCTACTGCTATGCGCGCCCCTCCCACGCCTATTGGGATTTGTCGCCAGGGTTGGATTTTGAAACCAAACTGATCGCCCGCCACGGGCTGGTGGAGCATTTAAAAGAGGAGCTTTGCCACCCCCACTACGTTTGCAGACCCATTAACCTCTCCGGCAATACCGACTGTTACCAGCCGCTAGAGGCCACCTACCAAACCACTCGCCGCTTGCTGGAATTGCTGTTGGCTTGCCGCCACCCGGTGACGCTAGTGACGAAAAGCACGCTGATTTTGCGGGATATCGATCTACTAGCAGAAATGGCGGAGCATCGCTTGGTGCGGGTGTTCGTGAGCTTGACCAGCCTGGACGCTAACCTAAAGCGCACGCTGGAACCCCGCACGGCATCGCCCCAGGCGCGCCTGAAAGTGATTCGCGAGCTGAATACGGCGGGAATACCGGTGGGCACGCTGGTATCGCCGATTATTCCCGGCCTGACCGACCACGAAATTGAACGCATTCTGGAAGCCGCCAGCCGTGCTGGGGCGCGCACCGCCACCTGGATGCTGCTAAGGCTACCCCACGAGGTCGCGCCGCTGTTTGAAGCGTGGCTAGAAGCCCACTACCCTGAGCGCGCCGCTAAGGTAATGAGCTTGATGCGCCAGTGCCGTGGCGGTAAAACCTACGATGCGGCCTTTGGTAAGCGCTTTCGCGGCGAGGGGGTATTCGCTGACTTGATCGCCCAGCGGTTTCAGCGTGCTAGCCGCCAGTGGAACATGCAGCCACGCACCGAGCAGGGGCTGAATACCCGTGATTTTCGCCCGCCCCGGGCACAGGGGGATTTATTTGATTAGACTGCTGGAATACCCATCACTAAGAAGACGCCCTCTCCATGTCGCTCAGCAAAACAAAATCCAGCTTTTACCGCCGCCTTTACGTGGCCCACTTGATTGACCAAGGCGTGGCCAGCGTACCCGCGTTGATGGAAGCCACCGGCATGCCGAGGCGCACCGCCCAGGACACCATTACGTCCCTGGGGGAATTGGATATTGAGTGCGTATTTGAAAAAGGCGACGGCGAGCGCCACAACATTGGCCACTACACCATTAAGCAGTGGGGGGCGATTGACCCGCAGTGGGTGGCATCGAACGCTGAGCGCTTAGGTCAGGTACTGGGCTATCGCTAGCCTCATCAGGCTCTGCCCAAGCAAGGCGCGCTGTATTTAACGTCACGCTGAGCGAGCTTGCTGCCATCGCCAGTACGGCGGCCAAGGGCGGTACCGCCATCATGATCACCAGCCCAAGCGCCAGCGCGTTATAGAGTGCCGAAAACACTAGGTTTTGTACCATGACTCGGCGGGTGCGCTTAGACAGTGTCAGTAGCCTTACGATACCGCTCACCCCAGGCCAAAGCAGCTGTGCGGCGGCTCCTTCGCGGGCGGCTTCGCTGGCTTGCATGGGGGCGACGCCTACCCCGGCTTCGGCAAGGCTCAAGGTATCGTTCACCCCGTCGCCCACATAGAGCGTGGGCGAAGGCAGCCCTTTGAGCAGTGCCGCTTTGGCTTCCGGCGAACGCTGGGCGTAGCACGCGTTTTTTGCTAACCCCACCTGCTGGCCAAGCCAGCCCACCGGCCCCTGGCGGTCGCCGCTGATCAGCGCCACGATGTACCCTGAGCGCTGTAGTTCGGCAAGGCTCGCTTTCGCATCGCTCACCGGCTGGTCGGCACAGTAGAGCGTGGCGAGCCAACCGCGGCTGTTGGCCACTACCACCTGTGAAGCAAAGGCGTAGTCAGGGTGTTGGGCGTTATCTGGCAAGGGCGCGCCAAGCTGCTGCTCTATCCATGCGGCGCTACCTAACCACCACTGCTCTCCGTTTTGAAACGTTGCTTGCTGGCCTTTGCCGGGATGCTCCTCAATATGAAGTACGTTATGAAGTACTTTATAAAGTGCCTTGGGCGGCGTTGCTGTTTCAGCCTTGTTCGCCCAGTCCAGCAAACCGCTCGCTAGCGGGTGTTCGCTTTGGCTGACGGCGCTGTGCAGCATCGTCTGAAACATCGCGAGGTCGTCGCCTTCGCGCAGCGCGGCGTGCACTACCTGATGCTGCCCACGGGTGAGCGTACCGGTTTTATCGAAGGCAATGCCGCGTACGTTCGCCAGGGTTTCAAAAGCAGCAGGGTCGCGAAGCGCAATGCCCTGTTGTAATGCTTGACTGCTACCGGCAAGGCTTGCCAGCGGAACCGCCAGCCCCACCGCGCAGGGGCAAGCCACCACCAAAACAGACAGCGCACGCACAGCAGCGTCTTCTAAACCAAGGCCCAATAGCAGCCCGAGTGGGAGTGTCAGCACAGCCAGCAGCAGCGCTACGGGGCTTAGCCATGAGGCAAAGCGGTCGGCCAGCTTGTGCAATTCGCCCTTTTTTGCCTGGGCGCGGCGCATTTGCTCGCACAGTTTATCCACCCGCCGCTGGCCAACGGTGGCCGTCACAGTCACCTTCAAAGGCGCTGCGTTTAGCCCCGCCGCATAGCGGCAGCCCGCATAGACTCGCTGCCCAGCATGCAGGTAACGGGGCACGCTTTCCCCGGTGAGCGTGGCGGTATCCAGCCAGCCGGGCGTTTCCAGCAGGCCATCCAAGGGCACCTGCTCACCGGGGGGCACTTCAATCACGGCTCCCATGGAGACTTCCCCAACGGGCTGCGTTTCGCGCTGTCCGCCTTGGCAAACCACCACATCAGCTTCCGGCAGCCTTAGTGCATCAAAGGCTTTGAGCCCCCGCTGCCTGCACAGGGTTTCGACCAGTCGGCCCACCAGAAGCAGCACAATCAGTACCACCGCAGTATCAAAATAGACCTCTGAAGAGCCGCGCAGCAGCAGCCCTACCGATACCGCCATGGAGCCAAACACACCCAGGCTTACCAATACATCCATGCCGGGACGTCGGGCCAATAGCGTGCGCCACCCCGCTCGGTAAAACGGAAGGCCGGAATAGAGCACGACGGGCAGTGAAAAGGCACCGGCCACCCACGCAACGACCAGCTCTATGGTGGCATTGGGCAGCGCGCCCACGTAGATCAGCAGCGACGCCAGCATGGTCCACATACCCAACACCGCACCTACAATCAGGCGCAGCGTGAGGTAGCGGCTCTCTTGGGCCAGACGCTGCTGAGCATCTTGCACTGGCTCTAGCTCGCTCAGCTGATAGCCCAGCCGTTTCACCACGGGGGCTAACGCCGCCAACTGGGTTGCTGCGGGAGTGCCTTTCACCCATACCGTTGCAGTAGGGTAATGAACGCTGGCCTCAGCGACTCCCGGCACGCGGGCTAGCGCGCCCTCTACCGCCAGCGCACAGCTGGTGCACCACATGCCATGAAGCGTATAGAGCGGTGCGTCGTCATTAGCAGGCGAGTCTGTGTTCACGGTTACAGACAAGGCGGCACGCCAATGATGGGTAGCCCCGCAAACGCCACGCCAAAGGCAGAAAACAAGTAGAGCCAACCGGATACCACGGCATGAAAGCGTTGACGCCCCTGATGCTGCTTGGCTGTGCGGCAGCACCCCCAGGCCAACAGCACAAGCCCAGCAGCACAGAGAAGGGTAAAACCGCCCAGACCTGCGTTGAGCAGCGTGAGTGATCTTGCCTCCGGCGACGGTGGATTTACCGCACAGGCCACCGATAGGCCGCTATAAACGGCCACAAACCAAACGCTCCAAAGCGTTAGCCCCACTATCAAATGGATAGGGTGGGTAAAGTTCAATCGTTCCATCGCCCTACCCTCCTAACACGCGGGGCAGCACCGCCAGCGCCCCTATGAGCAGCCCAAAGGTGACCACGTTATAGCGCCAAAGCAGGGCTACTACGCCCGGCTCGAAGGGAGCATGAGCGCCCACATAGCCATAGCCCACACGCAGGCCTTGAAGCACGGTCAAGACGACCGCTAAACCGCCGTGGAACAGGGCGTAGACAAGGCCGACCAGCATCACCGCATCGTGGGAGGTTTGTGTGGGAGCAAGTTCGGCTTGCCACAGCGCCCAGCCCGTTAGCCCCACTTGCAGTGCACCTAACGCAGCGGCTAAATAGAAGCCTGCACCTAGCCCGGCGTCACGCTGCTGGCGCAACCCTCGTACCAGCCGCTCCATCACCACACATCCGGCCAGCACCGCCACGCCCGCCGCCAACATAAGCATGAGTGATAGCGGCGGCGTCTCTGGCATCTGCCATTCGGGTGAAACGGTCCAGAGGTAGAACCAGCCAAACAGGTAAGAGAGATAAAACGATCCGTTGGCGATCAGAAAAACACCCATCGCCCAAAGGCCGGGGCCGTCCATCGTACGCGAATGGAGCGGTGGATCGCCCGGTTTTACGCCTGCGTCCGGTGCCGCTTTGGGATGCGCGCCGTTCTCCCAGGACCAGCGCAGCAGAAAGATACCGGCAATAATGACGAATACACCCGCCAACGCGTACACCTTGGTCAGCAGGCTCAGGCACACCACCGCCAGCGCGGCAGCGGCAAACAGCGGCCACCAGGAGTTACCGGGCAGGTGAATAATCTCGCGCACCTTGCCGGTAATTGGGTCGGTACCCCACATCTCCCGCCTGCCGTGAGAGGCTACCGCCAGCGAGTGCTTACCTTCGGCCATGGCATGAGGCAGATTTGGGTCATCCCACAGCGGGTGCCGGGTTTCCACATTGGGTAGGCTCACGAAATTATAGGCGCTGGGCGGCATGGTGTTGGCCCACTCCAACGTATCGGCATTCCAGGGGTTATGCTTGGCGGGCTTGCCAAACCGGAAGTGCAGCGCGATATCCAGCAGCACCATGGCAATCCCTGCCGAGAGCACAAAGCTACTGATCGACGAGAGCAGGTTGAAAATCTCCCAACCTGAGCCCGCTTCATAGGTGTAAATCCGCCGGGGCATGCCAAGCAGCCCGGTCCAGTGCATGATTAAGAAGGTGCCGTTAAAGCCCAGGAAGGTAAGCCAGAAGCCCCAGCGCCCCAGGTTTTCGGAGGGCATTCGCCCGGAGAAGAGCGGCAGCCAGTAATAAAGCCCGGCGATTAGCGGGAAGAACATGCCGCCCACCAGCACATAGTGCATGTGCGCCACCACAAAGTGGGTGTCGTGCACCTGCCAGTTAAACGGCACCAGCGCTAGCATGACGCCGGTTAACCCGCCGCACACAAAGATGATTAAAAAGCCCATCACCCACAACATGGGCAGCTTCATTTTGGGCTTGCCAAGCCAGAGCGTGGCTATCCAGACAAACACCTGAATCGCCGTGGGCACGGCCACCAGCATACTGGCCGCCGAGAAAAACGCCTGCGCCAGCTGCGGAATGCCAATGGTGAACATGTGGTGAACCCACAGCCCAAAGCTGATAAAGCCCATGATGGTGATCGCTGCCACTACCCAGCCGTACCCCACAATGGGCCGCCCGGCAAATACCGGGATCAGGGTAGAGACAATACCAGCGGCAGGCAGGAAGATGATGTACACCTCTGGGTGGCCAAACAGCCAGAACAGATGCTGCCAGAGTACCGGGTCGCCGCCGCCCGCAATTTGGAAAAACGGCATGCCTACCGCCCGCTCAAGCTCCAGCAGCACGCTGCCGAGGATCAGCGGTGGGAAGCCCACCACGATCATTAGCGCCATGGCGAGGATATACCACGCAAACAGCGGCATCTTATGCAGCGCCATGCCCTGGGTGCGGGTGCGTAAGATAGACACCACCAGCTCCACTCCCGCCGAGAGCGCTGATATCTCCACAAAGGTGATGCCCAGCAGCCAAAAATCGGAGCCCAAATCTGGGGCAAACTCTTTACTGCTCAGCGGCGTGTACATAAACCAGCCGCTTGAAGGCGCCATCTCAATAATTAGGCTGGAGGTGAGAATAATCCCGCCAAACAGGTAGCAGAAATAGCCCAGCGACGTTAGCCGTGGACACACCAAGTCTCGGGCACCAATCATTTTAGGGATCAGGTAAATCGCCAGGCCCTCCAGCATGGGAATGGCGAACAGAAACATCATCACCGTGCCGTGCATGGTGGTGACTTGGTTATAGATCTCCGGCGACATAAAGTCCTGGTCGGGCATCGCTAGCTGGGTACGCACCAGCATGGCAAGAATGCCGCCAATCAGGAAAAACACCATCCCGGTGATCATAAAACGCAGACCTAGCGTTGTATGGTTCACGATGGTGAGGGCCTTTAGCCCTTTCGGGTTACCCCAAATGTCATGTAGGTCTTCGTGTAGTTGCTGCGGGTCCTGCTCTACCGCCTCTTGATTCACGCTCTTCATGGGGTCAAGGTCTCCAGCCAAGCACCCAGGGCATCCAAGGTGTCCGTATCAATATCGTCGTGGGCGGGCATTCTATTGCCTGGCTTCAGCGTTTGGTGCTGCTGCAGCCACTGGCTCACCGCGCCCTCTTCCATGGCCATCACACCGGCGCCCAGCATCGTGCGGCTACCGACATCCGAGAGGTTAGGCCCTACACCGCCCTGGCTGACGCCAGCCACTTGATGGCAGCTCGCGCAGTGGGTCGCGAAGGCCTCTCTTGCAACATCATGAGTGGTATCTTGCGTCGCTAATTCGCTTAGTTCTGCGTCTTGCCGAGCCGCCAGCCATGTATCGAATGCTTCACGAGGCACGGCTTCGACATACAAATGCATATGGGCATGCCCCACCCCGCACAGCTCGGCACACTGGGCACCAAACACGGCGGGCTCATCGGCTTCCAGGCGGATTTTATTCACCCTTCCTGGCAGCATGTCGATTTTGCCGCCCAAGCGCGGCACCCAAAACGCGTGAATGACATCCGCCCCGCTCACATGAAAATCCACCGGCTCCCCGGCGGGCATGACGAGCTGATTGGCAGTGACGACTTCGCCGCCTTCGGCACCTGGGTAGCGCACCTCCCACCACCATTGGTGGCCGATCACTTCAATCACTTCAGGCGGCTCGCCTAGCGGGAGCGGCAGCATGCGTTGCCCGGCGGGCACCCCAAACATCAGCAGTGCAGTCACACTGGTGATCGGCAACACAAGGCCTCCACCAATAATCCAGCGGCGGGCAATGCGTCGCTCTTGGGCAGGCGTGCGCTCTACGTTGCGCGGTTTGAAGGCGTACAGCCAAACCACGGTGACACCGATCAGCACGATGGTGGCAAAGCCCAGCATTACCCACCAAATTAACCGAACGTCTCGCGCGGCGGGCCCTGCAGGGTCTAAGATAGATCTGTCGCCAGTACAGCCCGCGACACTGAGCAGCAGGCTAAGCCCTAGCCAGCAGGCGGCTTGACGGGCTCGTCGCGATGTTAAACACGACATGATGGCGGACGTAGCGCTATTGCGTTCCCTCATTAGCGTTTTACCTGAAGTGCAGTTGATCTGTCCGACTGTTTTGCTTTATCTAACCACAGGAAGTGACGATGACACCTACTCCCCAACGCTCGATCAAAAGCCGCGCGTCGCTGGCTGGCCATCCACTCCATCCGGTAATGATTCACTTCCCGGTAGCGGCGCTGATGGCACTGGTCGCTTGCGATATCGCCTACTGGTATACCCAAGATACGTTTTGGTTGCGCGGCGGGCTTTGGCTGGCGGGTGTTGGCGCGTTTGGCGGCTGGATTGCTTCGGTGGCAGGCATCATTGACTTGGTGTCGGTAGCGCGCATCCGCCGTTTGATTACCGGCTGGAGTCACGCGATTGTGGCCGTAGTCATGCTCTCTCTGGCGTCGCTGAATTGGCTGCTGCGTTTCACTGAGCCCAGTGCGGTGCTGCCGTGGGGGTTGGCCATCTCGCTGGTAACGGCCGGTTTGATTGCGCTGGCCGGGTGGCTCGGTGGACAGCTGGTGTACGAGCACGCGGTGGGCGTTGAAGTAGAATAGTAACCCGAGCGGCTCAATGGCAGCCCGTAATAGGACATTGGCCATTGAGCTAGCTCCACTCCAGCGGTTTAGAAAGCACAAACCCTAGCACGCCAAAGATGCCCACCAGCGCCAGCAACAGCGCACACAGGCTGGCTGCCTTCACCCCTTTAAAAATTCCCATTTCCAGGCGCAGGATAAGCCAGCCAAAACAGCCGTGGGCAGCTACCATTAACACCACGGCCCCCAGCTTTAAGATCAACCAGCCGCCTAACAGGCCATGTAACAGAAATAGCAGCGTGCCAGAGGCAATCGCAGCGAGTGCCGCCGGGGTAGCAATGGAGTTATAAAAAAAACGCGGCATGGGCGGCGTGCCCTGAGCGAAGCCCGCATCTTTACGTAGCTGAAGCGCCTGCAATAAAAGTGCAGGCAAATAAAGAAGAGCGCCGCACCAAATGACCAGCGCGGCGATGTGCAGCAGTTTTAGCCATGGCATCGAGGCTTCCTTGCGTGACTAGGGCAGAGTCTATTGTGACCCTGATAACCTTAGTCAACCGATGCCATTCTGGCTAGGCAAAACGCCAAGTTTCACTCCACCGAAATCTCGTAACCTGTGAATTTACGTAGATTTATCACACCCGTGTCGAACATGAGGTACTGCCCTTTCACGCCCTGAAGTATGCCTTCAACCAGCGGCTGCTTATCAAAATTATGAGAGACCACCTTGCGAGGAAACGCAGCAACGGGATAGTCGAACTGCAGAGGCGCTTCGTCCAGCGTGCGGATGGCATCTTCGCCGTGAACACTGCGTAGCTGGCCTAAACCATCTGCCAGTGTGTTCAACAGTCGGTCACGCTCAGCGCGCAGATCAAGGGGATCGACCTCACCTTTGAGCATAGCGCGCCAATTGGTGCGATCAGCCACCTGCTCTTTGAAGAGCATCTCGACGAACCCGGACTGCTGGCGGGTATTCACTTCGAGAATCGGTAACGCCTGAATAGCGCCTTGGTCCAGCCAGCGGGTGGGCATTTGGGTTTTGCGAGTAATGCCCACCTTCAAACCGGAAGAGTTAGCCAGATAGACGATGTGGGGCTGAAAGCAGTGCGCCTCACCCCACTCCGGCTCGCGGCAGGTGCCTTGGTAGTAGTGGCAGGTCTCCGGCTTCATGATGCAGGTGTCGCACTGTGCCAACCGTTTGAAACACGGGTAGCAGTAGCCTTGTGCAAAACTTTTTTTGGTTGCCCGACCGCAGTGGGTACAGGCAATGGCCCCGCTCCATGAAAGGCGCATGGGGGAACCAATACGCTCATTCAATGCCACCCGATGCTCACCTGCGCGCAGGTGGTAAACCACCTGTTCGTCTTGGCGGCGAGGCAGCGCCGCCGCCATTTTTTGCAAACACCCTTTAACGGGAGAGACCTTTGGGATTAACAAATCAGTCACGCGTGGCATCCCGGCCCAGGCCCGCCATTTCGGGACTCACACCGGCGCCCGTTGCACCTGCCCCACAGGTACGCCGCTCCAAATAACCTACGCGATTCTCTTCCGGTACATTGTTTTCAACTTCATAACGCATGACAGCTTCCAAACACAGCTCGGTTTGCTCCGGCGTTAAGCGACGGCCGTCAGGCCATTTGCGTAGCGACACCCCTTGCTTAAGGCTTTCATAAATCGCAGGCGTCATCTGGTTGATCATTTTATCGAAGGTCATATCGCTCACGGTTAGCACCTCAAGTATTTGCTGCTTTCAAATTGACGGCGTTAGGCTTTGCTACGTTTGGAGGAATAATACCAGCCCGTGGCTAGGCCCACGAGCAGCCCGCCCAAGTGAGCTTCATTGGCCACGTTGCCAAAGCCGACGGTACCTGCAATATCGGTCATGGTGAACACCATCCAGCCGAGCATAAACACCACCAACATTTGCGGTACAAAGAAACCGCTTTGCGGGGCGCGCCGGGACATTAGCCACACATGGGCCAGCAGTGCGTAAACCACGCCGGACATACCACCAAACAGTACCGTTCCGGTCACGTATTGGGCGACGTTGGCGCCAATGCCCGCTACTAAAAGCAGGAGCAGCATCATTTTACTACCTTGGCGCAGCTCAATTTGCCGCCCGAAGTACCACACCCACATCAGGTTGAAAATCAGGTGCATCCAGCCAAAGTGCAGAAATGCGGGAGATAGCAAACGCCACAGCTGCCCACCCATCACGGTGCCTGCTAGCGACCCATACACCAACTGGCCGCCGGAGATACCCACCGGCACAATGGTGAGCGCCACAATCAGTAGGTCGCCAAAAATGCCGCTTAGGGCAAATACCAGCAGGCTCGCTCCTATCATCAACGCCGTGACCGGCACCTGGCGCAGGATAGTGATAATACTGTGGGCGCTGCGGGAACGTGGGGGGTGAGCATTATCCACAATCAGCGGTTCGCCACGCTCCCAACGGCCTACCAGGGCGCGCAGTTCGTCGTGCTGGCGGGGGTCGGCCACCCAGAGCAGTTGGCCGTCCGCTTCGTCGGTGATCCGATGGCCAATACGGTAGTGCCACAACGCTTTGCGCAATGTCTGTGTGTCTGCGCCCGTGGGTAAGAGCATGACTGGATGCATGGCATCTCCCTTATAACCAAGTAGTTGTCGCGCTTAAGCGCCGTTTTACCAACGGATAAACAAAAAAATCCGGCGGAGGGGGCCGCCGGATAAAAGCAAGGGATCATTCAAGGGAACACTTACTCTGATAGCCGGCAGCTAGGTTAGTTCAGCAGTTTTGCAAAAATTATGTAACCATGTGTAAATCATCCGCAGCACGCTTAATCAAAATCTATTTCCCAGGGTTTGGGCAGCGCACGCTCCTCTTTAGGTACTTGAATCCATACGAAATGATCAGCGTTCAACTGGGTTTCACCGCTCCAACGATAGGCAACCAAACGGCCAAACTTTACGGCGCTGTAATCCAGGCAGGCGATATTTGCGGCAGGCAGGGCGGGAATTCCTTCGCACCAGTAGTGGCCAATAAATAGCGGCGGCTGCTCTGGGCCGTAATAACTTAGCCGCTCTCGCTCACTGTCGGTGAGTGGTCGCGCTTCCAAATCGCCGGGCAGGTTATCTGGCTGAAATACCACATCTCCCCACTGCTGCGGGTTAGCAGCCCAAAAGTGGGCGCGAAAGCTTTGTCGGGTAAAACCGTCCCCCGAGTGAATCGCGACACCTTTTGGTAACCGGATATGGGGGCCACGGGTAAGACGATCAAGTATTCGATACGCCTGGGAGCCTGGGTCGTTGGACTCTACCAGAAACTGATCATCCATTCGGGCAGTCGGTAAGCGCTGCTTGAGCTCGCTGATCAGCGCATCATCCCAACACGCGTGTACCACGCGAATACCGTCTAGCTCTAGAAACAGCGGAATGGTTTTGAACCAGGCCAGCGTGTCTTCCCACTCGTTGGTATGGTGGCGATACTGATCAAGAGTGTCTTGAATAATGCGGTTGTGGCGCGGGGTATGTTCGCGCAGCCAGCGCTTGTGGCTGCCAGAGGGCGCGGGATGGGTATAGGCCAACGCGTTATACTCGTGATTGCCCATCACAATATGCGCTTCGCCCGCCTCTACCATGCGCCGTGCAATGGTCACCGCCAAGCGAATACGTGGCCCGCGATCAATCAGGTCGCCTAAAAAAATCACTTTGCGCCGCGGGTGGCGATAAACACCGCCGCGCTGGTGGTAGCCAAGCTTTTCCAGCAGTGCCGCTAGCGTGGCACCGCAGCCGTGGATATCACCAATTAAGTCGTAACCCTCCATATTAATCCCCTAGCCGGTGGCTCCAGCCGAGTTTACTGCGCAGCACGTCATAGAAGTTGTGCCCAATGGGATGCACTAATTGAACGCGCTCCGACTTACGGGTGATAACCAAGACATCGTCAGGCTTGGCCACCGCGCGGGTTTGCCCGTCGCAGCTAATATGGGGGTAGGTCTGATTGGTTTCGCCAATATGAATGCGTATTTCGCTGGCCGCATCAATCACAATGGGCCGACTGGAGAGCGTGTGCGGGAACATCGGCACCAGCGTCACCACATCCAACTTCGGGTGCATAATCGGCCCACCACCGGAAAGCGCATAGGCGGTAGAGCCGGTTGGAGTGGCGACAATCAGCCCATCGCTGCGCTGGCTGTAGACAAACTGCCCATCGATAAACAGTTCAAACTCAATCATGCGGACCGCTTTACCGGGGTGCACCACAACTTCGTTAAGCGCGTCGCCATTTCCTACGGCGACCCCATTGCGGTAGAGCACGGCATCCAGCAAGAAGCGCTCTTCAACCTCAAACTCCCCCGCCAGCACTTCGCCTACCCGGGTCTCTAACTCATCGGGAGAAATATCCGTGAGGAAGCCAAGCCGCCCACGGTTAACGCCTAAAATGAGCGTACCACTGCGGCACAGGGTGCGTGCAGCGCCTAACAAGCTGCCATCGCCGCCCACCACAATCACTAAATCGCACAGTTCACCCAACATGCGGCGGCTAGCTTCAGGTAAGCCGTGTTGGGGCAGCGCCGTGGCGGTGCGGTCTTCGATGAGTATCTTATAGTCATGTTCCGTTAAGTAACGGACCAAGCGTTGAAGCGAGTCGACAACTTTGTCGCTGCCTAAGCGGCCAATCAAGCCAATCGTCTTGAACGGCTTCACTGGGTGACTAAGGCTACCGGGGTTGGAACCTGACGATGTGGTATTAGACATGGGCGACTCTCGCTAGCATCAGCCCACATTATGGAGAGGAAGGCAGTATCGAGCAAATCACCCGGTGCGGCAGAGATAAGCCTTCCGCACCGGGAAAAATCAGCGGTTTAGCTTAGGCAGCCGCCACCTTGCGGCGCTGCAGCCACCAGTGGTTTAGCCACAGCGAAGCGCCCATGATCGCCGCCCCCAAAAGCAGTTTGCCCACATCAGCATCGCGGTTCCAAATCACCAGGTTAACGACCAAACCAGCCGGCACCAGCGCATTGTTCATAATCGCCAGGGTGCCCGCATCTACCTTGGTTGCCCCTTGGTTCCAGGCAAAATAGCCAACGCCCGATGCCACCAGCCCCAGCCACGCTAATACGCCCCACTGCAGAGTGGTGGATGGCAGCGCGGCGCTATTACCAAACAGCAAGAAGGCAGGCAGCGCTACCAGCATAGCCCCGATAAAGAACCAGCCAAACACGTTATGCCAAGCAAGAGTGGGCGGCAGGTCTGCCGCTAGGCGGCGGTAACCGACTTGGCCGATGGCGAAACATAGGTTAGCGCCCTGCACGACCAAAAAGCCGAGCCAGAAGCCGCTGTCGATGCCGTCGTAACGAATCACCCCGGCGCCTAGTACTGCCAAAATAGCTGTTACCAAATAGATCGGCGTAAAGCGTTTGAACATCAGGTCATCCAACAACGCGATATACACCGGCGTAAAGATGGTAAACAGCAGCACCTCAGGCACGGAGAGTAGCAAGAAGGAGTGATAAAAGAAGGTGTACATGATGCCTAACTGGATCGCGCCCAGCGCCATCAATGCCAAGCGCTGCTTACCGCGCAGCAGGCTTGGGCGCAGAAAAGGTAGGAACACCAGCATTGCTAGTGTCACGCGGACCAGCACGGCAAAGTAGCTATCAACCTGACCCGCCAAATACACACCAATTAAAGAGAACGAAAATGCCCAGAGCGCCGTTACGCCAACCAAATAGCCCATCAGTAAACCTCAAACAAGAAGAAAGTTGACGGGGATTATACGCCTTTAGAATCTCCTGCCAATGGGCCAAAAGCGTAAGGCGGTTTTTACCGTTTATTCAGCCAAACAAGTGCATAGACAACACCGGGCAACCAACCTATTAGCGTCAGCACGACACTGATTAACACACGCTGGGCCCCGCCTTCGGTTAAACCAACGGCTAAGGGCGGTAGCAGCACGGCCAGGGCGCGATAAGCTAGCTGTAAGTTGGCAGGTTCTTTCGCGGGTGTGGCGGGTGGTTCTGGTGAAGTTTTTTCTTCAGGGGTTATAGGCTTCGCTGAGGGGGTAAAATGCCCAACGGCCGCTTGTGCTTTCTCGGCCTGCTCCTTTTCATGGGCAAGCGCTTTACGGTGCGCCTCTTTATCTATTTTTTGCTCTAGGGTGTCTGCGCCCTCTGCCAAGTCGTCGTGGTAGCGCTCCCAATCTTCCCAGTCGTAGGGTGTCCCCGACTTGGGCCGATGACTGCCTGCGCCACGGGCACGCTCCCAGGCTTTCTCTTCCAGCGTATTGGGCCTGTCAGGGTCTCGATCTAGGCCAACGCCTTTACGGTTCAGATATTCACGAGCATCCATAACGACTCCTCACAGCATTTGAAGCGGGCTTGAAAAATTGGCAAAGCGTTGAATAGAGACAGTATGGGGGCAGCGCAGGGTGAGTTAAATCACCTACAGTAAGAGAATCGGTAGTGGCCTGTCGATCACGTTAAGGAGTGCTCCAATGAATAAAAAAATCCCGGATACCGTACGCGATATTATGTCCCGCGACTGCTACCGCGTCTCTGGAGAAACGTCTATCACTACCCTTGCCCAAGGGCTTGCCCTGCACCGTTTGCCGGGCGCCCCGGTGGTGGATACGGCTGACCGCTTAATCGGCTTTATCTCTGAGCAGGATGTTTTAGGCCGCGTGCTGGACAGCATCTACCACGATGACGAAGCACCACTGGTCAGGGAGTTGATGCGCCAAGACGTGCTCACTACTTCTCCGAATAAAAGCATTACTGACTTGGCGCAAGAAATGCTGGGCGCCAAGCCTAAGATTTATCCGGTCGTTGAGCAGCAACGGTTAATCGGCATCGTCACCCGGCGGGATATTCTGATGGCACTACTGACTATTCGCCGCCACTAGCCATGGCGTTTTCGCTACCGGTTAACTCGCAGACAAAAAAAACCGCTGCTTGAAACAAGCAGCGGAAGCAAGGGATCGAAAACAATAGCCAGAACAACACTATTAGCGACTGCTATCGCGATGTTGTCTGTACACACTCAGACACCCTGCAGAGAAAAAGTTCGCAAAAGGTTAAAATTTTCGTCTCAGCAGGCGCAGGCGTATACTAGGTGGCTATTCTCAACTGGGCGCATAAGCTGGCGTCTATCCTGATGTGGCCAGGAGCTATGCATGGCACTTTACTTACTGGTGTTTGGCGTTTGTTTACTGGTAATGGGGGCTGTGTTGCTGGTGCTGATGAACGCAGGAACGCCTCGCTACCGCACCGAGCCCAAGGATCTGATCGCGCTGTTTGATAAGGCGCTGGAGAGCAAGGTCAGCGAGACCGAGTGGAATGCTCAGATTGGCTACCCTATCCGCCATGATGAGTATTTAGACAACGTTCGCCGCCGCGCCTCACACCTAATGGATACACACGGGCGACGCTGGCAGATTGCTCAGGGCAAGCCGCTCCTCAACCAAGAGGGTTACGCGGAGCTAAAAGCATTACGTGATCATTTAGCGGCACATACAGCGCTTCGTCAGCGCTAATAGAGCAGCAGCGACGAGGAGAACCGTATGCCGAGTACCATTCGTCAAATACCCCTGGAAACGGCGACGAAGCATCACTCCCATGACTTCCATCAGATAGTGATCACGCTATGTGGCTCTTCTGAATTTGAAATCGAGGGGTTGGGTGGCCGTGTAAACGCTTTTTCCGGCTGCATCGTGCCTGCTAACCACGAGCACTACTATTCTGGCAACGGCCATAATCGTCAGTTGATTCTAGATTTACCAGAAGATGCTCCCGCTTTGACGGGTGAGCACCGTGAATTGGTGGCGCTATTTGATGCGCCGCGCTTTTTTGCCTTAGACAGCCCGCTGCGCCACTATCTTACCTTTGTCGAGAGCGAACTGGCCCGAGGATTAGACAACTCTGCCACCTCGTTTCAGCAAGACCGCCTAGCGGCCACGCTGTTAGGCTCGCTAAAAGCCCGCCTAGGTGCCTCAGGGAGCGCTGCCCAGCGACGCATTGACCTTAACCAGATTGACCGGTTTATCCGCCGTCACTTAGCCGATGAGCTGCGGGTGGCCGACCTGGCCAAGCTCGCCTGCCTGAGCGAAGCACATTTTTCTGAGCGTTTTCGCGCCCAAACCGGCCTCTCCCCCTGGCAGTATGTACGACGGCAGCGGCTTCACGCGGCGCGCCAGTTGGTCATGCAAAGTCGTTTGCCACTTACCGATATCGCCATACAAACAGGATTTGCCAACCAGAGCGCGCTGTCCCATGCGTTTCGCCGCAGCTACGGAGCCTCGCCGCGCCAGCTACGCCAAGGCTTTGCCAGCCCCTCCTTAGATACCAACAATCGTTCAACGGCTCATTCAACGGCGTTATCATCCTCAGCCACCCCCGCAGGGGCAGGCGTGCTCTCGTCTCACTGATATTACGTTGGTGGATGTAGTAAAAAAGTCGCGTTGTTTGCCGCTAGCGAGCCGCACCCAACTCTACTAAAGTCGTAAATAGGCACAGCTTGCCGTGAAATTGACACGTTTTGCCACGAAAACGACATACACCTAACGACGGCTAGCTCTACATTCGAACGTCAGTCTGGGCATCTGCCCTGCCATCACTTTTTAAACGCTAGCTGACACAGCTATTCGTTCAAGCTGTTCGTTTCAGACCTGTCTTACGGGGGCCTCAATGCTCAATGCTAAAAAAATGCGTGACCCTGCCACCTGGCAAACCGACCTTGATACGCTAATGCAGCGTGTCAGCGAACACTATATCGTCGATGAAGATGCCTACGTCAGCGAGCTGATTAAACTGCTGAACGCCGACCAAGACGATTTTTCGCGCATTGAGGCCAACACGGCAGCGCTGGTGCGCGACGTACGCAACATGGATACCGCCGTTGATACTATCGACGAGCTGCTGCAGCAGTACAGCCTGGATACCCATGAAGGCCTGATGCTGATGTGCCTGGCGGAAGCGATGCTGCGTATTCCGGATAAAGCCACCGCAGATGCGCTGATCGAAGACAAGCTAGGCCCAGCGGATTGGCAGTCCCATGTAGGCAAGAGCGAGTCGTGGATGGTCAACGCCTCGACCTGGGGCCTGCTGATGACCGGCCGCGTGCTGAAGCTGGATCACCCTAAAGAGGGCCAGCCCGCCCACTTTATTAACCGTATGGTTAATCGTATGGGCGAGCCGGTGATTCGCCGGGCGATGATGGAAGCGATGAAAATCATGGGCAAGCAGTTCGTGCTTGGCCGTGATATCAACGAAGCCCTGAAACGCTCTAAGCCGCTATTCAATAAAGGCTACACCTACTCCTACGATATGCTGGGTGAAGCCGCACGCACCCGCGACGATGCCAAACGCTACTTTGACGACTACGCCCGTGCCATTGAGCAAGTGGGCAAAGCGTGCAAATCTCTGGGCGATAAAACCCCGGCACCATCGGTCTCCATCAAGCTCTCTGCCCTGCACCCCCGCTATGAGTTTGGCCGCCGCGAACAGGTACTGGCCGAGCTGGTAGATACCGTCATTCAACTGGTCACCAAAGCGCGCGAGCTGGATGTGGCTGTGACCATTGACGCTGAAGAAGTCGACCGTCTGGAGCTTTCTCTGGAAGTCTTCCGCGCGATTTACCAGAGCGACGCCGTCAAAGGCTGGGGCCACTTTGGCCTAGTGGTTCAGGCATACTCCAAGCGTGCGCTGCCAGTGCTGCACTACATCAACCGCTTGGCGGATGAACAAGGCGATGAAATCCCGCTACGCCTAGTAAAAGGTGCTTATTGGGATAGCGAAATCAAAGAGTCTCAGCAGCTTGGTATCGATGGCTACCCGGTCTATACCCGCAAGGCGTGTACCGATGTGGCCTACTTGGCCTGCGCGCAGTTCCTACTGTCTGACGACACCCGTGGCCGCATCTTCCCTCAGTTTGCGACGCACAACGCTCACACCGTGACCACCATTCTGGAGCTGGCGAACCACGACAGCCGGCCGTTTGAATTCCAGCGCCTGCACGGCATGGGCGAAGCCCTTTACGATGCAGCCCTTGAGCGCGCCCCCAAAGGCACCTACTGCCGCATTTACGCACCGGTCGGTGCCCATAAAGACCTGCTGCCCTACCTAGTGCGCCGCCTGTTGGAAAACGGTGCCAACTCGTCGTTCGTTCACCAGATTGTCGACCCGGATGTGCCGGTGGAGTCGCTGTGCCAACACCCCATCGACACCCTGCGCCAGCAGAAAACGTTCTATAACAAGCGTATTCCGTTGCCTAAAGACATTTATGGCGCGAAGCGTCGTAACTCCCGTGGGGTTAACTTAAACATCCGTAGCCACTACTACCCGCTAATGGAAAAGATGGGCGGGTTTATGGACAAGCAGTACCCCACTAAACCGTTACTGGCTTTTGATGTGGCAGACGACAGTGCTAACTCGCATAGCGTAACGTCGCCTTTTGATCGCCGCCAAACGGTTGGTAGCGTGCAGTGGACAAGCAAAGAGCAGGCAGCTAAAGCCCTTGACGCTGCTTGGGAAGCCTTCCCGCGCTGGGACGCCACCCCGGTTGCTGAGCGCGCAGCAATTGTGCGTCGCTTGGGCGACCTGATGGAAGAGCACATGGCAGAGCTGATGACACTCTGCTCCCGCGAAGGCGGCAAGCTGCTGACCGATGGCGTCGATGAAATCAAAGAAGCGGTCGACTTCTGCCGCTACTACGCCATGCGTGCCGAGGAGTCGTTTGGCGAACCCATCCACCTGCCTGGCCCCACCGGTGAATCCAACCGTTTGATGATGGGCGGTAAAGGTGTTTTTGCCGCCATTAGCCCCTGGAACTTCCCGGTCGCCATCTTCTGCGGTCAAATCGTCGCCGCTGCCGTCGCAGGCAACACGGTACTGGCGAAACCCGCCGAGCAAACCTCGATTGTCGCTAACCGCGTTATCGAGCTGCTTTATGAAGCGGGTATGCCCCGTGATGTGGTGCAGCTGCTGCCGGGTGACGGCCCTACCGTAGGCAGTGTGCTGACCTCTGACCCGCGCATTACCGGCGTAGTGTTTACCGGCGGTACCGACACAGCACAAATTATTAACCGTGCTCTCGCCGCCCGTGACAATGCACCGCTACCCACGCTGATCGCTGAAACCGGCGGCATGAACGCGATGATCGTTGACTCCACCGCCCTGCCTGAGCAGGTCGTAGTGGATGTCATTCAGTCTGCCTTCCAGAGTGCTGGCCAGCGCTGCTCGGCCCTGCGGGTGCTTTACCTTCAGGAAGACGTTGCTGACCGCGTTATCGAAATCCTCAAGGGGGCGATGAGCGAACTGCGCATTGGCGACCCTCGTGACCTGGGTACCGATGTCGGCCCGGTCATTGATGAAGACGCCCGTAAAGGCTTGATGGAGCACATCGAGAAGCTCAAAGGCGAGAACCGCTTAGTAGCCGAAACACCGATGTCTGCCGAGCACACCCAGCACGGCACCTTTGTACCGCCGGTCGCCCTTACCATTGACAGTATTGACGCCCTGACGCGCGAGCAGTTTGGCCCGGTGCTTCACATTGTGCGCTTCAAAGCACGCGAGCTTGATAAGGTCATCAATGACATTAACGGCCGGGGTTATGGACTGACCTTTGGGGTGCATAGCCGTAACGAATCCTTTGCCGCTGAAATAGCGCAGAAAATTCGGGTAGGCAATGTGTACATCAACCGTAATATCATCGGCGCTGTTGTTGGTGTTCAGCCGTTTGGTGGCCAAGGGCTGTCAGGTACTGGCCCTAAAGCAGGCGGGCCGCACTATTTGCAGCGCTTTGTGACCGAAAAAACGATTACTAATAACACCGCCGCCCTGGGTGGCAACGCGTCGCTTCTGGCGCTAGGCGATGAGTGAACGGCTCATCAATACTACTAACCTGAACTCCTGAAAAGGAACCGTCTCATGGTTGACAATAATAGAGCGATTGCCTTCACATTCGTGGCCCCTCAAGGCCGTGTGCTGGGCATAGGGAACATTGCACATAAACGTAGCCATAACCTCTCTAATGACATCCCTAGCGGTTACTCGCTAGGGTCAGCGACTTGAGTACGAAAAGGGGTTAACAACAACAAGACTGCGCGGCGGCCAACGTTACTTGGTCGGCGCAGGCACCTGTCGGAGCTAGCTCCGTCCTGATGAATTGGAGATATTTTATGGATATTGGCGTTTGGGTCAGCCTTTTTGCCTACTTTGCGCTCATGATTGCCATCGGCGTTTATGCTATGCGCAAATCGACATCTACGTCTGAGGATTACATGCTGGGTGGCCGTACCCTCAGCCCTAAAGTAGCCGCCCTGTCGGCTGGCGCGTCGGATATGAGCGGCTGGCTGCTACTGGGTTTACCAGGGGCGATGTTCGTCTCTGGCTTGGGTTCGGCCTGGATCGGGATTGGCCTATTTGTGGGCGCACTCTTTAACTGGATTTTGGTCGCGCCGCGCCTTCGTGAACAGACAGTTCACTATGGTAACGCGATTACCATTCCAGCCTTCCTAGCCAACCGTTTCCCCACTCGGGCGCTGTCGCTGAGAACGGTCTCCGCTATCGTCATCGTGATTTTCTTCGCCGTTTACACTGCTTCTGGCTTGGTCGCAGGCGGTAAGCTGTTTGAGAGCGCCTTTGCTGGCGTTATCAACATCGGCGGTATGAGCGACTACGCGGTGGGTGTGGTAATCACGCTGGGCGTGGTGCTGGCCTATACCGTGGTTGGCGGCTTTTTGGCCGTGAGCATGACGGACTTTGTGCAAGGCTGCATCATGATGCTGGCTTTGGTCATCATGCCTGCAGTAGTACTGTTTGGTGAAGGCGGTGGTGGCTTTACTCAAGCCTCACAGACCCTCAATGAAGTTGATCCCACGCTGCTGTCGTGGACTGAAGGGTTGACGTTCATTGGTTGGCTCTCTGCCGTTACTTGGGGCCTGGGCTATTTTGGTCAGCCGCATATTATCGTGCGCTTTATGGCTATCCGTACGCTGAAAGATGTTCCGATTGCCCGCAACATCGGCATGAGCTGGATGGCTATTTCCCTGATCGGTGCGGTCTCTCTCGGCATCTTTGGTCGCGCCTATGCGGTTCGCAATGGGATGGAAGTCCAAGACCCGGAAACGATCTTTATCATCCTGGCTGAGTTGCTGTTCCATCCGCTGATCACCGGCTTCCTCTACGCGGCCCTGCTTGCTGCTGTTATGAGTACTATTTCTAGCCAGCTGCTGGTGTCATCTTCATCACTGACCGAGGACTTCTATCGCCTGTTCCTGCGTAAAGAAGCTACAGACAAAGAGTGTGTAGCCGTAGGTCGTGTCAGTGTTGTGCTAGTGGGTCTGATCGCAGCCGTGATTGCCTCTGACCCGAACTCGCAAGTGCTGGGGCTGGTGAGTAACGCTTGGGCAGGTTTTGGTGCCGCCTTTGGCCCGCTGATTATTCTGTCGCTGATGTGGTCGCGTACAAACGGCGCAGGTGCTATCGCCGGTATGGTGGTGGGTGCTGCCACGGTTATGATCTGGATTGCGCTGGGCTGGAACGGCTCCTTCATGGGTGGCCCTGGCGTTTACGAGATCATCCCGGGCTTTATCGCTTCTTTCATTGCCATCCTGGCAGTAAGCAGCATGACCGCCGATGCTGGCGAGTATCAGCATATTGAACGCTAAACGAGCGTAACGTCGCTTAATTAGCCTAAGGCTTAACGGGTTGAAGTTAACCCGTTAAGCCTCCTCTTTTTTAGCCCCTTCCCCCTTCAGATATTTACCTTGCTAGGCGCTGAACTTATCAGTTCACAGCTCTTTGCCCTAGGTCAATAACGCTCCCTCGTTGGCTCGATACACTGGCTGTATGGTTTACGACAACTTTAAACCACTCACCCATCATGTTATCGGTCAGGAGCGACGCTATGCGCCATTTATCACTGCCTACCCTACTCGCCACTGGGCTTGCCGCTGCCATCTTAGCAGTTAGCAGCCAAGCCGTTGCCTATGGCGCTGGCGATTTCTTTACCCGCGTTGGCGTTGCCAACGTCGCGCCGAAAAGCGACAACGGCTCGCTTGCAGGTGGTGCCTTCGCGGTCGATGTTCAGGATAAAACCGACTTCGCTTTCACCCTGGGCTACCGTTTCCACGACAAGATGGGCGTGGAGCTGCTGGCTGCGCTCCCTTTCGAGCATGACATTGAACTCAACGGTGACAACCTAGCATCAACAAAGCACCTGCCGCCCACTCTAACGCTACAGTATTACCCACTGGGTGGTAGCGACTCTCAAGTACAGCCCTACGTGGGTGCGGGTATTAACTACACGCGCTTCTCCGATGAGAGCCTCGCCATTGGCGAGCTTGAGCTAGACGACTCATGGGGCGCGGCCGCTCAAGTGGGTGTTGATCTGCTCATTGATGACCACTGGGCACTCAACGCTGCTGCCTGGTACTTAGACATCGACACCGACGCCTCTATTAATGGCGCAGGTGCGGGTACCGTCGAGATTGACCCCATGGTGGTCATGGCAGGCTTGAGCTACCGCTTCTAGCTTCTAGCTCCCACCTTCGCTAACACGTAAAAAATGCCCAGAGCTTGCGCTCTGGGCATTGCTATTTGGTCTGCCTTACTCGCGTGGTTAATTCTCTGTGACCAGCTTGTCGACACGCTCCACCGCTTTCACTACCAATAGCTGATCGCTTGCTCTTACCTTCTCCTGCATTAAATACGCCGCCACCGCTGGAGCGACTTCACACTTGGCGGGCATGGCAGCCCCGGCATCAATGAGTGCATTTAAGCGGGCAACAAAGACATAGCGCACCCACTGGGGCAGCGACATGGTATCAATACAAAAAGGCTGCTGACTGGCAAAAGCGGCCGCATCTGGGGTGGGCGTGCGCCACAGATTAGCGGCCTTCATGGCGGCTTCAAGCTCAAGAAGCGCGGTTTGAAGCTGTTGATGGACGCTCATAAACACCTTATGGGTTGGTCATATTTAGCCACCATTATCCCAACTCTGTGGGTAAGTTGCCACTCACAGGCGTGCTCAATGGAGTTATTCACCGATTCACAGAAAACCTGCAAGAGGCTGTGGATAAACTATGGAAAGGTGTCGCCACCGCTAGTCTCACGCGGCTTACGCAAAGTTGCTCATTTTTTAACCACTTAGATGATAAAGCATGGATAAATCAGCGGTTGCGGCTGACAGTGGCAGAACAGCAAGGTAGAGTGCAAGCTTGAAATGCGGAAGGATGTCATGCAGCCAATTAACACCCTTGATGAGTTTTTTACGCGCAGCGGCGCAGAAGTGTCGCTTTACCATATGGGTCGCCGGGTAACGGCTTGCCCAAGGGAAGCGTTACGCGCTTTTGAAAATGCTGAGCAAGCTTGGCCAGAGCCTTGGCAGGGCCAGGCGCGCCTGGCCATTGTCTTTCGCCTAGGAGCGATGGAGGAGCCTGCTATCTGGTTTCTAGCGCTGCCGCTAGATGAACAGGGTATGTTGTCGCCCGCTCAGCGCGATGGCTTTATTAACCGCCTACTGGAAACCCTGGGCCGCAATGCCGCAGCGTCTGACCCGAATGCGCTCAACGCTGCAGAAACAGCAGACGTAGACCATTTAATGAAGGATAATCCCCTGGCCTTTACGCCTGATATTACCTTCCAGGCCATGCTCAATGCCCGGGCTACCTATGCCAGTGGCCTACCTGCAAGCCAGCACTTAGAGCCTGTAGAAGCCTATTTAAGTGGCCAACAGACGATTGATTGGCAAGCCCTGGGACTACAAGGCATCGCCGATTATGTAGTACGTTTGGATACACCAACGGCAGATGCCCTAGCGCTACGTATTCCTCAACTGCCGGTGAGCGTTATTCATTCGCTCTGCTACTGCCTTGAGCATCAGCCACTGTCTGAAGCGCTCATTGATGCGTTGCGGACACGAGGCGAGCAGGCGGCCAGCAGCGGCGATTTAGAAACGCTCTGCGCCTGCGTACGTAGCGTGGGTAGCTCAGCGCCGGCTTTTGCAGGCGACTGGTATACCAACCTGCTAAACGATAGCGCGGCCTGCGGCCCCGACCTGATGGCCGCCATCGCCGGGCGCGGTTGGCCATTACTGGAAGATGCCGAGCGTTTACCATTATTCTTACAACGTTTAGCAGAGGATGAGCGCAGCCACTTTGCGGCCGTTGTGCGCGATATCGCTTTAATTCCTCGGCTGCGTCTGCCCGTCATGCTGACCTTGCGCGACGCCCCAGCAGGCTCGGCTATCCAATCGCGTTTGTCGGCCATGCAGCCTAACCAAAAAGGCTAGCAGGAATCGTCATCACTATGTCTTGTTTCTCTTATATCGTCAGGAGTGCGCTGTGAAGGAATTACCCTATCAGGCCAAAGCGGTCATCGGCCGCCGTGAAATGGTGACGTTACCTGAACTAGGGCTTCACCTTTGCTGCAAAGCCGATACAGGCGCACGGACATCGGCGTTGCACGCCGAAGAAATTGAAACCCATGAAGATGCTGATGGACAGTTATGGGTAAGCTTTATTACCCATAGCGGTGGGCCAGAGACACCTGCCCACCGCTATCGCCTGCATTTACACGACCGTCGCCGCGTCACCAGCTCGAACGGCCATAGCGAGTGGCGCTATGTTATCCGTACCCCAATGCAACTGGGCGAACTGAACTTTCCGGTTGAACTTACTTTGACCG
Organism: Vreelandella lionensis; assembly: GCF_044543515.1. Lineage (NCBI taxonomy): Bacteria > Pseudomonadati > Pseudomonadota > Gammaproteobacteria > Oceanospirillales > Halomonadaceae > Vreelandella > Vreelandella lionensis. The sequence continues at coordinate 35,741 of NZ_JBITWC010000006.1, read as the reverse complement.
ACCGTAGCAATATGCGCCACGCGATGCTGCTTGGCAGGCGCGCTATGCGCCGCCTACTGGTGGCCCCCGGCGCTGCCTTTTTGCACGGCGAGCCTTAAACACATTTAAACGACGACCCTTTTTGGCCCGGAGCCCTGCATGCATATTGCCCTGCTTTCCCGTAACCGTAACCTTTACTCTACGCGCCGACTGGTGGAAGCCGCCGAACAGCGCGGCCATACCGCCCGCGTGGTCGATACCCTGCGCTGCTACATGAGCATCGCCTCGCACCACCCTTCTATTCACTATAAAGGCGCAGAGATTGAGCCGTTTGATGCGGTGATTCCGCGTATTGGCGCCTCGGTGACTTTCTACGGCTGTGCGGTACTGCGCCAGTTTGAAATGATGGGCACCTACGTGATTAACGATTCGGTCGCGATTACCCGCTCTCGGGATAAGCTGCGCTCGCTGCAGCTGCTGTCGCGCAAGGGATTAGGCCTGCCGATTACCGGCTTTGCCCACTCGCCGGACGATATTCCCGACCTGATCACCATGGTGAAAGGCGCACCACTGGTGATTAAACTGCTAGAAGGCACCCAGGGTATTGGTGTGGTATTGGCTGAAACCAACCAAGCCGCAGAGTCTGTGATTCAAGCCTTTATGGGCATGAAGGCCAACATCATGGTTCAGGAGTACATCAAAGAAGCGCGCGGTGCAGATATCCGCTGCTTCGTGATTGGCGATAAGGTCGTGGCCTCCATGAAACGTCAGGCCGCCGACGGCGAGTTCCGCTCCAATCTTCACCGTGGCGGCACTGCCAGTGTGATCCGCATCACCCCGGAAGAGCGCTCAACCGCGATTCGCGCCGCCAAATCCATGGGACTACGGGTAGCAGGGGTGGACTTGCTGCGCTCTAACCACGGCCCGGTGATTATGGAGGTCAACTCTTCACCAGGTTTGCAGGGCATCGAGAGCGCTACCGGTAAAGATATCGCTGGCATGATCATTGAGCATATTGAAAAGAACGCCGTGCCTGCGCGTAAAGCGCCGCCCAAGCCTAAAGGCTAACGGGTAAATACAAAAATAATCCGCATTAGGGGTGGCAAATCAACGCTGTCACCCCCACAATCTGCGTCACCGAAGGAGGTAGACGCTCATGTTTCTCGACAATCGCCAAGTGGCGATGGACAGCGTGCTGGAAGCGCTGGCCGATAGCATTGATTATTTCCAGGACAATATCGAACGCCTGCGCCCATCGCTGCGCGATGCACTGAAGCCGCACTATACTGAGCGACTCAAGCAGATGCGTAAGCTGCAGGAACTTGCCCGCGCGCACTTAAAAATGCTGCCTCGGGATGCTGACGTTGAGCGTGATGACTTTTTATGGCTCTGGAGCCGTTTAAAGAGCTTCGTTGGCAACGATAGCCAAGTCTTGATCAATGAGCTGTTGGAACAAGAGCGTGTACTGATGCAGGCCCTCTCAACCTTGTTTACCCACCCCCTACCCGACCCTATCGAGCCGGTAGTGGATGAGTGCATGCGGGGATGCCGTAAGCTGATTCGCGAGCTATACAACCTGCAAAAACGTAATACTCGCCGCTAACTTTGCGGCGTTAACTCGGCTTTAATGCTCAGGGACTGTATCAGCCTGCAGCGACTGCTGAAAAAATAGAGCGGCGTTGATATTGACGGTCGCCTCAGGCGTGTTTTCCCTACTCTCTTCTCTACTTTTATCGCCACCCTCCTGGCGATGAAGCTCGATAGGCTCTGCGGGGCCGAGAAAGTAGGGCTCCCTCTGCCATAAGTAGAGATCTCCCAGAGTAGCAATTCGCGCTACCCATTCACGCATTTTTAACCGCCACTCATCTGCCGCTGGCTGCTCCTCAGCAATACAGCCCGTCACTTCCATCCCCAGCGCACGCCCGATAAAAATAGCCCGAGGCAAGTGCCAACTTTGGGTAACCAGCAGCGCCTCTTTAAGCTGAAACACATCCCGCGCCCGCACCATCGTGTCATAGGTGCTGAAGCCAGCGAAATCCATTGTCAGTTGCTCCGCAGGCACCCCTCGGCGATACAGATCGCGCCACATGGCACGCGGCTCATTATAGGCTTGGGTGCGATTATCGCCAGAGATGAGCAGGTGCTGAACACGCTGGTCAGCGATAAGGCGTGCAGACGTTCGCATGCGGGCATGAAAATGCGGGTTACGTAGCCCACTACGAGTCCAGTGGGAGGTGCCAAAGACAATCGCCACGTCTGTGGGTTGGCACTGCTCTAAATGACCGTCGATATAGCGTGCGGTACTTGCAAGTACCCATAAATTACCGGCTATAAACAGCAATGTCGCCAGCAGCAGCAAGGCTCCTAGCGACATTAGAAAACGCTTTATCCAACGTAAAAACAGGCTGTGCATCCAGCTCCCCAGCAGGAGTTAGAACATGCCGAGCTCAAGCTTGGCTTCGTCGCTCATCATGTCACGACTCCAGGGTGGGCTAAAGACAATTTCGGTATGCACCTTATTGATTTGCGGTGCCCCCAAAATTTTATTGCGCGCATCGGCCGCAATCACATCGCCCATACCACAGCCTGGCGCGGTCAGCGTCATACGGATAGTGACCATCCGCTCGCCACTAATCAAGCGCTCAATCCGACAGCCGTACACCAGCCCTAGATCGACAATATTCACCGGAATTTCCGGGTCAAAGCAGGTGCGCAGCTGATCCCAGACAAACTGCTCAATCTCTTCATCGGTAGCACTTTCTGACAGTGTCGGACGTGGCAGCGACTCAAGCCCCAGCGCATCAAGGTTACGCCCTTCAATGAGATACAAGCGGCCTTCAAAACCAACACTCACCGAGCTACCTTTGGCTTGCATTACGCTGACAATACTGTCTTCCGCCAGCGTGTCCGTTTTGCCGAACGGAATCGCGATGGCCTCTACATCCCGCTGGAGCGGGAGTTTTTGACCGCGCTCAAGACTCGCAATTTGCTCGATATCCATAGATGTCCTTAGCGTACCATTCCAATCACACGGTTGAGCGCTGCCACAAACGTGTCTACTTCATCAAGGGTATTGTACGCAGCAAACGATGCACGACAGGTCGCCTCAACGCCAAAGTGATGCAGCAGCGGCTGGGCGCAGTGGTGCCCGGTACGAATTGCTACACCCAGCTGGTCAATCAGCAGACCAATATCCTGAGAGTGCGCACCTTCAACAACGAAGGAGAGCACTCCCGCTTTATGCGGCGCAGTGCCTAATATCCGCAGGCCCTCAATACCGCTCACCGCCTGAGTTGCATGGTTGAGCAGCACGGCTTCCCACGCACCGATCGCCTCAACGCCAACGCCCTCCATCCACTCAAGCGCACGGCCAAGCGCAATCACTTCGGCAATGGCGGGGGTACCCGCTTCAAATTTATGCGGAATATCCGCAAAGGTGGTGCCTGCATCAAAGGAAACGGTTTTGATCATTTCGCCGCCACCCTGCCAAGGCGGCATGGCCTCTAGCAACGCCTGCTTGCCATATAGCACGCCAACACCCGTTGGGCCGTACACTTTATGGCCTGAAAACGCATAGAAATCCGCATCGATGGACTGGACGTCCACCAACTGATGCGGCGTCGCTTGGGCACCATCCACCAAGATGAGCGCGCCATGCTGATGCGCCAGCGCTGACATCTCTTTCACGGGGTTGATCGTACCCAGCGCGTTAGAGACGTGATTCACCGCCACCAGTTTCGTGCGCTCACTCAAGAGCTCTCGATACGCCTGCATATCGAGCGCCCCGTGCGCGTCCACTGGGATGACCTTGATCGTGAAGCCGCGCTCCGCCGCCAGCAGTTGCCAGGGAACGATGTTTGAGTGGTGCTCCAACATCGAGATCAGCACTTCGTCCCCGGCATTTAGCTGGCTGCGGCCCCAGCTTTGGGCCACTAAATTGATCGCTTCAGTGGTGCCCCGCGTGAAGATGATTTGGCGGGCATCTTCGGCATTGAGAAACGCTTTAACACGATGACGCGTAGCTTCAAAGGCTGCCGTCGCTTCATCGGCGAGCGTATGCAAGCCGCGGTGAATATTGGCGTTGTAGCGCGAGTAGTAATCGCTAAACACGTCAATCACCTGCTGCGGCGTTTGGCTGGTGGCGGCATTATCCAAATACACCAGCGGCTTGCCGTGAACCTCACGATTCAAAATCGGGAAGTCGCGGCGTAGCGTTTCAACGTCATAGACCGCAACGCTGCGCTCGGTAGGCTTCTCAATCACGCTATGGGGCATTGATAACTCCTTGATTAATCGTTGAGCGCAGCCGCCGCTTCAACCAGTCCGGCGAGATTGAAACGCTCAGGCAGTTTACCGGCTACCGCCAGCTCAACGCGCTCGGCAATGGCATCCAACGCCACTTGCTCAAGCACTTCACCAGCGAACGCCAGCGTCAGCAGGCCACGTGCAGTGGCTTCGTCGATACCCCGGGTACGCAGTGCGTAGATCGCATCCTCGTCCAACTGACCGGTGGTGGTGCCGTGGGAGCACTTCACGTCGTCGGCGTAGATTTCGAGCTCGGGTTTTGCGTCGATTTGCGCGCGATCTGAAAGCAGCAGGTTCTGGTTGCTCTGGAAGCCTTCAATCTTCTGACTGTCACGCTTCACATACACTTTGCCGTTAAAGACACCGTGAGCGCGATCATCCAGAATGCCTTTGTAGTTCTCGTTCGAGAACGTCAGCGGCGCGTTGTGGTTCACCTTAGTGTGGTTATCCACGTGCTGGCGTCCCTGACCAAAGAACAGGCCGTAGAAGTTCGTCTCAGCGCCCTGACCGTTCAAGTCACTGATCAGGTCGTTACGCACCAACGCGCCGCCCAGATTCAGGTTGTAAGAGGTGTAACGACTGTCGCGGTTCTGCTCGACGTGGATGCTCGCTACGTGCAGGTCACCAATGGGTGCTTCCTGGAGCTTGTAGTGGTTCAAAATTGCCCCACGGTCCAGCATTAGCTCTGCCACGACGTTGGTAAAGTTGGCGGCATCCACCTCACCCACGTAATGCTCAATGAGGGTAGCTTCGCTACGCCCAGCGGCTTCGACCAGAATGCGCGGATGACTCATCACCGGCGTTCCCGCACGAGACAGGAACTGCAGCAAAATGGGCTTTTCGACCACCGTACCTGGCGCAATGCGTACCACCGCGCCCTCTTCCATAAAGGCAGTGTTTAACGCGGCGAATGTGGAGAAATCGACGCCGGTTAAACGCCCCAGCGGGCCGCCCACGGCTTCATGGTTCTCCGCCAGCGCTTTAGAGAGCGGCATCACCTGCACGCTATCCGGCAGGGCATCTAAATCAGACAGCGCCGCAGAAAAAACGCCATCTACGAACGTCAGCCGATAAGCGTCCAGCGGCAGCGTGATGGCAGCCGCCTGAGCCTGGGAGAACTCCGCGTTATCTGCCAGGGCAAAATTGCCCTTGGCGATGGCGCGCACGTCGGTGTACTTCCACTCTTCGTCGCGGCGAGTGGGGAAGCCCATCGCATCAAAACGAGCGGCCCCCGCCTGGCGGCGGGCAGCAATCCAGGTGGGCTCGCCAGCGCGCTGTTGGCTACGCGTGGCTAGCGTGTCCAAAAACGTTTGCGTATCGCTCATGCCACAGACTCCTCAATGCCTTCGTAACCATTGGCCTCAAGCTCTTTGGCAAGCTCGGCATCGCCGGTTTTGACAATACGGCCATCGACCAGAACGTGGACTTTGTCCGGCACGATGTAGTCCAGCAGGCGCTGGTAGTGGGTGACCAACAGAATGGCGCGCTCTTCGGCACGCAGGCTGTTCACACCGTCCGCGACGACTTTCATGGCGTCGATATCGAGGCCAGAGTCGATTTCATCCAGCATGGCCAGCTTCGGCTGTAGTACCAACATCTGCAGGATTTCGTTACGCTTTTTCTCGCCGCCGGAGAAGCCTTCGTTCACTGCACGCTGCAGGAAGCTGGCATCCATTTTCATAAAGCCGAGCTTCTCTTTGACCAGCTTCATGAATTCCGGCGCAGGCATTTCGCCTTCACCACGCGCAGCGCGCTGAGCGTTAAGCGCAGACTTCAGCAGGTAAATGTTTTTTACCCCTGGGATTTCCACCGGATACTGGAAACCTAGCAGCAGGCCCGCTTGGGCGCGCTCTTCGATTTCCATTTCCAGCACGTCCTTGCCTTCAAAGGTGATGCTGCCTTGGGTCACTTCGTAGCCATCTTTACCAGCAATAACCGCTGACAACGTGGATTTACCCGCGCCGTTGGGGCCCATGATGGCGTGCACTTCACCGGCATTAATGGTGAGCGTCAGGCCTTTCAGAATCTCTTTGCCTTCGACGGTGACGTGTAAATCGTTAACTTGCAACATAGTGATCGCCTTTTAAATACTTGCGGGTCGCGAGCGCGACGCCCTAAAAATAAGTTGGGTGCCGGAGCGGTTAGCCCACCGCGCCTTCCAGAGTGACATTGAGCAGTGCTTCCGCTTCCACCGCGAATTCCATCGGCAGTTCTTGGAAAACATCTTTACAGAAGCCGTTTACAATCATGCTGACCGCATCTTCTTCTGAGATACCGCGGCTCTGGCAGTAGAAGAGCTGATCTTCACCGATTTTAGAGGTGGTGGCTTCGTGCTCAATGGTCGCGGTGCTGTTGCCAATTTCCTGATAGGGGAACGTGTGGGCACCACACTTGTCGCCAATCAGCAGCGAATCGCACTGGGTAAAGTTACGCGCGCCCTTCGCACGCGGCCCAATTTTGACCAGGCCACGGTAGGACTGATCGCTCTTGCCCGCTGAAATACCTTTGGCAACGATATAGGAGCGCGTACCTTCACCAATGTGGATCATCTTGGTGCCGGTATCTGCCTGCTGGCGACCGTTCGTTACTGCAACAGAATAGAATTCACCGATGCTGTCTTTGCCGCGCAGCACGCAAGAGGGGTATTTCCAGGTAATTGCAGAGCCGGTTTCTACCTGCGTCCAGCTGATGCGTGAACGTTCACCGCGGCAGTCGCCACGCTTGGTCACGAAGTTGTAAATACCGCCTTTACCCTCTTCATCACCGGGGTACCAGTTCTGAACGGTGGAGTATTTGATGTAGGCATCATCCAGCGCCACCAGCTCGACAACCGCCGCGTGCAGCTGATTCTCGTCGCGCATGGGCGCGGTGCAGCCTTCCAGGTAGGAGACCTGGGCGCGATCTTCACAGATGATCAGCGTACGCTCAAACTGACCGGTGTTAGCCGCGTTGATGCGGAAGTAAGTCGAGAGCTCCATCGGGCACTTTACGCCTTCCGGTACAAAGACGAACGAGCCATCGGTGAACACGGCAGAGTTCAGGGCAGCGAAGTAGTTATCCGCTACGGGCACGACGGTGCCGAGGTACTGCTTGATCAGATCCGGGTAGTCGCGAATCGCTTCGGAAATGGAGCAAAAAATCACGCCTGCTTCGGCCAGCTCTTTCTTGAAGGTCGTCGCGACAGAGACGGAGTCGAAAACCGCATCGACGGCAACACCCGCCAGAGCTGCGCGCTCATGCAGAGGAATACCCAGTTTTTCGTAGGTTTCCAGCAGTTTAGGATCGACTTCATCCAAGCTCTGAGGGCGATCTTCAGGACGTTTGGGCGCACTGAAATAGGAGATCTCTTGGTAATCGATGGGCGGATAGTTCAGGTGTGCCCAGGACGGCTCTTCCATCTTCAACCACTGACGGTAAGCGTCCAGGCGCCACTCCAGCATCCACTCCGGCTCGCCTTTCTTTTTCGAGATAAAGGCAATGGTGTTTTCATCCAGGCCAGGTGGCAGTGTGTCGCTTTCAATATCGGTTACAAAGCCATCTTTGTACTCGCGACGAACCAACTGTTCCATTTCTTCGCTTGCCATGGTGATACCCTCCGGGCAGTTGGGTGGCGAGGTCAGCTCGCCGTCAATAGAATTAATATGGCCTAGCGGCTTAAGCCGATGCCGCTGACAGGCTAATACTTTGAATCGGTAACTGTACGGGTAGCTTGATGGGCGCGGTGTCCGCCAGGTGAGCAAGCGTCACGCTTTCAAGCAGCGTGCGAATGGCCAGCGAGACACGCTGCCAGTTATCGGCCACCCCACAGGTGGCGGCAAGTTCACACTCGCCCTCCGCTTGGCTGCACTCGGTCATGGCTACTGGTCCTTCAATCGCACTGATAATGTCGGCGGCGGTAATCTGGGAGGCTGGCCGAGCCAAACGGTAACCGCCTTGGACACCACGCTGAGATTCCAAAAGCCCCGCTTTCACCAACATTTTAAGCGTTTTGCTCACCGTGGGATGTGGCAATTGAACCGCTTCCGCTAAATCAGCCGTTGTATGCGACGCCTGGTGGTGACGGGCAATTTGCGCCATCACCACAGCGGCATAATCTGTCAGCCGAGAAAGCTTGAGCATAGTCACTCCCGTTTTCCATCACGTTAGGGCGAACCGTTGGCTTACCCGTTAATTGGGTACCATTTTAGTCCTGTATAAATTTGATGTGAAGCCCTTCCGCAAAATCCTTATCAAATAGCGCGATTTCTTAGCACGTTCGCGGCCGATAACATCAAAAAAGCCAATCATTATCATTTAGAGAAGCTATGACAGCTCGAAAAATAAAGCCCACGAGATTCATCGCAGGCTTGGAGAGGGAGCTAGGATAATCTTAGCTCGATGCTAAGCTTTTTTGACGAATATCGATTTCAACTTCATAGGACCAATGCCGTCGACTTTGCAGTCGATATCATGATCACCATCTACCAAGCGGATGTTCTTCACTTTGGTGCCTACCTTCACGACCAATGAGCTACCTTTAACTTTTAGGTCTTTGATCACCGTCACTGTATCGCCATCAGCGAGCATATTGCCGTTGGCATCGCGAATGCCTGACTCCGCCTCTGCATCACCAGACTCACCGCTCTTCGACCACTCATTACCGCACTCTGGGCAGACGTATTGAATGCCATCATCGTAGGTAAACTCAGAGGCACAGGCAGGACAATTAGGCAGGTCACTCATAAAGGCTCCATCGCAGCAGACAAATACGCAGGGCGTAGAAAGCGACGGAGCCTACACGGCTTGAGCAGAATGCTCCAGCCTGGGGAGGTAAATCAGGCGCGCTCGTAGGTGCCGACGAGACGGTTCATGCCTAACAAGTGAGGCTCAACGGCGCTCAACAATTCAGCCAGCGTCAGCCCTTCCGGCAGCGTTGTTTGTTCATCAAGCGCCAGCACCCAAAAATAGTAAAGGTGGCTGCCGTGGCCTTCTGGGGGCATGGGCCCGCCGTAGCCAGGTTTGCCAAAATCAGCCATACCCAACGTGCCTAACGTGGTGTTTTCATCCAGCGAGGTGATATCCCCCGGCAGGTTGTAAAGCACCCAGTGCACAAACCCATAGCTGCCCTCTTTCACCAGCGGGGCATCAGGGTCGTGGCAGATCACCGCAAACCCTTTGGTGCCTTCCGGTGCTCCTTGCCAAGCGAGTGCAGGGGAAACATCGTCGCCTTCACCCGTATGCTTGGCAGGAATCGCTTGGTGATTGTCAAAGGCCGTGCTGGTGACTTGCATGGTAGATAGTGCAAATGCCATAGAGCTCTCCTAAACGACGAAATAAGTGGCAGGCATCAATGTAGCGAATGTATTAGCGCAACTCCAACTGCGCCGCATGGCGCTCCCACCACTGCTGAGCAATGCGGCGATTTTCCGCATTAGCGCTCGGGTCCAGTACCGTTGGCAGTTGAACGGCTTCGCCGCCGGTTTGGAAGGTCACAAGCGGGTCTTGTGTGGCTAGCTGCAGTGCGTAGAGCACCAGCATGAGTTCATACTGGTCTTCGGTATTAAGCCTTGCAAACAGCAGTGGAACGGCAGGCATACCTATTTCACCCAGGCGCTCGGCTGCGATGTACCAGGGCCTTGGGTTATCGGGCCCGCCATACTGGCTAACAAACCGGCGGTCGGATAACCGGCTCACATAGTATGCGGCTTCCTCTTCCGGGCTTACCAGCAGCGGCGGTGTCCAATCTTCCGCCTGCGCCGTTCTGACGGGTTGATACGTCGATGCGGCCGTAGCAGGAGCAGTCACTATCTCCTCACTGCTCGCGGTAGGAGCTGAACGGCTGTCGTTACGGGCAGGTGCGCTTGATTGACCCGCACACGCTGCCAATAACAGCGTTAATGAACAAAGACTGGCGATCCCTATCGTTTTGGCCTGCTGACGCATGACGCGATTCCCTTTTTGATCGTTCAACACGGAACACCCTATTCCATACCCAGTTTGAAAGCGTTTGATTGGTTTGCCCTAAGGCCACTAGGCTGTGTCATTAAGTGCTGACAGTGTGGCACCTCTTGAACACACCGCCAATTGCCTGAAGACATCCTCATGAAACGCTTATTAATCGTCGCTCACTCGCCCTCCGTCAATACCCAGGCATTGTGCCGTGCCGTACACCATGGCGCTGAACACGAGGACATCGAGGCGGTGGAGTGCATTGTCAAAACGCCTTTCGAGGCGGGGCCAGCGGACATTCTCGCCTGCGATGGCATTGTGCTGGGCACGACCGAAAACCTTGGGTACATGAGCGGCGCGCTAAAAGACTTTTTCGACCGCAGCTACTACAGCGTACTAGAAGAAAAGCAGGGCCTGCCCTGCGCGCTCTATATTCGCGCGGGCCATGACGGAACGGGCACCCAACGGGCGGTGGAAAGCATCATCACCGGGCTACGTTGGCGCTGGGTACAGGACCCGCTTATTTTTCGCGGCGAGTGGCAGGAGGCTTTCACCCGCCAAGCCGAAGAGCTGGGCATGACCATGGCCGCAGGGCTGGATAACGGGCTGTTTTAAAGCTCTGTTTTAAAGCACTTTAAAACGAAAAACGGCACCATGAAGGTGCCGTTTTTGTTGCTTTTGAAAAGTAGGTCGAGCGTATTACTTTAGACGCTCAAACACCGTTGCAACGCCCTGCCCCATACCAATACACATGGTGGCTAAGCCCAGCGTGGTATCGCGCTGCTGCATCACGTTTAAAAGCGTGGTGCAGATACGCGAACCGGAGCAGCCCAGCGGGTGACCAAGGGCAATCGCGCCGCCGTTCAGGTTCACTTTTTCGTCCATGGCATCCAGGAAGCCAAGATCCTTCAGCACCGGCAGGCCTTGAGCGGCAAACGCCTCGTTCAGTTCAACGGTTTGAATATCTGCAGCGGATAAGCCCGCCGCTTTTAGTGCTTTTTTAGACGCAGGCACCGGGCCATAACCCATAATGGAGGCATCACAACCCGCCACACCGGTCGAGAGCACTCTCGCAATCGGCTCCAGCCCAAGCGCTTGAGCGCGCTCGTAGCTCATGACCGCCATGGCAGACGCACCCACCGACAGCGCCGAGGAGGTACCTGCAGTAACGGTACCGTTACGAGGGTCAAACACGGGCTTCAGGTTCGCCATGGACTCAAGACTGGCGTCGGCGCGGATGACTTCGTCGTTTTTCACCAGCACTTTAAAGCCACGCTGGTCGTGGCCTTCAATGCCGATGATCTCATTATCGAAGTAGCCTTTCTCCATCGCCGCCTGAGCACGCTGATGCGAGCGCACGCCGAACTTATCCTGATCTTCACGAGAAATGCCGTGCATTTTACCCAGCAACTCGGCCGTCAGGCCCATCATCATGGCGGCTTTGGCAGCGTACTTGCTGGCGGCCGGGTTGACATCAACCCCGTGCGCCATAGGGACGTGCTCCATGTGCTCCACACCGCCAATCACGTAGAAGTCGCCCATACCGGCTTTAATGTTCGCAGCGGCAATATGCAGCGCGGTCATCGAAGAACCGCACAGGCGGTTGACCGTTTGCGCGGGCACAGAGCGCGGAATGCCGGTCATGATCGCCGCGTTGCGGGCGATGTTCATGGACTGTTCCAGCGTCTGGTTAACACAACCCCAGATCACATCATCCACTTCTGATGGGTCTAGGTTGGGGTTACGAGTAAACAGCGCCTGCATCACGGCAGCGGAAAGGTTTTCGGCACGCACATTGCGGAAGGCGCCATTTTTCGCTTTTGCCATGGCGGTACGAACACCGTCAACCACCACGATATCTCTCGGATTCAAACTCATCTTATTTCTCCTGTGGGTGGTGACTTAGGCCTGAGCGTTTGCAGTGGTGCCAGCGTAGAACTGCTCGTTATTCTGTGCCATGGCACGCAGCTTTTCGGTGGGTGCGTAAAGCGGCCCCAGCTCTTCTGCTAAACGGTCAGCCAGCGCAACAAACTCAGATACGCCCAGCGCGTCGATGTAGCGCAGCGCACCGCCACGGAAGGGAGGGAAACCAATACCGTAAATCAGCGCCATATCGGCTTCTGCTGGCGTATCGACAATGCCATCCTCCAGGCAGCGTACGGTTTCCAGGCACAGCGGCACCATCATGCGAGCAATGATGTCTTCATCCGAAAACTCTTTTTGCTCTTTCACCACTTCCTTCACTAACGCGTAAGCCTGCTCGTCGCTGACTTTCTTCGGCTTACCCTTCTTATCTTCTTCGTAGGCGTAGAAGCCTTTGTCGTTCTTCTGACCCAGGCGCTTGTTGTCGTACATCACTTGAATAGCGGTTTTGCCTTCACGTGCCATGCGGTCTGGGAAGCCTTCGGCCATCACTTCGTTGGCGTGCACGGCGGTATCCATGCCGACGACATCCAGCAAGTATGCCGGGCCCATGGGCCAGCCAAACTTCTCCATGACTTTATCAACGCGCTGGAAGTCGGCGCCCTGCTCGACCAGGAAGCTAAAGCCACCGAAGTAAGGGAACAGTACGCGGTTGACCAGAAACCCTGGGCAATCGTTAACAACAATCGGCGTTTTACCCATGGCGCGGGCGTAAGCTACGGTGGCTGCTACGGCCGCCTCGGAGGTCTTCTCGCCACGAATGACTTCCACCAGCGGCATACGGTGCACCGGGTTAAAGAAGTGCATACCGCAGAAGTTTTCAGGGCGTTTTAAGTTCTTAGCCAGACGGTTGATCGAAATGGTCGAAGTATTAGAGGTCAGAATTGTGTTCTCACCTACCATGCCTTCTACTTCAGTCAATACGGCGTCTTTGACGTTGGGGTTCTCTACCACCGCCTCGACGACCAAATCGACATTACCGAAATCACCGTAAGAGAGCGTCGGACGGATGTTAGAGAGTTTTTCGGCCATCTGCTCGGTGGTGAGCTTTTTACGCTCTACCTGTTTAGAGAACAGCTTGCGCGCCTCTTTCAGGCCAAGCTCGATGGCGTCGTCCTTGATGTCTTTCATCAGGATGGGCGTGCCTTTGCTGGCGCTTTGGTAGGCAATACCGCCGCCCATAATACCAGCGCCCAGCACGGCGGTTTGCTTCACCGGCTGCGCCTGCTTCTCGTATTTGCTGCCTTTCTTTTTAACGACTTGGTCGTTAATGAACAGGCCCACCAAGTTGAAGGCAACGCTGCTCAGCGCCAGCTTGGCGAAAGATTTTGCCTCGATGGCCTGCGCGCGGGCGCGGGTCTCGCCTGCGCCTTTTTGAATTACTTTGATGGCTTCAACCGGCGCTGGGTAGTGAGGACCCGCTTTGCCAGCCACAAACCCTTTGGCGGTCTCAAACGCCATCATCTGCTCAATGGCATTGAGCTTAAGCGGTGACTTTTTCTCTTCCCGACGGGCCTGGTAATCCAGCTCGCCTGCATTGGCGCGGTCAAGAATATCCAGCGCCGCCTCTTCCAACAGCTCATGGGCAACAGCCGCATCCACAGCACCCACTTTAAGTGCTGCATCTGCGCGGTTTTCAGTGCCACCCGCAATCCACTCAACGGCGTTATCGGCACCAATCAGGCGCGGCAGGCGCACGCAGCCACCCCAACCCGGCAGAATGCCCAGCTTGGTTTCCGGCAGGCCAATCTTGGCCTTCTCGCTCATCACGCGGAAATCGGTGGTCAGCAGCACTTCGCAACCGCCGCCGAGCGCCAAGCCATTGATCGCCGTCACGGTAGGGAAAGGCAGGTCTTCAATCGCATTGAAGATGTCATGAACCTTGAGGTTCATCTCCACCAGATACTCTTCGCCTTTGTCGAACAAGCTGTGGAATTCGGTGATATCAGCACCAACGATAAAGGCATCTTTGCCACTGCGGATCATCAGCCCTTTCAAACCGCTTTCGGCCTGAATCGCTTTTACCGCATCGCCCAGCTCTGCCATAACGGCGCTGGATAGCTTGTTGACGGACTCATCTTTCAAATCGAAAGTGAGCATTGCGATGTCATTGCCACCCAGGGTGTCACGACGCTCCACCGTGATGGCATTGCCTTGATAGATCATGCGCGCTCTCTCCACAAGTTCGGGCTGGCACGCCGTTGACGAGCCCGCCACGCATTTCATACGGTCGTTTGATTGCCTTAGCTTGGTTGAGTTACACCAGTACGTCAAGCCCTGACTTTTGGCTAATCCGCTTGCTGGATAGACACCTTTCCAAATGCACACATTTCTTACGCTTTTTTAGCGCATAATGGCGTATCACATCGACTTTACCCGCTATCCCAACGATCATATACGTTTCATTGACGAGTTTTTAACGCTATGGGGACACTCTTAACTCCCGCCCGCATGGAAGCACTGCAAGGGCGCGTCGAAAGGATCGTAGAGCGCCTAAAGCCCTGGAGTTGGCTCTGGCCGCCCTTGGCGTTTGCGGCCGGATTAGGCAGCTTTTTCCTCGTTGATCGCCAACAGTGGCTGGGGGCTGCTCTAGCACTGGGGCTGCTGTTTGCTTGGCTACTGCTACTATCCGAAAGTTTGATTGGCCGCTGGCTGGCCCATCGCGGTCATCCGACGCTGCCGAAAGGCATTACCGCTTTTATCGCTCAAATGATTCACCAGGAGACGCTGTTTTTTACCTTGCCGTTTATTCTGGTGACCACCGTGTGGAACAGCGGCCAAACGCTGTTCGCGCTGTTGGTGATTGGCATGGCCGTGTGGTCGATTATCGATCCGCTCTACTACAAGCTCGCTGGGCGCTGGCGCAGTCTCTATTTTATGTTTCATGCCCAGTGTGTGTTCTTGGTACTACTGGTCATTCTGCCCATCATGGTGCACCTCACCACGGGACAGAGCCTACTGTTAGCATTGGTATTAACTGTTTTAGTGGCTCTACCTAGCTTTTGGCATTTATTGAAAAAGCGCTCCCTCGCGCGCTGGCTAGGCTTTTTTGCACTAACCGTGGTGCTGGCTTATGGGGCATGGCTTGGTCGCGTGTGGGTACCGCCCGCTAGCCTCTGGATGACCAGCACAGCGCTATCCCCAGCGTTTGATATACAGCAGCGCACACCTCAAGGCACCATGGCATTGACGCCTGATGCTATCCGCAGTAATGGGCTGTATGTGTATACCGCCATTCGCGCCCCCCGGGGGTTAAGCGAAACTATCTACCATGCCTGGCATCATAACGGTGCAGAGATGGACATCGTAGAGCTGGCGATTAACGGCGGACGCGAACAGGGTTACCGAGCATGGAGCCACAAACAGAATTTCCCGCAAGATCCTTCAGGGGAGTGGCGCATTGATATTATGACGGACGGTGGCCAGCGGCTGGGGCTGATTCGGTTTACTGTTTCAGAGGACCCTGATCAGGCGACGATGGCTGATAGCACCATTCAGCCTAGCGGGCTGAGTGCTCTTAATTTACGCCGTTTTATTCCTGGTAAGGGCGGCATTCAAAGCGATTCATCAGAGCCGGAGTAGCAGAACACCTTGCATTCAGCGACGCAGCTTATGACAATTCGCCCACTTACATTTTTCGGTAGTTAGTTAACTATGGCTTCAACAACAATTGGTTTTCGTATTGCTCGCTTGCCCCACCTGTGGCGCTCAATTCTAGACCGCAGATTGGCACCGTTGGGCTTAACCCAAACCCGCTGGGTAACGCTGTATCATCTGTGGAAGTTGGGCGAAGGCAACCCTCAGTGTGATTTAGCGCGAGCCATTGGCGTCGAAGCGCCATCCTTAGTGCGCACCTTGGGCCAGCTTGAAGAACAGGGCTTAGTAGAGCGGCGCGCTTGCGACAACGACCGTCGCAGCAAGCGCATCTACCTTACCCCAGCGGCTATGCCGTTACTTGAGAAGATTGATGACGTCGTTCTCGCAGCGCGCCAGGAGATGCTAGCAGGCCTTAGCGATAGCGACCTGACCCAGCTTGAGCAGTGGCTAGCGCTCATTGAATCAAATGGCTTAGCGATTCAAGCTAGGGACCTGGAAGGCCCTAAAAACTAATTACCTTCTACCCTATCTTCTACCGCGCCACCTGCCTCTAGCGGCTTTGCAGGTGGGCGGTCGGATAATCCACTGAGCGCGGCTTTTAGCGGCTCGATATCAGCCAGATACGTTATAAAGCGTTCGGCAGTTTGTGACTCCCACCACCATAGAGTCAGCGCATGCGCATTAGACTCCAATACCAACGCATCTTGTGGTAGACGCTCCAGCAGTGTTTGCAGGTGCACACGAGCCGTTTCAGGTAGTGGCCGTAGTGGCGCAATGCGCCAGCGCCAACCCGCGTGAAAAGGCTCCAAAGCGTCACTAGCGTTGGAGTCACGTACCAATACAAAATCAGGCCCAGGCGCCTGTTGCGGGTAGTGCCAGCGATACGCGGGCATCGTGCCTCTAAAATGATGTAGAGGTGGTTTGGCCACTTTAACGGCTACTCCATGCTGGGCTGCGCTGACGCGCAGCGCCATTTGACGCTTTTGTCGCGGGCTTGGCTTTAACCACATGACCGGCGCGATCACAAACATCAGAATCGAGACGATGATTAACCATTCCATTGCACTATCCACCCTATTTCGCCAAACTGAATTAGCGTTTTAAAAAAACCATGATCCAGGTCGTTGTTAAGATAAAGCACCCAGCCTAAAGTAAAGGGTATCTAACAAAGCCTTTCTTTGTTAAACACCATCAAGGAGATACGCCATGAGCTATCGCCATATTCTGGTTGCCGTTGACTTAACCAAAGATTCTCACAAAATTCTCGAGCGTGCGGTGGCGATTGCTGAGCGCAACAACGGCGCCAAAATCTCTATTATGCATACTCTTGAGCCACTGGGATTCGCTTACGGCGGCGATATTCCTATGGATCTTACCAGCATCCAGGACCAGCTAGATGAGCATGCCAAGAAGCGCTTAGCGGAGATCGCCGCACCTCACGTCGAGGCCGCTGACCAGCATGTGGTGGTAGGTATGCCGGACACTGAGATTCATCGCTTTGCCGAAGAGCACGACGTTGACCTCATCGTGGTTGGCTCCCATGGCCGTCACGGCTTTGCTTTGCTGCTTGGCTCCACCTCTACTGGCGTATTACACGGCGCTCAGTGCGACGTTTTAGCCGTTCGTGTGGGCAAAAAAGGTGAAAAAAGCGACGAATAGCTTTTTTAACGGTAAAGGCCCCATCCGGGGCCTTTAGCATATAACAGCGCTAGCTATTCGCCATTGGCCATTGCTTCAAGCTCCATCCAACGCTCCATCGCCACTTCCAGTGCCTGCTGAACCTTCTCTAGCGCTTGCAGTTTAGCCGTCACAGCGGTGGCCTCCTGCTGATAAAACGCTGGGTCGCCTATCTCCTGCTCAAGCGTCTCTACGTCACCCTCTAACCGCTCAATTTCAGCGGGCAGCGCATCTAGCTCACGCTGTAGTTTGTAAGAGAGCTTAACGGCTTTTTTAGCCGGTTCCGCCGCTGGGGCTGGAGCAGCTTTTTTAACGGCCTCGCTGGTGGGCTCGGTTTGCTGACGGGCCGCGCCTTCCCACGGTGCAGGGGGCAACTTACCTCCCTGACGAATCCAGTCGGTATAGCCGCCCACGTATTCACGCACGCGCCCTTCGCCTTCGAAGGCCAGCATGCTGGTGACCACGTTATCCATGAACGTTCGGTCGTGGGAAACCAGCAGCAGAGTGCCATCAAAATCTAACAGCAGCTCTTCAAGCAGCTCCAACGTTTCCATATCTAGATCGTTGGTGGGCTCATCGAGGACCAGTACGTTAGCGGGCTGAGTAAACAGCTTGGCTAACAGCAGGCGGTTGGACTCGCCCCCGGACAGCGCTTTCACCGGCTGACGTACGCGATCTGGGGTGAACAAGAAGTCCTGCAGGTAGCTCATGACATGGCGGTCTTTACCACCCACGCTGACTCGGTCGCTACCTTGGGCGACGTTATCGTAAACCGTTTTTTCCAGCTCAAGCCCGGCACGTAACTGGTCGAAATAGGCCACTTTCAGGTTAGTGCCTAACTGCACGCTGCCTTCGGTAGGTGCCAGCTCGCCGAGTAAAATCTTCAGTAGCGTGGTTTTACCCGCACCGTTACGGCCAAGGAAGCCAATACGATCACCGCGCATCACTTCTAGGTTCACATTGCCCAGGATGACGTCATCCCCGAAGCGCTGCGTAACGCCCTTCAGCTCGACAACCCGCTTACCGGTACGCTCGCCGCTGTCCACGGTGAGATTGGCGGTGCCCTGGCGCTCGCGGCGCTGGCTACGCTCCAGGCGCATTTGTTCAAGCTCACGCACCCGGCCTTCATTACGAGTACGCCGAGCCTTCACGCCCTGGCGAATCCAGACTTCTTCTTGCGCCAATTTTTTATCAAAGAGCGCATTTTCACGCGACTCCACTTCCAGCTCGTGCTGCTTGCGCTCTTGGTATTCTGCGTAAGCCCCCGGATAACGGCCTAGCTTACCGCGATCCAGCTCAAGGATATTGGTGGCAAGCTTTGATAAGAACGCCCGGTCGTGGGTGATCAGCAGTACCGCGCCGTTAAAGGCCAACAGCTGCTCTTCCAGCCACGCGATGGTGTCCAGGTCCAGGTGGTTAGTCGGCTCATCGAGCAGCAGCAAATCAGGCTCTGACACTAACGCCCGGGCCAGCGCCACACGACGACGCCAGCCGCCGGAAAGCGCGCTCATCTCGGCTTCTGGCGGCAGCCCCAACCGGGTTAACACCACGTCGATACGCTGATGAAACGACCAGCCGTCAATGGCTTCAAGACGCGTTTGCAGCGTCGCCATGCGGTTCATATCCGGGTCGGGGTCGTTGATGAGGTGCTGATATTCAGACAGCAGCTCGCCCGCTTCGGGCAGGCCTTGAGCCACCATATCAAAAATCGTCATGCCCGAGGATTCAGGCAATTCCTGGGCCAGCACGCCAATTTTCAAGCCCGGCGCACGCCAGATGGAGCCGTCGTCGGCCTGAATATCGCCCGCCACCAGCTTCAGCAGCGTGGATTTACCGGTGCCGTTGCGCCCGACCAGCGCCAGCCGCTCGCCTCTTTCAACCGTTAGGTCGGCGCGGTTAAGCAGTACTTGGGTGCCGTAAGCGAGTTGCAGCTGTTCGAGTCGTAACAGGGTCACGCAGTGTCCTCCTTCGTCGTGAGGCGCACAGTGTAACGCATGCATCCAAATTACGATGCACCCTTGTAGAGCCAAGCCAAACAACGTGCTAACGTCATAGGCTAATTAACAACAATAAAGCGGTGTTGAAAAACGCTGGTAAGGTGAAATCACCGTGACAGTGACAGTCTCCATGCATTTTGTTAATCAGTTATTTCGTGGCCTAACCGCTGCGGGGCAACCACCCACCCGCTATTTAGAACAAGCAGGCATTTCACCCTTTTTACTCACTGCCCCTAATGGGCGCGTCACCGTTGAGCAATTTGCTGAGCTCTACCGCCTGCTGGCCGTTGAGCTAGACGATGAAACACCGCGTTTTTTCTCACGCCCGCTACGCTGTGGAACCCTCAAGCTGCTGTGCTTAAGTATGCTGGAAGCGCCTACCCTGCAGGTCGCCCTGCATCGCTATACCCAGTTTTTTCGCATACTTCTGGATGATTTTGGCTACAGCTTTACGATTAAAGACGACTTAGCGCGTCTGGCGTTGGAAGAGCATGCGCCGCTGCAAGGCAGCCGCATTTTAGTCCATGAGCTGATGCTAAAACTTTTCCACGGCATCGCTTCCTGGATGATTGCTCGCAAGATACCTCCCGTTTTAATGGAGTGCAGCTACCCGCAGCCCGCCCACAGCGCCGACTACCTCTATTTTTATCCGGGAAAAGTGAAGTTTGACCAACCACAAACGGCTGTTTACTTCGATAAGTCGCTCTTAGAACAGCCTATTCGGCAAACAAAGCAGCACCTAGGAGCTTTTTTACAACGCGCACCGGCGGATTGGTTTTATGTCTCGTTTGAAGACCGCTTAGCCACTCACCGAGTGAGAGAGCACCTCAGCCGTCACTTGCCGGAGGCGTGTACCGTGCAAGAGGTTGCCGAGGCGCTGCATGTCTCTGTTCGGACGCTATCGAGGCATTTACAACTCGAGGGTACGCGCTTTCAAGCCGTTAAGGATGAGTACCGACGTGACTACGCGATTCAAGCGCTGACCCGAAGCCAGCGGACGCTATCCTCCATTGCAGAAACGCTTGGCTTTGAGGACTTAGCCTGCTTTAGCCGCGCCTTTAAGCAGTGGACAGGCAACTCCCCTGCCGCCTACCGTAAAGCACAGGCGACAGGGTGAGAGGTTCGCGCTTATATCTCGGTACGAATGCGCTTTTTATCTAGCTTGCCGACGCTGGTTTTAGGGATTTCATCGACGATACGAATCAGAGAGGGAACACCCCAACGGTTGAGTTTGCCTTGCGCCACAAACTGTTCCATAAAGCCCTGGATAGCCTCTACGGTAGGCGGCTGTTTGAGATCACTGGGTACCACCAGCGCGGCCGGGCGTTCTCCCCACTTATCATCTGCCACGCCTATCACCGCCACTTCGGCAACACCCGGACACTGGCTGATATAACTTTCCAGCTCCAATGAGGACAGCCACTCGCCGCCGGTTTTAATGACATCTTTAATACGGTCGCTAATCGCTAGGAAACCGTGCTCATCCAGAGAACCCACATCTCCGGTATGCAACCAGCCATCTTGCCACAGCTCCTCGCTACGCTTTTCTTCTTTATAGTAAGCCTGGGTTAGCCACGGAGCTTGGACCCGCACTTCCCCGACGCTTTTGCCATCATGGGGGAGCGGCTGGCCGTCAACATCGACCACCTGCAGCCTTACAAACGGCACCGGAAGCCCTGCTTTACAGCGCCACGGCAACTGGCTTTCAAAGTCAGCCTCGGCGATCTCTTTGGGTAAAATATCGGCCGTGAGCAGCGGGCACGTTTCCGACATACCATAGGCACTGCGGGTATCGATCCCCAACGCCCAGGCACGACTTGCCAGTGCCTGAGTTAAGGCGCTGCCGCCTACCAAGACTTTCCAACCGGTTAAATCCACCTTCTTCGATGCAATCGCATCGGCACTGACCACCATATTAAGCAGCGTCGGCACGCAGTGAGAAAAGTCGACCTTTTCGCTGACCAGCAGCTTCACCAGCATCTCAGGCTCGTATTTGCCCGGATACACCTGGGTCGCCCCTAACAGCGTGGCCGTGTAAGGGACCCCCCAGGCGTGAACGTGAAACATCGGCGTAATGGGCATATACACTTTATCTCGGTTCAGCAGCTCAAAACCGGGGGCTTGAAACGTGCTGGCCTCGCCTAACGTGTGCAACACAAGCTGGCGGTGTGTGAAAAACACCCCTTTAGGATTACCCGTTGTGCCGGTGGTGTAGAACAGCGTGGCCACGCCATTTTCATCAAAAGAGGGGAAGTCGTAATGGCTTGGTTGCTCAGCCAGCAGCGCTTCAAATTCCCCCACCAGGGGTAGCGACGTAGCCACCTCTTTTGGTGCCTCCTGGCAGAGTAAGTAGCCGCGAATGTTGGGTAGTTGGTGCGCCAGCGGCTCCAGCAGGGGTACAAAGTCTTCATGCACCAGCACAAAGACATCTTCTGCGTGCTCCATGGTGTAAAGAATCTGTTCGGGTGCTAAACGTACGTTCACCGTATGCAGCACCGCACCGATCATGGGGATGGCGAAAAAGCACTCCAAATAACGGTGGCTGTCCCAATCCAGTACGGCCACCACGTCTCCAGCCTGAACGCCTTGTGAGGTCAGAAGGTGGGCCAATTGATGGACCCGCTCTTGAAATCGGCGGTAGTCGTGGCGGCTTTGATCGCGATACACAATTTGGTTGTTGCCCGCCATGCGCACACCGGACTCCAGCAGATCCTTGATCAGCATGGGAGGGTTGGTGGCAGAAGACGTAGGAGGAAGCAGTTTTGGCGTTATCGTCGACATAAAACATACCTTTGATTGTTGTTAGATACCCGGGGCGGCTTAGCGCTCGATCAATAGCGCGATACCTTGCCCACCGCCAATGCAGAGCGTAATGAGCCCATAGCGCCCCTGAATGCGCTCCAGCTCATGCAGCGCTTTCAAGATTAAGATAGCGCCTGTCGCCCCCACGGGATGGCCAAGGGCAACCGCCCCGCCATTGGGATTTAACTTTTCCAATGGAAAACCAAGCGTCGATGCCACCGCCATCGCTTGGGCCGCAAACGCTTCATTGGATTCAATCACATCGATATCGTTGATCGTAAGCCCTGCCTGCTGAAGGCAGCGCTTGACTGCTGGAATAGGCCCCAAACCCATTAGCGATGGTTCGACCCCCGCCGTGGTGGCCACCCGCAGCCGAGCACGTACCGTCAGCCCCCGCGCCTGAGCCTCTTCAGCATGAGCCAAGACCAGCGTTGCCGCGCCATCATTAATACCCGAGGCGTTGCCAGCCGTGACCACGCCATCGCGTTTGAACGCAGGTTTTAGACGCGCTAAATCACCAAGTTCAACGCCCTCACGGACATGCTCATCACGGGCAAAGGTCAGCGTTTGCTTCCCTTTCGTCACCTCAACTGGAACGATTTGAGTATCAAAATGCCCTTCTGATATAGCCCGCGCTGCTTTTTGATGGCTATCAAGCGCGAACTGATCCAACTGCTCACGACTCAGCCCGTACTGCTGAGCAATATTTTCAGCGGTAATCCCCATATGGCCACTGCCGAACGGGTCGCTAAGCACGCCGAGGGTTAAATCTTGAATGGAGCAATCCCCCATACGGATGCCATTACGCGCCTGGGGGGCTAACACATAGGCACCACGGGACATGGTTTCGGCACCGCCTGCTAAAGCAAGTCGGCTGTCGCCTAAGGCAATTTGCTGCGCAGCTGACACCACCGCTTGCACACCGGAGCCGCATAGGCGATTGACATTAAAGGCACCGGCTTCTTTTGGGACGCCTGCATTGAGCGCAATATGGCGGGCCAAATAGGCATCTTCAGGGCCGGTGGTAATAATATGACCGTACACAGAGTGATCAATGTCATTGCCTTCCACTCCTGCTCGGCGCAGCGCTTCTATGGCCGTAAGGGTACCAAGCTCATGCGGGGCAAAGGATGACAGCGCCCCACCAAAAGCGCCGATGGCGGTGCGTGCACCGCCCACAATGACTACGCTATCCAGCTGCATACATGCTCCTTGTTAACAATACTCAGCCCCTTGCATCACGGGGCCTTGCCCAGCAGCGAACGCGCGATCACCTCTTTCATGATCTCGGAGCTGCCGGCGTAAATCGTTTGTACCCGTGCATCCAGATAAAAGCGTGAAATGGGGTACTCCTGGGTGTAGCCGTAGCCACCAAACAGCTGCAAGCAGCGATCAATCGCATGGCACTGCAGTTCGCTCAGCTGTAACTTGAGAATAGCCGCATCGGTGCTACTCATGGTGCCTTGTCGGTACCGTTCGACGCACTGTTCAAAATAGGCTCTTGCCATTTCAAGCTGGGCTTTAATCTGCGCCAGCGTAAAGCGGGTATTTTGAAAGTCGGCGATTCGCTGGCCAAAGGCTTCCCGCTGGGTGACGTACTCAAGCGTTAGCGCTAGCGCACCTTCTATCGCCCCCAAAGCTTGGGCACCCACGCCCAAACGCTCCCGGGGCAGCTCTTGCATGAGGTAGCGAAACCCTTCGCCCTCTTCACCTAATAGCGCATTAGCAGGCAGTTTCAGTTGATCAAAGGCCAGCTCCGCCGTATCACTAGCGTGCTGGCCAATTTTTTTGATCGGCTTACCACGAGAAAATCCGGGCAACGCGGTGTCCACCAAAAACAGTGAGATCCCTTTTGCGCCAGCGCTGGGGTCTGTTTTCGCGCATACGATTACCAAATCAGCCACTTGGCCGTTGGTGATAAACAGTTTGCTGCCGTTGAGCAACCAACCATCGTCCATACGCGTGGCTCGGGTTTTCATTGCCGCTAAATCACTGCCTGCGTTGGGTTCGCTCATGGCAATCGCCCCTAAGCACTCACCTTGAGCCATACGCGGCAGCCAAGTCTCTTTCTGTGCAGGCGACCCCAGGTTCTGCACATAAGGCATGACGATATTGGCGTGAATGTTGTAGGCACTGGCAAGGCCACCAAAACCTTGGCGAGATATCTCCTCTAGTGCCAGCTGAGTCACCGCAATATCGGCCGCCGAACCGCCATACGCTTCCTCTAGATCAATGCCTAACAGTCCAGCGGCGCCCAGCGCCTTCCATAAAGAGCGTGGTATTTCTCCTGCGTCTTCCCACTGCGCGTAAAACGGCGCCACTTCCTGTGCTAAGCAGCGGGTAATCATGGTGTGAAAAAGCGCGTGTGTCTGCTCGTCCATCATGACTCCTTAAACTCTTGGCGCAGGTGGCGCTTTAAAATTTTCCCTGCCGTGCTTTTCGGGAGCGCGTCAGTAAAGACAATCCGTTTAGGCACTTTATAGGGCGCCACAATGCTTTTGGTGTGATGAATCAGCTCCTGCTCGCTCGCCTCCTGCCCCTCTTTCAGCACCACCACTGCCGTAATCGCTTCAATCCACTTCTCATCCGGAAGGCCTATCACGGCGACCTCAGCAATCGCCGCGTGCTTAAAGAGTGCCTCTTCCACCTCTCGGCTAGCCACCAACACACCGCCGGTATTAATGACATCTTTAATACGATCTACGATATATAGGTAACCCGCCTCGTCGATATAGCCGACATCTCCTGAGTGAAACCAGCCGCCTTGAAACGCTTCAGCGGTCATCGCGGGCTTATCCCAGTAACCCACCATTAGCTGCGGCGAGCGATGCACAATTTCACCATGTTCACCAGGGGCAACGTCGTTCCCTTCTAAATCGACGATGCGCGTTTCTACCGTAAGGATCGGGCGGCCCGCCGATGCCGGGCGCTCCGCATGCTCTTCAGGTCGTAAAACAGTCGCTAATGGGGCTATTTCGCTCTGGCCGTAGCAGTTGTATAGGCCCACGCCAGGAAAGCGCCGCTGCATCTCTTCCAATACCGGTACCGGCATAATAGAGGCACCGTAATAGGCTTTTTTCAGGGTAGAGAGGTCGTGCTGGCCGAACTGCGGATGGCGTAAGAGGCTGATCCACACCGTCGGCGGTGCAAAAAATGAGGCAATCTGGTGCTGAGCAATGGCGGCTAAGCAGCTGTCTGGCAGCGGCGCTTCCAGGAGAATAACCTGGGCACCAAGCAGTAACGCGGGCATCAAAAACACGTGCATTTGTGCCGAGTGGTAAAGCGGCAACGCGGCTAACATCGCCTCACTGCCTTTAATATCCAGCTCCACCATGCACGCCATATACTCTGCCATTAACGCCTGATGGCTCATCATCGCGGCCTTAGGCGCGGCGGTTGTGCCCGAGGTGTAGAGCAGCTGGGCAAGGCTACTCCCTTCTAGCGCTACGTCGGGCTCATTACTTGAGTGGGACGAACCGACGCTGGCTAATACGTCAAAGCCGCTAGGTTCAACAGCATGCAAGGTGCCATTCATCGTCAGCGTGATTGATTGAGTAGCCTCGCGCACTTTGTCCGCAAGTGAGGCGTCACTCAGCACTCCCTTGGCGCCTGACTGCTGCAAAATGTAGCCAAGCTCCTCACTGCTCAGGGCAAAGTTGACCGGGACATGCACCAGCCCAGCCTTAACCGCTGCCAGCCAGGCAATCACATAGGCGTCTGAGTTTTTTCCGTATACCGCTAGTCGGTCTCCCGGGACAAGCCCCGCCTCTAAAAGAGCGTTAGCCACTTGGTTAGCGGCCACGTTGAGGGCTTGATAGCTCCATGAACGGTCAGCAAAGCGAAGCGCAGGCTGTTGGGGGTATTTGCGAGCGCTGCGGTTAAGCGCAGCGCCAATGGTATTACGGTGGATAGAGTTGGTAAGCGTCATGCTAAGTCCTTGTTGTTATGGTCTAAAAGGCTTCAGCGATGAATTAACCCGTTACCAGTGGGCAGACACTTTCAGACAGCGGCCGGAACGCTTCCTCTGCTGGGATAGTGCGCACGACGCGGAAAAGGTCATCTGCATCGGCCGACTCTTCTGGCGTTTTCACTTCGACGAGATACATATCATGCACCATACGGCCGTCTTCACGGATATAGCCATTTTTGGCAAAAATATCGTTAATAGGCGTCTCGGCCATCTGTTGGCGCACCGTCTGTGTATCGTCGGTACCCACCGCTGCAATGGCCTCTAGATAGTGGCGCGTGCTGGAATAAATCCCGGCGTGAACCATGGTCGGCATGCTACCTGTGCGCTCACGAAAACGTTCTGCCCAGGCCCGCGTCTCTTCGTTAAGGTCGTAATACCAGGCCTTGGTAAACTGCAGCCCTTGCGCATTCTCAAGACCAATACTGCGGATATCGGTACTAAACAGCACCATACCTGCTAGCACCTGACCGGCCTGCGTAATACCAAACTCACCCGCTGTTTGTACGGCGTTAATGGTGTCGCCACCGGCATTGTTTAAGGCAATGACATCCGCGCCAGAGGCTTGCGCTTGTAACATGAACGATGAGAAATCGTTATTGGGGAATGGATGGCGAGCGCGGCCTACAATGGTTCCGCCATTTTCAGTCACTACACGTTCAACGTCCGCTTCTAGCGCATGCCCAAACGAGTAGTCAGCGCTGAGTAGGTACCAGTTTTTATAGCCCTCTTGCGTAATCGCTTTGGCGGTACCATTGGACATTGCCCAGGTGTCGTAAACCCAGTGGATATGATTAGGCGAGCAGTGCTCATTGGTAACACCGGATGAAACCGCGCCATTCACTAGGCCCAGCTTATCGGCCTCTTGCAACAAACTTACTGCCGCTAATGTGACCGATGACGCCACCAAACCTGTGACCATGTCGACGTTGCGCTCATCGATCCATTCACGTACGACGCTAGAGCCAACATCGGGACTATTTCGGTCATCGGCATTAAAAACAACGATATTGGCACCCTGCACGCTACCGCCAACATCTTCTATCGCCATATGAATGGCATCCTCGCCAAGCGGGCCGATGGGGTCACGGTAAACACCTGACATATCAGCCAAATAGCCAATCCGAATCTCATTATCAGAGATGCCTTCATTGGCCGTTACCTGAGGCGCGTAGACCGCCGTAAGCACCGCTGCTGATAGAGCGGTCATTGCGAAGCGACGTGATAGCTGCATGATATATACCTGTCTATTGTTGTTATTAAGCCAGTATTTACTGTGCATTTATGCGATGAACCACCTGCATAGTAAAAGTAAACACTCAGCTTCTGTTTACCTAACAAGCCAGTTTTTTTGCAATTCGTGCCATTCGTACTGTGTGTGAACGGTAGGAGCATTAGTGGTTGTGGGCCGCCAGCGTTACAATAGCGTTAATGACACATGGCGGAGGAATACAGTTTGGCAAGCACTGAAGCCGATACGTTTTTACCCGAAGCACTGCAATTTCGCCCTGATACCCCATTAGTGGATATTGGCGCGAATTTGACCCATGAAAGTTTTCAGCGCGACCTGGGGGACGTGCTGGCGCGGGCCAAGGCGGCCAATGTCACAACGCTTATCGTGACCGGTACCGATGTCGCCCACGCAAAGCAGGCCGTGCAGATGGCGCAGCAGTACACAGGGGTCTACGCAACGGCGGGCGTTCATCCCCATGATGCCAGTGGGTGGAATGACACGGTCGCCCAAGAAATGCGGCAGCTTTACCGTAGGCCGGAGGTCGTGGCGGTTGGCGAGTGCGGATTAGATTTTAATCGCAACTTTTCAACCCCAGAGCAGCAGGAGCATGCGTTCGAGGCGCAGTTGGCTCTGTCAGCAGAAAGCGGCCTGCCGCTGTTTTTGCATGAGCGGGATGCTGGCAAGCGAATGCAAGACATACTGCGCAGCTGGCGAAATGATATTAGCCAGGCGGTTATACACTGTTTTACGGCGGACCAAGAGACGCTGCAGGGCTACCTTGATTTAGATCTGCACATTGGTTTGACGGGCTGGATATGCGATGAGCGCAGAGGCCATCACCTGCGCGACATGGTGCGCGATATACCGCTAGACCGCCTGATGGTGGAAACCGACTGCCCTTACCTACTGCCCCGCAATTTGCCTGCTAAATTGAAGGGACGCCGCCACGAACCAGCGCTACTGCCCTGGATTGTTAAAGAAATAGCCCGCTGGCATGACGTGAGTGATACCGAGCTTGGCGCGGCGACCACTCGCACCGCCCAGCGTTTTTTCCGAATTGAAGCGGACGCTTAAAAGGAGCAACTTCGTGGCTGACTATCCTGGATTTATTGCCATTGAAATAGGCGAAGATAATGGCTTGCCGCTCTCTATAGCGTGGTCGTTACCCGACGGGCGAATCAAACAAACGCTGATCCAGCCGGACGATAGCTGGATCACCGAAGATAGCAATGTGATGGGCGCTTATAGCATTGAAGAGTTAGAGAGCTTAGGCGTCAGCCCTCTTGATGTGATTCGTGAATTAGAGAACGACCACTTCTCTGCCACACTATACACCAGCGATAACGGCGAAGATGAGGCCGCGCTGGCGCGTTTGTTTGATACCTACGGCCTGGACCCCTTTGTAGAGCTGGCACCCGCAGAGGTACTTTACGATCAGCTCAGCTCTAGTGAATGGCACCGCCTGCGTAGCGAGATGTTTAACGACCTGGGCTTAGAGCCAATGCGTCCGGAGCACGAAGTTGAGGTGATGCTCACGTTGCACCAACAGCTTAATGAAAAAGATTAAGCGCTAACTTCAGTGGCTGCTAGCAGCGCTCTGCCTGCGGCTATTGCCTGTTCCAACGTATCGCCCTGCTGATAGTAGCGCGCCAAGGCTAAGTAGAACGCATTGGCGCGTTGCGGCAACCCTTCTGCTAAATAGCGCTGCGCCCGGGCAGCGACTCTCTGCGCAAAGGCATCTCGATCTACCTCTACTTCGCCCCCTAGGTTATCCACACTAACGTGAAAGGTACGCCCGCAGGCCTTTGTGAATAGCTGTTCCAGCGCCTGAGGAGCAATTTCAGCATTTTCGAATGCCTGCTGCTCTTGGGCGTTACGGCCATCGGGCAAGTACCAATAGCCATAATCTTCTAACAGTCGCCTTTCTTTACCCGCAATACACCAATGGCTGATTTCATGTAGCGCGCTGGCAAAGTAACCACGCGCAAAAATGACCTGATGATAGGGTGTTTGTTCGGTTGCCGGACGATACAGCGGCTCATCGCCTCCTTTTATCAAACGCGTCTGGCAATGCGCCGCAAAGACGCCATCAAACAGCGCCATAATATCGCCCAGGGTCCAACGCTCTTGCTCTTCAATCACCATATTGCCACTTTTCCCATGCATTTCGCGCAGTATACCCGCTGCGGCTTAACCAGCTAAAGAGGAGACAGCAAAGCGCAGCGACTCCTGCTACTCTATCGGCCTTTCTTAGGTCTCTTTGCTAAAGGGGAGCCATACCTTGGGCGGCTTTACTAGCGATATCAAATCCATCTATTGGCCAGAAACTCGCACACTTGTTGCGCTGGCCTTGCCTATTTGCGGCGCTCAGCTAGCCCAGGCGGGCATGAGCGTTGTCGATGTCATGATGACAGGTAGACACAACGCAACGGACTTAGCCGCCGTATCAGTAGGCTCAAGCTTATGGATGCCGCTGATGCTGTTTATGACCGGCACGCTGATGGGGCTAACGCCGATCGTGGCGCACTTACTGGGCGGCCAGCGCAATAACGATATATGCCCGGCCGTACATCAAGCCCTTTGGGTGGCGTTGGCATTAGGCATCATTGCCGCAGGTTTATTATGGGTCGCCGTTACACCTATTTTTGAACTGATGAACGTTCCTCCTGGTGTTGCACAGGAGTCGGCGGCTTATCTAAGCGCCGTTGCTTTTGGAATGCCTGGGATCGCGCTTTTTCAAGCGTTACGCGCCTTTTCAGATGGCATGAATCATACTCGCCCTGCTCTCTGGATCAGCCTTGTGGGCCTTGCCGTTAACATCCCCTTTAACTATTTGCTCATTTACGGTGGTGATGGCCTAGTCAATCTATTGGGTGCTGGCATCCCTAATAGCTTGCAACAGCTACCGGCACTGGGGGCTTTTGGCTGCGGTATTGCCACCGCTATTTCGATGTGGACAATGGCAATCGCGATGGCGCTTTATACAAGGCGCGGAAACACCTACCGCAGCGTTTCACTTTGGGAGCAGCTTACGCCGCCACAATTGGCGGGCATTCGTGAACTTGTGGTGGTGGGTGTGCCTATCGGCGTCGCGATTTTTGTTGAAGTCACTCTATTTACTCTGATCGCGCTGTTTATAGCCAGCTTTGGAGAAGTCACTGTAGGTGCGCACCAAATCGCCCTCAGTTACACCACCATTCTGTTTATGCTGCCCATGTCGTTAAGCATGGCGTTGACCGTTCGAGTAGGTAATACGCTGGGCCAGCAACGTTTAGCGATGGCACGCAAAGTCGCTTGGAATGGCATTACGATTAGCATTATCGTCGCGGCTATCAACAGCACGCTATTATGGTTTACGGCCGCTCCGGTGATTTCACTCTACACATCCAATACTGAGATCCAGGCACTAGCATTAACTATTATCGCGTTAGCGGTTGTTTTTCAGCTATCGGATTCATTGCAGGTGAATTTGGCAGGGGCACTACGCGGTTATAAAGACACGCGCATCGTCATGGTCATCACCGTGCTCTCTTATTGGATTGTGGGCTTAGGAGGTGGCCACTGGTTAGGAACCTATGGTTTGGGAGGTGTGTCTGACCCAATGGGCGTACACGGATACTGGATTGGGCTGATTGCTGGTCTCAGCACAGCTGCTGTATTGCTGGCTTGGCGATTAAAAACGATCAGCCAACAGGAGTAATCCATGCTTCCCAAGCAACGTTACGGCAAGTGGCTAGCCGCTTCGGCTAGCCTATTTCTTATGGCATGCGGTGATCACAGCGCCGATCAAGCTTGGTCTAGCTACCATCAACAGTTGGCGGATGCGCTCAACGCCCCTCCACCTGAGCGGATGGAGCCTCGTAACATTGGTGCCTTTCCTGAACGCCAGCAACGCTTAATTGAGCTGCCTGAAACCCGTGATGGCATGCTCAACATCTATGCACTTCGTGAGTGCCAAATCACTTCCCTGATTGCCGCTCGTAATAACCAGCTTGGCCGAGTTGCGCCACCCAGCCAGCACTGGCTTTATGAGCGCACCCTTTGGCAGCGGCTGGATGCCTGCTGGAATAGTGATGTGCCAGATAGTTTAAGTGAAGATGACAAAGCACGCCTCGCACATCTAACCGAGTTAAAAACCGAGCAGTTACCCGCCGTCAGTTGGAATGCCATTTTTGATTCCGAAGAGTGGGAAAAAAGCTTTTCCAGAGCCAGTAGCCCACTGCCCGCTCTAACACAAGTCGACTTAAGCGGACAGCTAGACGCTACCGAGTACTTGGAGCAGATGGTTGCTCAGCAATTCAGCCAGTCTTGGGAACAAGACTCCTCGACCCTTGAAGGGCATCTCAAAACGCTGCAGGAGCGTCCACTAACCGCAGAGGTCTTGCGTGCCCTGCTCCTCGCCGAACAGCGCCTTAGCGAAGCTAACCAACTACTAAAGCGCGCTACAGGCTCTGAGACGTGCTTGTCGGTGGATGAACCTGCGTGGCTAACCACATTGGCACAACACTCCCAGCAGTGGCTTACCAGCATTAACCGGTTAATTGATATCCACCCGGTCTCTCCTCCTGAAGCGGTTAACGAGTATCAAAGTGCATGGCTTTCTATGAGCAACCCGGAGGCTCCTTGGCAGCAGTTTCAGAAGGAATGGGAGGCACATAAGCAGTTAAAAGCCTCGTTTAAATACTGCACTTCTGATTAAAAATGACGTTTACGCTTAACCTCGCGCTCAAGCTGTGCTATTGGTGAAGGTAGCGGCAGGCGGTGTTCACTGTCTGCCAATGTCGTGACCACGCAGTACAAGGAGGGACACCATGGGCGCACCCCTGTCAACTCGCTCTGCCCAGGTCATCGACCTGGAAACCGTGCGTCAGCGTCAGCAGGCGCGAAAGTGTTTAGTTCGTTTAGCACCAGAGCTAGATGGCTTAGAGATGGTCTACCAGCTCGCTGCGAGTCCCGACACCTACTACGGCCTGCCCATTCTTGCCTGGGGGCTTAGGGAAGATGGCAACGTTGTGGGGCTCGTTCCTTGGATGGAGTCGCTGGCGGCCTGCCATGAGCTGGATAGTCATGAAAGCGGTTTCTTCGTCGGCTACCGAGACCCTGAAACCGACGAAATCTTCGAGCTTCCCCCTGACCACAAGTACGATGAGCTAAGCGCCGCTGCCAGCTATTTTGAGTATGAGGCTTCTAGCGATATCACCCTCATTCAGCAGCTCCCTGATACTCTGGGCACACATGCACTCTGCATGAACCACCCTAATGCGCCATGGCACATGAAGCCTGTGTACGGATGGCGGCTGTATAGCGATGGCAGCATAGAAGCGATGGTGGCAGACGAACAAAAAGCCACCATGACCCCCATTCTACTGGGCGACAAGTGCTTGTACGACGCGCATTCTCGGCATCAAACCGTCTATTTCTTCCAACGCCATATTGCTAATCGCATTCTGGAAGAGGATCCAGCCACGCTTGAGGCACTCGCCATGATGGTAGTGCCGAGTAGTGATCACGCTTAGCGATAATAGGCAAGGCGCTACACCCTTAGTCGGTGAGCGCCTTGCTTTGGCTCCACAAGATCACGCTAAGCGGATAAAGTAGACGTACTGATCGTCCACGCTATTTTGATGCAGCAACTCATGCCCTAAAAATTGACAAAACTTTGGCACATCGCGCGTGGTGGCAGGGTCAGTAGCCACGACTTTCAACACTTGGCCCGATGTCATATCACGCACTTTGTTGTGCATGAGCATAATGGGTTCTGGGCAGTAAAGCCCTGTGGTATCTAACGCAGCATTAAACGTGTTGGGGTCATCGGTATTATCAGTCATCGACTCTCTCGGTTAGGAAACAGACACTATGATAAAAATCATCATTGAACGACGCATTATGCCCGGTCTAGAAGATGAATATGAACAAGCAGCGCGCGAGGCTATGCGCGTTTCACTGGGCGTCAGGGGCTTCGTTGGTGGTGAAACTTTGGTTGAGCTTGGCCACACAGACCGCCGTTTAATGATTACCAAATGGCGCGACTTGCGCGCCTGGAAAGAGTGGCACGCCAGTGAAGAGCGCGCCATGGCAATGCAGCGTATTTTACCGCTACTCACCGAAGACGAAACTATCCGCATTTATGAACCAGGCTACTAGCCCAACGGCGGATACCCGCCCAGGTTAGTGAGCCAGCCTAACGTATACCGTCACCTCTTCCCGATCATGATAGAGGTGGCGACAACGAATAGTGGCTCTCACGCCTGCGGTCGCTAACGCTTCTTCCAACGTTGACAAACAGCGCGTTACTTCATCCCAGCGCTTTTTCATCGGCAGTTTGAGGTTAAAAATGGCCTCACGGCACCATTTGCGTGTTAGCCAGCGCTCAACCATGGCCAAAACGCGCACCGGCTTGTCGACGATGTCACACACCAGCCAGTCCAAACGCTGGGGCGGCTCCCAGGTAAAGCCATCTTCACGTAGGTGATCGATCTGCCCTGTGGCCATGAGCTGTTTGTCCATTGGGCCGTTATCGATGGCATAGACATACATACCGCGCTGCACAAGCTGCCATGTCCAGCCACCTGGCGCTGCACCGAGATCTGCTGCCTGCATATGCGCAGCTAAACGTTCATCCCACTCGTCCCGGGGTATAAACTCATGCCAAGCTTCTTCAAGCTTTAACGTCGAACGGCTAGGCGCGCGCGAAGGAAAACGCAGCCGACGTATCCCATTGATTAACTCGCTGCGGTTATCCGGAAAGCTCATCCCTAGCTGCACACGATCGCCATCGGTCCAGAAAATATGTAGTCGTCGAGCACCCGCCTTGCCTCGCAGGGCACCGCGCTTTTTCAACATACTCTGCAGTGGTTTTGTGAGTGCTTTGATCAAGCCAGCAAGCGCTTTACCATCGTTGGTATCCGGCGTTTCATGCCAGATCTCTTCAAAACTCCAACGGCTCGCCTTTACTTGATCCAGTATAGCGGTTAGACGATCATCCCGGGAGAGTGTTAGCGCAGGCAGCGCAGCCAGACTTTGTCTTGCAAATATAAGACGCTTAAACGCAGCCTGACGATGCAAATCGTTAATCGCCTCTCCATCCTGACGCGTTAAACTGACCCAGCCCTCTCCTTGCGTAGGCTCGCAGATAATCTCCTGCTGCTTCGCATGGTGCTGCATTTCTGCCAACGCATCGCTTTCAAAGCCCGGCCGACAGTAAACTAGCCATGACGTGGGTACCGTGTCACTCACCTTTCACCTCAAACATAATATGCCACCAATAGACACGAACGTACTTAAAAGCTTGCTCGCGTTGCGGCATGCATCATAGCACTTTCTATGTGCCTCGCTCTAAGCGTGCGTCGTCTTTTACTGAGAAGTGGCGTACACTATCTGAATAGTCCTTTCTTTATGGAGAGGGCTTTTTTTATGCCATTCCACACCATTTGTATAACAACGCAGCCAGCCTTTTGCTACTGCGTTTGCCAAGGAGAGCATCATGGGGCAGCGACCTCCCCTCATAATCAACCGGCTTGATGCAGACCGTCTGCAGCGCCTGATTGATGCAGCGACTGAAAAGGATCAAATGGTGTCTGAGCTACTGCAAGATGAGCTTAGTCGCGGGGAAGTCGTCGATCCCGAAGAAATCCCTGATAACGTTGTGAGTATGAATAGCCAAATTCAGTTTACCGATCTCACGCGTAATCAGCAGATGATACGTACACTGGTTTACCCGCACTCTCTGGGTAACACCCAAGACGCCATTTCTATTATGGCGCCCATTGGAGCTAGCCTGTTAGGCCTAAAGGTAGGCGATACTATCGATTGGCCACTGCCCAACCAGCAGACAACTCGTTTACGGGTAGACGCCATTCTCTGGCAGCCTGAACGCGAGAAACAGTACCACCGCTAATCGTTTAGCAACCTACCTTAGCCGCTCCTAACGGGCGGCTTTTTTATTGCCGATACCCCGCGGTCATAGTCCGTCCACAGCAAAAAGCCCCGAGCAGGCGGTGCACGGGGCTTGGGGTCATGGCGCGCTTATTGAGCGCGCAGCAAAAAACCCAGCCGACTGGCTGGGTTCTTTGCAGTATAAGTGCCTGACGATGACCTACTCTCGCATGGGGAGACCCCACACTACCATCGGCGCTAAGCGGTTTCACTGCTGAGTTCGGCAAGGGATCAGGTGGTTCACGCGTGCTATGGTCGTCAGGCGTAACGGGTCATGCATATCATGCTGATGCGTCGGTGACGTGTTTTGTGATCGTCTCTTTCCGTCAGCGCCTTGGCTGGCGGCTGCGTATCCGGTGTTCTGAGTGCGTTCACACTCGTTCGTTATCACTGCGAC